>NZ_RQFG01000019.1:336918-673837 GCF_004769235.1 Leptospira kanakyensis | reverse complement strand
ATTTATGATCTTTGTTTTTTCTTTTTATGGCTTGGATTGCCGATTCTGGATCCGCTTCTAAATAATACCGATTCGAAAAGTTATCTTTATTTAGGTGGGAACGAACAGGAAATCCAATGGATTCGTAATATCTAGGAATGATGGAATCTTTTTCATAAATAAAACCAATGTTTTCCCATTTCCTTGTGCCTAGTTCTTCAATGGAATCGGCAAAAATAAAAGGGTGGGCTTCCCTGTTTTTTTCCCCCAGAAAATAAGGGTTCCAACCACTTGCTGTATCTAGTGACAACCTGTAAAAAAATACATCCGAATCATTCACGGTATCAATCAGTTCTTTTAGTTCTTCTGAGAGTTCTCCTTGAAACCCAGTTCCAAGAAGGGCATCCACGAGAAGGACTGAATCTTCTTCCGCTTCTTCCCAGTCCTTGTAAAAATCTTCTAAGTTACTAGTGGAACCGAGTGTTTTTGAAACTAAAGATTCGTAAAATTTCCCCGCCTCATTTTTGTTTGGTGCAGTAGAGAAACAGCGAACCTGAAAACCTTCTTGGTGCAGGATGTGAGCGAGGGCATAACCATCCCCACCATTTCCTCCTGTCCCACAAAGAATCCAAATAGATTCCGCAGTTTTCCATAAATCTTCATTGGCATGGAAAACCGAAAGGGCAGCCATTCCCATTAGGGTCTCTTCCTTAAACCCAAGTTCTTTTATGGCAAGAGAATCTAATGCTTTCGATTCGTTATTTGTGAAAAGAGATTGGTGTTTCATTTAAATCCAACGATAGACTTCTAAAGCCCCTGCGCGGATACGAACCGAATAAATATTATCAAAGGCATCTGTATAAGTTTCTCGCCATTGGCCACGGGGGCTCGAAAAAGGAATCCTTTTGTTATTGATATGGTTTCCTTCTTTGTCATGGACTTGGAGCCTTGCCGCGTTTCCACCATCTTCTGTTTCCCAAATATAAAACTCACCATTATTACGAATGGAAAATAAAATCTCTGATGGATCTTGGATTTCTTTTAAAAATTCAGAACTTTTGGAATCAAAAACAAAACGGAAGATCCTTCGGAATTTAAATCGTTTGTCTTTTTTCGAATAATAACTAAAAGATCCGAGAACATATTCTCCTTCTGGATGGGGGAGGAGTTTATCGAGAGTGATGTCATACTCTTTGGCATCGTTACTCGCAAATACATCAAGTCCAGATTCTTTTAGATTTCCTTTGAGTTCTCCTTCTTCAAAATAAGAAAGTCGCATTTCTTCTGCAATACGGTGGTAAACAAATAACTTTTCGCCTTCACCGGGAAGGATGAATTCAATGTAACGAAAGGGTTCTGAATTTTTTCCAGAAGCCCCTAACATAAATTTCACGACACCTTTTTGAGAAATTTGTACGAGAAATGATGGTAGAACCGTTGCTCCTTGTGTAGAAAAAGCACCACTGTATGTTTTGTAGAGATTTTCTTGGCCTTGCGGAAGTTCCATTCCTTTCGAGGAAATTCTATTTTGCACAATGAGATCGCCATCTTCATTCATGGCTACAATCCCAATCCCACCGAATCGAAAAGGATAATGAGGGATTCCTGAATTGGGTTTGAAATCAGGGTTCCCGAGAGTGGCATCAAGCCTTCCATTTCTATCAAAAAGTTTGATTACGGCTTGTTTATTATCCGCCATTGCGCTAATATTGGAGGAGTTGGGTATGGTTAAGGGAACGTTGGTGAGTACTTGGTTCACCACAACACCTTCGAAGGTCTCATTTGTTTGTCCCAGTGGGATGCGGAATAGGATTTCTTCTTTTAAGTTTTCCACTCGGAAACGAAGGCAGGAAACGGAAAAAGAGAGGGTGAGGATGAGATAAAGGATTCGCATGGTGCAACATCCATTCCCTAATTTTTTATTTACAGGACAACTCGCTTTTCCTAGCTTGACAGTAGACATGTTAAATTTTAGCATGAGCTGGGTCTCTTATACAGATTCCTTTGGGAATCTTTTGGAAATGGTTTGGTATATACCGAGGAAAACATCAGAGAACTTACTTTACGCGTTCTCGCTCCACCTCTAGCGCTTTTTTCGCTCCAAGTACAGAATCGGAAAAACCACGCCCTCATTGAGATTGAACTGGATCACCTCACAGACAAAACTGGCTCCGCTAGTTTAGAAGACTGTGAGACTGTGTCTAGGAGACTCAAAGAGGAGCTGGATTTATGGGGAGAGGAATTTGATTTCACTCTCCAAGTCTCCTCCGCGGGAGCAGAACGTGCATTGCGTCTGCCGGAGGATTTAAGTCGTTTCCAAGGACTTTTAGTCAAACTAGAAGTGCCGCTGGAAGCAGGGAAATGGGACAAACGATTGTATCGTTTGGGACCGGTTTCGGGGGATTCAGTTGAGCTTACGCTTTACGATCGTAAAACTCGACACAAAAAGAACCAAAAATCGGTATCTATGCCCATCGCAGAAATACGAAAGGGAAATTTGTATTTAGAAATTTAAGACTATGGCGACAAAACAAGCAACGAAAGAAACTGGGCTATTCGAAGCCATCCAACAATTCTGTCAGGATAAATCTCTTGATAGAGAACTCGTACTCGGTGTCATCCGAGACTCACTTCTCGCCGCCTATCGCAAAAAAGTCGGTTTGGAAGCGGAGACAGATGACCGTTGCCAAGTAGACTTCGGTTCCGACAACAAAAACGAAATCATCATCTCTGTCCTTCGTGACGTGGTAGAAGATAAAACAACAAACCCTCTAGAGATATCTTTAGAAGAGGCAACCAAATTGGATCCTTCTGCGCAAGTAGGAACCCAATTAAGAGTGTTTGAAAAACCACAAGACCTGTCTCGTGTTCTTTCTAGCCAAGCCAAACAAATGGTTTTCCAACGCCTTCGCGATATGGAAAAGGATTTACTCTACCAAGAGTATAAATCCAAAGAAGGGGAACTCACTCACGGGTATTTCCAACGTTGGAAAAAAGACATCATGTCCATCGACCTCGGTAAGGTAGAAGGGATCATGCTGAAAAAAGACCAAAACCCTGGGGAAAAATACCGCCAAGGGGATCGTCTGAAAGCCATCATTTCTCGTGTGGAACTAAGACCTCGCGAACCAATGCCTGTCATCACACTCTCCCGTGCTTCGGGTGACTTTGTGAAAAAACTCTTCGAGATGGAAATTCCTGAAGTTTATGATGGCATCGTGGAAATTCGTGATGTTGCTCGTATCCCATCTTACAGAACTAAGGTGGTTGTTACCACTAGTAAGTCTGACGTAGATCCTGTGGGAGCCTGCGTAGGGATGAAGGGTGTTCGGATCCAAGCCATCGTTCGTGAACTTGGAAATGAAAGGATCGACATTGTCCTTCACTCGGATGAACCAAGTGTGTTTATCGCCAATGCCATTTCTCCTGCGAAACCAGTAGAAGTGCATGTGGATAGAAAAAGAGGAGATGCTCTTGTCATCGTTCCCGATGAATCTCTTTCTCTTGCCATCGGAATCAACGGATCGAATGTAAAACTCGTATCCCAACTTTCCGGTTTCAAAATTGATATCAAAACTGTATCCCAATACAACCAAGAACTCGCTTCTCCAGAAGCTCGTGAAAAACTGGATCGGCTCTTCAATGCACAACAAGAAGCAATGGAAGAGTCAGATGACCAATATGGTGAAAGTGCAGACGAGGAAGAAGAGGATTCCGGATACACTCCGTTATCCGAAGTTCCGGGTCTCACTCCAAGGATCGTTGGTCTTCTCGAAGCCGGCGGGATCAAAAACGTGGAAACCCTTCTCGAGTTCAGCCAAGAGGAACTTTCGAAAATTTCCGGAATCGGGAAAACAACAGCAGAACAAATTTTGCGTCTGCTTCGTGAATCTATCGAATGGGTAGAAGAGGGTTAAGTTTTAAGGCATACTATGGAAGAGCAAAAATCGATTAAAGAAACCCTCCAGCAGGGAGCCAGTGGTGACAAAACCAAGAAAAAACTTGTCATCAAGAAAAAAGCGGCACCTGCAGATGAGAAAAAAGAATCCGGAAGTCCAAGCCCGCAAAGTGCTGAACCTAAAGCCACTTCTGCGGCTTCGGACAAAAAAAAGGATTTGAATGAACTCATTCGTGAGGAAGCCAAAAGACAGGGACTCGGTTCCGGTCCACAAGCTCCTTCCCAAGCATCACCAATTGTGTCCCGGCCAGAAAGAAAACCGGAACCACAACCAGAACGAGAAAGACCTCCGATGGATCGTAAACCCGAATCCATTCTTTCTGGTGATACTTCTTCTCCTAACTACCGTTCCGGTGGTGGCCAAGGCGGCCAACAAGGAGGAGGAAACCAAGGATATTTTAGAAAAGAAGATCGTAATCCGATTGTCTCTCGCCCCACAAGTCCACGCCCACAAAGGCAAGATGGACAAGGCGGCGGTGGATACCAAGGGAATCGCGGGCCTGGACAAGGTGGCGGATACCAAGGGAATCGTGGCCCCGGACAAGGCGGCGGTGGATACCAAGGGAATCGTGGACCTGGACAAGGTGGCGGTGGATACCAAGGGAATCGCGGACCTGGACAAGGCGGCGGTGGCTACCAAGGGAATCGTGGCCCCGGACAAGGCGGTGGCTACCAAGGGAATCGTGGACCTGGACAAGGTGGCCCTGGCGGATACCAAGGAAACCGTGGGGCTAGACCCATTGGTCAAGGTGGCCCTGGTGCCGGAAGACCTCCTGGCGATGCTCCGTTTGGTGCACCTGGTGGGATTCCAGGAGCTGGTGGTGCCAGTGGCGCCAAAAAGAAAGTATTCGATAAAGAAAAAGGCGGAAGAGAAGAAAACGAAAACACTAAGTTTTTCAAACAATCTTTCCGCAAACAAAAGGCGCAGGCTGCAGCTCTCGCAGCTGTTCCTAAAGAAATCTCCATTTTGGAAAACATCCAAGTGGGAGAGATCGCTAAAAAACTGAATTTAAAACCTGGTGAAGTCATTAGCAAACTCATGAAAATGGGGATGATGGTGACCATCAACAATGTGATCGATGCAGAAACGGCATCCATCCTTGCAGATGATTACGGTTGTAAGGTGAAGATTGTTTCCCTTTACGATGAAACTGTCATCGAAGAAGAAAAGGATGCACCGGAAGATTATATCACTCGTCCTCCTGTGGTGACTATCATGGGTCACGTTGACCATGGTAAAACAAAACTTCTTGATACCATTCGTTCTTCACGAGTGGCAGAAGGGGAATCAGGCGGAATCACTCAGCACATTGGTGCCTACCAAGTAGAAACCAACCGTGGTAAGATTGCCTTCCTCGATACTCCTGGTCACGAGGCCTTCACTTCCATGAGAGCACGTGGTGCTTCCGTAACCGACATTGTTGTGCTCGTTGTTGCAGCCGACGATGGGGTGATGCCTCAAACGATTGAAGCCATCAACCACGCCAAAGAAGCGGAAGTTCCTATCATTGTTGCTGTAAACAAAATTGATTTACCAGCAGCAAACCCAGAAAAGGTGAGACAAGAACTTTCTAACTACGGCTTACAACCAGAAGAATGGGGTGGAACAACCATCTTCTGTGAAATTTCAGCTAAAAATAACATTGGTATTGATAAACTTCTCGAGATGCTTCTCATCCAAGCAGAACTTCTCGACCACAAAGCCAATCCAAAACGAAAAGCAAAAGGAACCATTGTAGAAGCAAAACTCGATCCAGGTCGTGGTGCTGTGGCAACAGTTCTCATCCAAAACGGAACTCTTCGTGTAGGAGATGCTTTTGTTGCCGGAGTTCACGCAGGTCGTGTGCGCGCTATGTATGATGACCTTGGTCATTCGATCCGTGAAGCTGGCCCATCTTTCCCTGCCCTTGTGACAGGACTTGATGGAGTTCCAGATGCAGGAGCACCATTTGATGTGGTGATTGATGACAAAGAGGCACGTTCAATCTCTCATAGCCGTCAAGATTATGAAAGACTTGGCCAATCGAAAAACGCGGCCACTCGTGTGACTCTCGACAACATGAGTGAGATCATCAAACAAGGTGCTCTCAAAGAACTCAAAGTCATTATCAAAGCGGACGTGCGTGGATCGACAGAAGCGGTCAAAGAAGCGTTGGAAAAACTTTCCACTGCGGATGTTCGCCTCAACGTAATCCATGCAGGAACAGGAGCCATTGTTGATTCCGATATCATTTTGGCATCGGCTTCGAATGCAATTGTGATTGGTTTCCACACTCGTGCGAATCCAAAAACAGTTTCACTTGCTGAGAAAGAAAAAGTAGAAATCAAATACTACAGTATCATCTACGATGTTGTGAACGAAGTGAAAGCTTCCATGGAAGGAATGCTCGAACCTGAAAAAGTAGAAAACGTAATCGGTAAAGTTGAAATCCGAGACGTATTCAAAATTTCTAAAGTGGGTAACATCGCAGGTTGTATGGTGAAATCTGGTAAGGTCACAAAACAAGCTTATGTTCGTGTGATCTCTAGCGAGTCTGGTGAAATCACTTGGGAAGGTAAGATCAAAAACCTCAAACGTATGAAAGACGATGTGGCCGATGTTCTTACTGGATTTGAGTGCGGTATCTTACTCGATGGTTTCAACGACTTTTCCGTGGGTGATGAAATCGAAGCATACGAGATCCGAGAGATTGCTCGTAAACTGTAAGGTAGCGTAAATGAATCCCATTCGAATGAAAAAACTCGAATCGGAGATCATTCGCCTTATCTCCACAGCAATTTTGGAAGGCAAGGTAAAAGACCCTAGGGTCTTTTTACCAAGTTTCCATCGGATTGAGATCAGCGAAGATCTCAAGTATGCGAAAGTTTATTTCACTGCTCTATGTAATAACAATGAAAGGAAAAAACTCACACAAGGACTTGTTTCTTGTGCTGGTTTTCTTTCTTCCCTTGTGGGAAAAAATCTCCACTTACATACCAATCCCAAGTTTAGTTTTGTCTGGGACAATAATTACATCAAAAGTTTGGAAGTGAATCGTCTGATCGATGAGTCTGCTCCCAAAACTCTTTTTGAAGAACTCCATCCAGAAGAATCTGAAACCGAAGATGAGGATGATGATTCCGATCTGGATCCAAAATCACCATCCTAAAGAGAAATGGATGGTTGTTGTTAGAACGAAGAGTCATCAAATAGCCGAAGGAAAATTTCCTTTCGTGTGATTATACACTCAAAAGACAACTTGCTTTGATTAGGTGGCCATATCCTATGTCTAAACCCTACCATTCTGGATTTTTATTTGTCTACAAACCACCAGGGATCACAAGTTCCGATTTGGTTCTAAAAACCAAACGGATCTTAGGTCAGAAATCGGTGGGCCATACCGGAACTTTGGACCGGTTTGCCGAAGGCCTACTCATTTTACCTTGTGGGGATTACACTGCGTTCTCCCAAGTATTTCTTGGAAAAGATAAATCTTACTTTGCGGAAGTGGTGGTCGGTCTAAAAACCGATTCGGGAGATCCAGATGGGGTGGTGGAAGTGGACGAAAGAAATACAATCCGTCCCCGTTTTGCATCCGAATTTCCAATCCAACAATTGGAAGAGGAACTAAAAAAACTCACGGCACTGACATCCCAAAAAGCACCCAAAATTTCGGCTCTAAAAGTCGGTGGGAAACGCCAATCCGATTTAGTTCGGGAAGGCTCGCCTGTGGAAGAAAAAGAAAGGCCCATTAGAATCGATAAGGTCGCAGATGTCATGCAGACTGAACTTGGATTTTCGTTTCGGATCCATGTGAGTTCTGGAACTTACATTCGTAAAATCATCCTCGACCTTTCCGAGAAATGGGGCATCCCCCTTTCCCTTGGCAGGCTCGTGCGGGAATCCATTGGGGAATACAATTTGGATGGAGTGGGAACCCTAGACCAAATTTCCTCCAAAGACTTACGAAATTGGAAAGAAGTTTTCCCACTTCCTGTTCGGATCGTAGACGAAGCGGAAAAAAAAGCCGTCATCCATGGCGGATACATTTGGGACAAACTCCCAAAGCCTGTCGAAAACGGGTTTTATATTGTGGATGCAGATGAAAAAACCATCCTTGCTTGGTGTGATTACGAAGGGAAACCGGAGCACATTCCTTACCGGTACAGAAAAGTATTTTTTGACCCTTCTGCAAAAATTATGTTTTCTAAATGAGTCCTTCTTAAAATCTGGACACTAGTATGATCACAAAAGAACAAAAACAGCAGATCATTGCTACATTCGGTAGCAAACCAAACGACACAGGTTCTGCAGAAGTACAAATCGCTCTTCTCGACTCTCGAATCAAAGACCTTACTGAGCATTTCAAAGCGAATAAGAAGGACTTTCACTCTCGCCGCGGTCTAATCGCAATGGTGAACCAGAGAAAGAGTTTGTTGGAATACCTTAAAAAGTCCAACGTAGAAAGTTATAAAAAGCTGATTGAAAAACTCGGCCTTAGGAAGTAATTCCTATGGCTACAGAGTTCACTGGTTCTTGGGGTAGAGACTCTATCACCATTGAGACCGGCAAGTGGGCGAAACAAGCTCACGGGTCGGTTGTATACAAAACCGGAAATTTGGTTCTCCTTGCCACAGTTTGTGCGGCTGACGAACCAAAAGAAGGACAAGATTTTTTCCCACTCACTTGCGAATACACAGAGAAAGCCTATTCTGTAGGTCGTTTTCCTGGTGGTTACTTCAAACGCGAAGCAAAACCAGCAGAACACGAAGTTTTACTCTCTCGAATTCTCGATCGTCCCATTCGCCCTATGTTTCCAGAAGGTTACTTCTCAGAAGTACAACTTCTCGTTCAAGTATTATCAGCAGACAAACAAGTATCTGTCCAAGGCCATGCGATTAACGCAGCTTCGGCGGCACTTTCTGTTTCTTCGATTCCATTTGCTGGCCCTATCGCTGGTGCTCGTATCGGTCGTATCGGTGGAGAATTTGTTCTCAACCCTACAAACGAAGAAATTACAAAATCTGATTTGGATTTGGTAGTTGCGGGAACCAAAGATGCCATCGTAATGATCGAAGGGGAAGCAAACGAAATCTCCAAAGATGATATGATGGCAGCACTTCGTTTTGCACAGGAACAATTGAAGGTTGCTGTGGCGATGCAAGAAGAGTTGGCTAAGAAAAATGGAACGGTAAAAAAGGAAGTTGTTTTAAAAGCTCCTGATAAAGACCTCCATGCTAAAATTCGTGCGTTTGCTTTTGACCGTTTGACTGCTGCGAACAAAAACGCAGACAAAGCAAAACGTAACGATGACATCAAAGCCATCAACAAAGAGACTGTAGAACATTTTAAAACTCTACTCGCTCCAGAAGACAAATCAAAAGATATCAAACATTTCTTACATGAATTAGAATATGAAGTGGTTCGCGAACTTGTGCTCGGCGAAGGAATTCGTTTTGACGGTCGTAAAACCAATGAAATTCGTCAAATTTCTTGTGAAGTGGATGTCCTTCCTGGGCCTCATGGTTCGGCAGTGTTCACTCGTGGACAAACCCAATCACTTGGTGTTGTCACTCTAGGAACAACTTCTGACAACCAAAGATACGAAACTTTGGAAGGTTCGAAAGAGAAGAACTTTATGTTGCACTACAATTTCCCAGCATTCTCTGTGGGAGAGGTGCGTCGTAACTCAGGTCCTGGTCGTCGTGAAATAGGTCACGGAAACTTGGCGGAACGTGCGATTAAAAAAGTTCTACCGACTCAGGCAGACTTTCCTTATGTCATCCGTATTGTTTCTGAAATTTTAGAATCCAATGGATCTTCCTCTATGGCTTCCGTTTGTTCGGGAACCTTGGCTCTAATGGCTGGTGGAGTTCCGATTTCTGGTCCAGTTTCTGGAATTGCAATGGGTCTTTTCAGTGATGAAAAAGGTCGATTTGCGGTTCTTTCTGACATTGCCGGAATCGAAGACCACTTTGGTGACATGGACTTCAAACTAGCAGGAACCAAAAAAGGAATCACTGCTTTCCAAATGGATCTAAAAGTCAATGGACTTGGTTTGGAAGTTTTACAAAAAGCCATTGAACAAGCAGAAGTCGGTCGTGACCATATCCTTGGGGAAATGAACAAAGCGATTTCTTCCGTAAAAGGAAATTTGAGTAACAATGCACCACGCATCACTCTGAAACAAATTCCTAAAGATCGTATTGGCGAACTCATTGGCCCTGGTGGTAAAATGATTCGTGCGATCATTGAACAATCGGGCTCTGAAATTTCTGTGGATGACACAGGTAAAGTAACCATTGCTTCACCAAGTGAAGAGTCTAAAGACAAAGCCATTGCTATGATCGACGGTATCTTTGAAGAAATCGAAGTAGGTAAAATCTACGACGGTGTCATCAAACGAATTGCTGACTTTGGTGCTTTTGTTGAAATTTTGCCAGGAAAAGAAGGTCTCTGCCATATCTCTAAACTAGATGTGAAACGAGTGCAATCGGTTCGTGACATTGTTTCCGAAGGGGACAAAATCCAAGTAAAGGTAATTTCCGTTGATAAAATGGGAAAAATCGACCTTTCTCGTAAGGATGTTCTTTTAGACAACTAAACAGTCCCCAAACGACTGTTTGGGGGGAGTAACCAAATGGCATCCGTTATCGAATGCAAAAGGACTGTTTTACCTAATGGGTTAACGGTTCTTTTCCAACCTATGAAACACGCATCCTCAATGGGGGTGGGTGTTTTTTTGAAACAAGGCAGTCTTGCCGAAACCAATTCCGAACATGGATACTTTCACTTTTTAGAGCATATGCTCTTCAAAGACACGGTAAACCGAACCAGCAAAGAAATCGCTGAATCCATTGAACGTGTGGGTGGAATTTTAAATGGTTCCACTGGCCGTGAATATACCCAATACTATGTAGTTGCCATCAAAGACCAAGCGGAACTTGCTTTTGATATCCTTTCCGATATGCTCTTTCGTCCTCTTTTTCGTAAAGAAGACATCCACATCGAAAAAGGTGTCATTATGGAAGAGATGCGTTCTTATGAAGATGCCCCTGATGATTTTGTTTATGATTATTACTTTCGTAATATTTTTGGAAAGTCACCTTACGGCCGTGATATCATTGGAACGAAAAAATCAGTCACCGGTGTGAGTGAAAAATCCATCCGGACTTTTTTTGAAAAACACTACTTCCCAAAGAACATGGTGATTTCTGTTTCTGGAAATTTCACTTGGGAAAAAATTTTAGACTTAACGAATAAATATTTTTCCTTTGAAAATCCTAAGGGTAAAAACCCGACGGAGCTCATCATTCCAGCACCTAAAAAAAGTTATTCGAAGCATTTGGAACGTCGTAAAATCGAACAGTTTCATATTATGCTTGGTGTGAATGGAAACCAGAGAGATTACCGAACGGTAACTGTCACCCAACTCATCTCTACCATCCTTGGTGGGGGAATGGCATCAAGGCTCTTCCAAAACATCAGGGAAAAAGAAGGGCTCTGTTATAGCATTTATAGTTTTCCTTCCTATTACAAAACAACGGGGCTTTTTTCGATCTCTTCTGCGACTTCGAAAGAAAAAGCAGCACGCTGCGTGGAACTGATTCTAAAGGAATTGGAAAGTATTGCAAAAAACGGATTTTCCAAATCGGAACTTGCCGATGCAAAATCCAATCAAATGGGTTCCATTGCTATTGGTTATGAACTTCCAGAAAACCGAATGAATAATATTGGCCTCCAAGAAATTTACTATGGTAAGTATTTTTCTTTGGAAGACCGAATGAAATCCATCAAGTCGGTGACCTTGGAGGAAATCAATGAAACCGCAAAACAATTGTTTGATCTAAAAAAAGTGCATTTGTCTTGTGTGGGAGATATGTCTGAATCTCAGTTTGCCAAAATCCCCATACAGTTTGGTGGATAGGTGAAACGTCCGGAAAGAACCCAGAGTGAAGATATAAAAAAACAAACTCCACAAAGAAGATGGGAAGCAGGTAGGATTCTTGCGTAGAACCTTCTGGCCTGGCACCAATAGAAAGAAAACGACGCATACAAAGGACAAAATGAAATTACCTGAAATTCACATCCAGATTTTAAAAGAGGGGGCAGTGATCCCTGAATACAAAACTTCCGGTTCCGCCGGAATGGATTTGTCGGCATGTCTTTCTGAAAATCTCATCCTACCGAATGGCAAAGTGGTTTTTGTCCCGACTGGTCTTGCCATGGCCATTCCCGAAGGATACGAAGGCCAAGTTCGTCCAAGAAGTGGATTTTCCACCAAGAACCGCATCATGATGCCCAATAGTCCTGGAACCATCGATTCGGATTACCGGGGAGAAATTCTCATTCCACTTCTAAACTTGAGTGGAGAAGACTTTGTTCTGGAGCCGGGTACTCGGGTGGCGCAAATGGTTCTCCATTCGGTAGCACAGCTGCCCGTTCAAGTGGTAACAGAACTTTCCGCCACAGAAAGGGGAACCGGCGGATTTGGGAGCACAGGAAAATAAGACATAATTAGAAAAAAAGACACTTAGCTTTTTTTGAACTCTACCGATAGGAAGCTGTAGAGGTGCTTTTTTATGATGCGATCCCTTTGGACCGGTGCTACCGGGATGATTGCCCAACAATTCCATATTGATACGGTTGCCAATAACCTTGCCAACGTAAACACCACTGGTTTTAAAAAGAACCGCGTGGACTTTGAAGATTTAGTTTATCAACACCAAGTGCTTGCGGGAACTCCAGCCACCTCTGTTTCCGAAATTCCTACTGGTGTGAATGTGGGTCATGGTGTGAAAGTCGCCGCCACACAAAAGTTATTCGAAATTGGTTCTTTCCAAGCCACAGGAAACAAACTTGACCTTGCCCTAACCGGCGAGATGGCATTTTTTAAAATCCAAATGCCAGATGGAACTTTTTCCTACTCAAGGGACGGATCTTATAAAATTGATTCCAACCAACAAGTGGTTACATCGAACGGTTACTTACTCGAGCCACCGATCATCCTTCCTGAAAATGCGATCCTCAATACTTTGATGGTTTCCGAAGAAGGAGAAGTCACTGTTAAAATCGGTAACGATATTCGTCCAACTACCATTGGCCAATTGGAACTTTACCGGTTTGTGAACCCGGCAGGTCTCCAAGCTGTGGGAAAAAACTTATTTCGGGAAACTGTGGCTTCCGGCCCAGAAATTCCAGGAATGCCTTCGCAGGAAGGGTATGGAAGTGTTTTACAAGGGTTTTTAGAGATGAGTAACGTAAAGATCGTAGAAGAGATGGTGAATATGATTGTGGCACAAAGGGCCTATGAATCCAATTCCAAAACCATCCAAACCTCAGATAACATGCTTTCTACGGCGATTGGACTCAAACGTTAATGAAACTTTGGGTTCTATTCTTTTTTAGTTTAGGTTTCACTTTGCCCACCTTGGCAAGTGGGAAAGATTTTCGACTCTACTTAAAACCCAAAACCATTGTGGGTGCAGGGGAGATCCGTCTGTCTGATTTTACCAACTGGAAAGGAAACTGGAACCCAGTCATTTTTCAAAATTTACAATCACCAAAAATTCTGACTCCCGAACAATTGGTAAATGTTTTAAATTCTCGTTATAGTTTAGAAACAAAAGAAACAGGTGAATCTGTTTCTTTTGAAGTGATGGGAAAAGAGGGAATTTTACTCCCTAAAACCACTCTCGTTCCTAAAAAAGATTTAGAACGTTCCCTTTGGAAAGAACTAAGAGAATCCGTTGAACAGACGATTGGTGAAGATGGAGAATTGTTTCGACTCAGTTCTGAAAAAGATTCGTTGTTTGTAATCTCCGGAACCAAACTCGTTTGGAGAAATACTGGCCGCACCCTTCATGGAGGAAAAAGACTTTTTCCTTTGGATTATTATTTTGAAGGAAAGATGGTTCATTCTGAATCTGTTCCCTTTCTGATTGAAGAAAAGAAAAAAGCCTATTTTTCCAAGAGAGAAATTCCCGCAAAAACGGTCTTAACTGAGGAAGATGTAGAAATCCGATCATTTTTTACAGCAGACCATAACCGCGAATATGTGGAAGAAAGTCCCGTTGGGAAAACAGCTCTGAATGCTCTCACTTCTGATACAACCATTGAAAAAAAACAAGTCCGCACCCTTCACACCATTGAAAGGGGACAAGAAGTACAACTTGTTTATACTACTGGTAATCTTTTATTAAAAATTAAAACAAGAGCACTTGCATCAGGAAACAAAGGTGATGAAATTTCTGTTCTCAACTTAGCTTCTCAAAAAATCATCAAAGCCAGAGTTCAAAATGAAGGGATCTGCCTTCTGGAAGAGATTTGAAATATTTATGAAACCATATAGCCGTTTAGATTCAAAACTATATCCGCATTCGAATTTAAAGCAAAAAACTAACCCAGAAAAACATTCTCAGGTTCGCTCTCCCATTGGCAGAAATCTTCTGATATCATTTTTTGAATTTCTGATCGTAGGCATTTTAACTTTTACAGGACTTGCCGTTTTTGCTGCGGATTCTTTATGGAAAGATAAAGATCCTTATTCTTATCCCAAAACCATCCAACCAGGAACAGTGGTAAAGGTAGTTTTGAAAAACGGACTCCGTGTGGAATATGAGTCCGAATATAAAGCTACTTTTGATAACGATATCAAAACCGTTCCAGATAAAAAATTGGTTCCTGATCTTCCAGCTTATAACTCAAATTCTACATACATGAGGTCAAAAGTAGGAAAATCCAAATCCCAAGGCAAAGTGGTGGGTGTGATGGCAGTTCTTGTCACTGGAATTGATCCGGGAACGGGAAATTTGGAACTTGAGGGAAGTAAGGTATTTAATTTATCAGAAGAAAGAATTAACCTTCGTTTGTCGGGAACTATCTCTCCAGAAGACCTAGACAAAAATCGTTTTATTTCCAGTGATCTGATTGCCAACCTAAGAGTGGAATACCAAGGAACCTTAAACCCTAAAGAACTCACAAATCCGAACATCCAAATGAAACGGATCACAAATCCCGATGGAACTGTAACTGAAAAAGCAGAACTATCGGAGCCGGAAAAACAAGAAATCATTTTAAAGAATATCAAACGACTCTTAGGTGAAAGTGAGTAAGTAAGTATGACTATTTTGAATCAAAATTTGTTAAACCTAAAGTTGAAAAAAGAAATTTTCCGTTTTTTCTCTAATCCCTTTGTCGCACTTGCCATTTTTTTCTTTGCGACTCTCCCTAGTTTTGCCGTAGAAACGAGACTAAAAGATTTAGTGCGAATTGATGCGGTCAGGGAAAACCAACTCACAGGCTTTGGACTTGTGGTTGGTCTCAATGGAACAGGAGATACAAAAAATCCGCTCACGGAAGAGGCCTTACAAAATTACCTCGCAGGTCTTGGTGTGAATACCAAAAAGAATCTGAGAGATGCCAAAAATACCGCTTCGGTGCTTATCACTGCTAATGTTCCGGTCAACTTGAAAGAAGGAGATAAAATCGATGTTTTGGTTTCTTCACTAGGGGATGCACGTTCCCTCGAGGGAGGAGTACTTTTGCAATCTCCTCTCAAAGCAGGGAATGGGGAAACCATTGCTGTTGCTTCCGGCGTACTCGCGTTTGGTGGAAAAGAGAAAAAACGTGGTGGAGCTGATAAAAAATCAGGATCGAATACCGCTCTTGTTCCTATGGGTGCGATTTTGGAAAAATCAGTTCCCAATGCCCCAGTAACCAAATCAGTCAAACTCACACTTCTTGAAAAAGATTATACAACGATGGGTGCGATTGTGGATGCCATCACCGCCGAACTTGCTGTGTTTCCAGAGGTGGTATCTCCCACAGAAGTCCTTGTTCCCCTTCCACTAAAAAATCCAGGCCAGACTCCAGCGAGCGAAATGGCAGCCGGCGAACCCAAACTGGATTTGGCCTTTCTTGCTAAATTAGAAAACTTAATAGTCAACTCTTCGCCTGTCGCTCGGGTGGTGATCAACGAAAGGACAGGGACCATTGTGATGGGAGCAAATATCGCCATTGATGAGGTTGCCATTTCCCAACAAGGCCTCACCATCCAAATTGCAAGTAGAGACAAGTCTCGGTATTTTTTCCCCATCCAAGAAGAGGGAAAGGGTGAATCTGTTTTTGTTTTAAAAGAAACCACCCAAGTTTCTGACGTAGTGGGAGCTTTGAACAAAGTCGGAGCATCGACTCGGGACATTATCTCCATTTTGGAGGCCTTAAAAAAACAAGGGGCCTTAAAAGCAGAACTTGTGATTCAGTAATTTGGAAATCTGCCGATAGGTTTAGTAGACATAATATGGACATTCATAAAATCCAAGACTATTCGAATCGTCTGAGCCGTTCCCAGGACGAATCCATTCTGAACCGGATGAAATCCTATTCGGATGAAATGAAATCACCCAAAAAAGAAGGTGTGTCCGATTTCCAGAACCTACTAGAAAACCATGAAGAAATTATGGGTAAGGTGAGTTCTTCTGCCCTCCGAGTTCCACAAAACATTCGTGAGGAAATTAAAGAAGATCCTTACAGAAAAAAACTCTATGATGCGTCTGTTGAATTTGAATCTGTATTTGTGAAGATGATGTTAAAAGAAATGAAAAACAGCGTCCACAAAGAGAAACTCATTGATGGTGGTTATGCGGAAGAAATTTTTGAAGATATGTTATACGATGAGTATGCAAAAAACATTTCTCAAAATGAATCGATGGGACTTGCAGAAGAGATCTACAAACAAATGTCAGCTTCTCTTCCGCCGGTGAAAAAAAATCCTTATCTCTAGACATTAGCCTTTTGTTGGAAAGGCTAATGTCTACTAAAGTTAAAAATTAAATTGGTTCCTAACTTAGTTTTTAAACCTAAACTAAATCTTTAAAAGATATCTTTTTTAGTTCCTCTTTAAGTTTTCCTTCTAACTGACTCAAACTTTCATTCAGTTTTGTAGAAAGATTGGAAAGTTCCTTTGGTGCTCCTAATTTAAAACTAGAAGTTTGTTCGTATAACGCTACCAAGTCTATCTGTTCTGTTAGTTTGACTGGTGCGATCCTTTTGTCTTCCGTTGTTTCTACTAGTTTTGCTTGGGTTAACTTTTCTAAAATGGTATTTAAATCTTTTTCTGGCATCAGTAACTTTTTCCTTAAACCAGAAAGTTTGATGAGTTCTCCTTCTTTTGATTGGTGGTCATACGTGAGGGTCAAAACTTGAATGGTTTTGTAAAACTCATAGGATAAATTACTATCAATATCTTCAAAGGGATGTTTGGGAAGAATGTATCTGTCTGGGAATTGTAAAGTAGCAGTGACCTCTGCACCATACAAAATGATGAGAGAGATGGAATAAATGGCAAGTAAGGCAATCGGAATGGCTGCGAGTGCCTTATACACTAACATCGTTTTTTCTGTAAATGAGGTTAGGTAGATATTGATAAACCCCCAAAAGAAAATGATGAGAATGACCCCGGTCACTGCCGCTCCAATGGAAGATGCTTTTAAAGGGACTTTTGTATTGGGGATGATGTTAAAAATTAACAAAAAGAAAAGCCAAAGTGCAAGGAGTGGAAGCAGGATTTGAAAAATAGAATAGAGAGAAAAAAATCTTTTTCCTCCTTGGTATTTTTTCCAAATGGTTTGGCCTTTTGCATCTTCTTCCACTCGAATGATTTTATTAAATTCTCCTACGCCAACCAAACCTAACATAGTTTCGTTTGTGGAATTTGTTTCCCCTTGGGTTTCAATTTCCACAGTTTCTTCCGTAGGTAAAACAGTTCCGTCCGCTGCGACCTCCACTTCCGTATTTTTTTTGGAAAGGAGGATCATATCCAAAATCATACCAGCTTTTCCTTTATAAGCTGTGGACCAATTTTCTCCTTCATCTTCTGACAAAAGAATATCTCCAAGGGAAGTAAGGATATAAACATCGTAATCTTGTTTTTTCGGAGAAGCAAAAACCCAAACACGTTCGTAGGAATACTTTCTATGGCTTAATTCACTCCAAGTATAACCACCGTCAGTTGTTTTAAAAATAACACCACTATCACCAACTAAAAATCCTACGTTTCGGTTTAAAAAAGCAATGTCATTGAGTGGTTTCGGTGATATCTCTTGAGGAAAAAAGGTAACTCCTCCATCACTGGTTTTCCAAAGTCTTCCTTCGCGATCTAAAATAAAACCATCCTTATCGGAGAAAAAACGAATCCGAATCGGGGTGATGGCAGGATCTGTAAACCGTTTGATTTCCTTTAAGGTTTTACCGATTTCATACCGAAGGGTGCGAGTGTCTTTGGTAAGAATGAATAGAGTATCATAATCGATTGCTCCAAAATCAGAGACAGAAATTCCTTTGAGAGAATGAAGATTCCAAGTTTTACCTAAATCATTCGAATAAAGAAAGGTTCCTTCTTCCGAGATGGAAAATAGTGCATTCCCAACGCTTCGAATTCGGAAAAAATTTTCCTTAGAGATATCTGGTTTTTTACATGTTCCTGTTTCTACTGTATCAAAATCAATACAAAGCATATTTTCGAAATCAATGCTAGAATTTGGAATGAAGGATACGGATTTATTTAGTTCTTTGATACTTCCAATATTTCCTTTTTCTCCTGCCACCCATAGATCACC
Source organism: Leptospira kanakyensis (assembly GCF_004769235.1). Lineage (NCBI taxonomy): Bacteria > Pseudomonadati > Spirochaetota > Leptospiria > Leptospirales > Leptospiraceae > Leptospira > Leptospira kanakyensis. The sequence goes on along the minus strand of NZ_RQFG01000019.1, from coordinate 655,302 downwards.
ATGTTTGGTGGAAACAATTGATTTGAGGTGGGGAGGGCGAACGGAATCAGAAATTTTATCTGTGATATTTTTTCCAACCACAAAGAGGAGGGGCCCAAAGGAAATTAAAAAGAAGTAAAATACAAATTTATTAATAAAATTTCTGTGAAGGTCAATTTTCCAAATGATATGGAATGCCTTTTCTAAAGACCGCAACACTGCCGTAGCGGAAAAAATAAAAACAACAAAACCAACGGCTCCAATTTGAGAAGCGGTTGCGATGATGTCTGTCAAAGTTTCGAGATATGGTGTGATATCAAATTGGATGTTGTTGCGAAGAAGGTAGGCATTGATTTCATCTACCATTTCCCCCTGCCTGGTTTGGATTCCCGAAGCCACCGTGATGAGGGCAAGGGCCACCGTGAGTGTTGGGATCAGAGTGACTATGGTTGTATAGGCAAGACTTGATCCAATGATGAGGCAATCATCTTTCATAAACCTATGGATGGAAACGAGTAAAACTCGAATCCCTAAAATGAGTTTTCTTTTCCAACCTTTTTCTTCTGGAATCGTTGTGAGTCGGACAAGTAAAGTAGGTTGGGTGAGATCATTCATTGGGGTTACCTATTTTTTAAAAGCGTACAAAACGTAACTTGAAGTGATGGGAAATCCATTTCGTTTCCATTTTGACTTAAAATGATAATACGAAATGCGAAACCATTGGAAGTAGTCTTTCCATTTTTGAAAAGAACCTCTTGATTTTTGAAGTTTCGCATACAAAGGAAAATCCACTCCGAAGTATGATAAAAAACGACTAAATCCAAGGTTCGTCAATATTTTTTTTAGGATGGTATCGGAGTAATAAAAAACATGGCCAGGCATGTAGTAGTGGTAGTTCGGGCCTTCTGTTTTGGCTTGCCATCCATCAAAATTGGCGGTTTGTAATAGGAGAAGTCCTCCCGGTTTTAAAATCCTGCTAAGTTCTTTAAAAAACAAATTCGGATTTTCGATATGTTCGATCACTTCTACCATCGTGATCACCTGGAAATGTTCGTTTGGAAATTCTGCACCCAGTAAGTCCCCTTGAAAGGTAGGGATTCCATTTTCATTCGCATAACGGGAAGCATACTCAGAAATTTCCACACCTTGGACGGAAAAACCGGCTTCTTTCGCTGTTTCTAAAAATCCCCCGAACGAGGATCCAATGTCTAAAAAGTTTCCGGACTTTATAAATCTTTGGATATTTCGAATCCTTGCTTTCCAAACATATCGAAAAAATTTTTTATGATCCCTTTCATCTATGTATGTATACTCTGCTTTGCCTTGGTAGTAGTCTTTGGTATAAAGTTCCTTTTGGTTGGGACGAGGATAGAGTGCTTGGAGTTTACAGTGTTTGCATTCTACAATGGACAATCCTGAATATTTTCCTGTAGTTTTGTATAAGGGTCGCCAATCATTTGTTTGGTCAAGAGGGCATATTTCGGTCAAAGAAGGGTTCGGATTCATTATTTTTCAGCAAGGAAAAACCAGTGACAAATTCGTTCTTCTAATTTGTTGAGGGGAGTTCTTTCCGAATAACCAATCGAAACTTTGGAAAAAATGGATAAAAATGATTTTAAATCTTCAAGGGAATAGGTTTCCGCATAACCACCGCTTAAGTCGGATAAGTTTATTTTTCCTTGTGTTAGACCCAGATGGGTATCCCCATCCGCGCGGATCGAACCCAAAAGATACCCGCCGGTATCCAAGGTTTCATATAAAGAAGAGAGGAGTTTTTTTGCCTCTTCTCTTTGGTTGTAATGGAAAACTCCCCAACTTAAGATGAGCCCAAATTCTTTTGTAGAAAATGGGAGGTTAGAATTTGGAGTGTGGAGGAAACGAATCGGTGGTTTACCTTCATTTAAGAGATCAATGGTGGTTTTTGAGTTGTCACAACCAGTGACAAGATAACCTTCATTTTGCAAAAGATAAGAATGCCTTCCAGAACCACATCCAAAGTCGAGAGCCTTCCTGTTTTTAGGTTGGATTCTAGACAAAAGACGGACTAAATTTTCATCCGGAAAGGACAATTTTGATTTTGGCCTTTCATAGTGTTCATCCCAGACATTTTTCATGAATTGATTCTTTGGAAAATGGAATCTAACCAATCTTCGGCGGAAATAGATAGTTTGGTTGAGATGCCAAACACCTGGGTTCTTTTGTGATTCCCTTCTAATTTATCGAGAGCGGCACCTGTCGGAATTAATTGTTTTTGGAAAAAGACCGTTTCGCCAGTGTTTGGTTCTAAGACAAAGGGTTCGCCCATCTTTTTTTGGCGTTCTGGGGGAAGGGTAAAAACTAATGCCGATTTGGTGACCCCATCTTTTGCTTTTTTTAAAAAACCTGGCCTTGTTTTTTCGCCAATGGTCACAGAAAGTAAATCATTAAAGTATTTATATCCGTAGTGTTCGGGGATAAGAACATCTGCCAAAAATTCTCCGCCCACTTCAGGAGCTGATTCGATGAGAAGGCATTCTTTATTTTTGGTGATTTTGAATTCAGCAACGAAAGGTCCCGTTTTTAGTTTGGTTGCCGTGACAACTGCTTGGCAGATCATTTTGATTTCCCCTGCCAAATCGATATGTTGGGACGGTGCCACATGGGCCACCTCGATAAAGTTAGGTTTTCCTGTGGTAATTTTGTCTGTGAGGGAAATCAAATAAAATCTTCTAGCAATGACAAAACCAAGGACAGTCACTTCATCTCCAGAAATCAAAGGTTCCAAAAGATAACCTTCACTTGCTTTCAAACGAGTGATTTTTTTAAACTCTGCTTCCGATTCGAATACAGTAATTCCTTTTTTCCCAGAACCTTCTTTGGGTTTGGCGATGAGGGGAAACTTGAGTTTTATTTTTTTTTCTTTGGCTTTCGTTTGTAAACTGGATTGGAGAGAAGCGGGAAGGGGGATCCCAAATTTCGACACTGCCGTTTTGAACCTTTCTTTGTCCAAAAACAAATTTACCGTATCACGAGGATTTCCCCGGAGTTTTAATTTTTCTGCTAAATAAGAAACTGTATAAACTGCTTTTCCAAATGACCTGGAACCCACTCCCATCAGTTTGAAAGGAAGAGGGACACGACTCATGGCATGAAGGATTTTTCTATACTCATGAGTAGATTCTAATATGCGAATGTCTGATTCCACAAGACCAGGAGCCTCTGGATTTGTGTCTACCGAGATCACCTTCAGCCCTCTTGCCTTTGCTGCACGAATGAGTGGGATTTGGTTCTCTCCGGCTCCAATGGAAAGATAACTGCCGGTCAGCTGTTTCATCTATGAACCGCGAGACCCGCCTCTTCTTTGGACTCCTGTATTGCCACCACCTGAAGTTTGGTTTCTGCCAAAAGTAGGTTTGGAAACGGCAGGGCTTCCTTTCTTTTTCGCGGCTTCATTTTGGGATTTGGTCAGTTCTTCCTGGTTGACGAGGACAATGGCCTTACCTTCGATTTCTTTTCCGTTGAGAGCCGAAATTGCTTTGGTTGCATCAGCATCCGCCATATCTGCCGTTCCATATCCCAAGGATACCTTGGTGATTTTGTCCCGTTTGATTTGGAGGTGTTCCACTTTTCCATGAGCAGAAAGAAGTTTTTCTAAGGCTTCTTCGGTGAGCGACTGGGGGAGGTTTCCAATGGATAACTTCATGTCCTTCTTTTCTATGAATTTTCGTGAAAACTTCAACTCTTTTTTGACTATGTCGCATTTTCTCTTGGGGAATCGGCGGATCTTGTCGAAAGAAAATATAGGTAGGAACGTTATGTTACGAGGACTCTATACTGGTGCCAATGGGATGATTTCCCAACAAGTGAGAATGGATGTGGTTGCCAACAATTTGGCCAATGTGGATAAAACTGCTTTTAAAAAAGATACCACAGTCTTCAAAACCTTTCCCGAAATGTTACTCCATCGATACTCAGAAGATGGGATTGGAAAAACTCCGATGGGTTCCTTTGATACATCCCCAGTTGTCGGTAAACTGGGGTTTGGTGCCGAGGTAAACGAAGTGTACACTCGCTTCGAACAAGGGGCTGTGAAAAAAACTGATAATATTTTTGATTTGATGGTGCAAGACCAACCTGGAATGGAAAAACCTGCCTTCTTTTCCGTTCTTACCAATCGTGGGGAACGCCTCACTCGGAGTGGGAGTTTTGTTTTGGATAAAAACGGGTTTGTGGTGACTCCCCAAGGGTTTCCTCTTCTCGGCGAAAAAGGTCCCATCCAAGTGAACCAAGGAAATTTCCTTGTGAAAGAAAATGGGGAAATCTATATCAATGCCAAACTCGGAACCGCTCCCAAAGACGGAACCAATTTTAGCGAAAACAGATTCGAAGACCCAGTCCTACTCGATAAATTAAAAATCCGCACGGTTGAAAACCCACGCCACTTAGACAAAGAAGGGGACTCGTTTTATTCCGACACTCCTGAATCCGGCGAACCTACGGCCTTTCCAGAACTTCTTGCCCCACAAGTCTTACAAGGTTATTTAGAAGCTTCGAATGTATCTGTTGTGACTGAGATGGTAGACATGATTGAAGTAAACCGCGCTTACGAAGCCAATTCCAAAACCATGCAAACCCAAGACAGTTTACTGGGTCGACTATTTGAGATCATGCGATAGGATAAATTACCGCATAATCTATTTGATTCGAGCTGAGAAATCCTTCCATCAAGGGTTGTTGTAAAAATTTAAATTACCTTTACAACAACCCCCTTTCGAATGTCCACTTGCTACATAAACCTTTGTTAACGAATATTATTTAGCGTTACGCAATTTTTTTAAGATAGCACCTTCGAATAGTTTATATGCATAGTGTTGCATCGTAAGGATAAAGGAAGCACCCGCGCCTACTGGGAAATTAAATTTTGGATCTTTTTCATGAATCACTTGAACGATGGTGCTTATCACTGGTTCAGGCGTTGGCGAATTACTGAATTCATTTTTAGAAAAAGCCGCAGTTTGTTTCCGTAATACATCATAATCTTCAATTTGCAAATCAGAACGAACCGCATTATTACCAATATTGGTTTGGAAACTCATTGGTTCCACCATACTTACTTTAATGTTAAAGTCTCTAAGTTCAAAACGTAGAACCTTAAAGTAACCTTCAAGTGCATGTTTTGAGGCTGAGTAGTAGGAAACGGTTGGTAGTCCAATCAGTCCTAAAAATGATCCAACGGTTATGATTTTTCCAGATCTTTGTTTTCTAAAGTAGGGTAACAACTGATTGGTGATTTTAACAGTCCCCCAAAAATTAGTTTCAAATTGTTGTTTCCCTAAATCAACCGAAGTCTCTTCTGCAAGACCTGCAACTAAATACCCTGCGTTATTGATTAAAACATCTAACTTTGCAATTTCATTAAACAATCGTTTCCCAAAGGATTCGATGGAGCTATCCGAGGTAATGTCTAATTCAATCATTTTAAAAGGGACTTGGGAAGAATGGTTTTTTGGATTTCGGCTTGTACCGACCACAGTATGACCGTCCTTGTGGAGTTTATTTGCAATCAGAAGCCCGATTCCGGAAGAAGCGCCTGTAACGAGAATTGTCTGTTTCATATTTTATCCTTGTCTTGTATCATGTAAATTGAGATCCATATACTAATCACTTGCAATTCACAAGTAAAATGGACGAAAACTACTTTCAATTTGCAAGTGAAATTTTGGAAAATTATGCCAACAAATCAAAAAAGATCAGATTGCCCCATTAGTTGTTCTCTTGATATCTGGGGGGATAAGTGGTCCCTTCTCATTATCAGAGACCTCATGAACCATAAAAAATGCACTTATGGTGATTTTTTGAAATCAGGAGAAGGCATTGCTACAAATATTCTGGCATCCAGGCTTCAGTTGCTCGAGGAAAATGATCTGATTGAAAAATTAGACCATCCTGATAGCAAAGCAAAAGTTCTGTATCAGTTAACGAATAAAGGAATCGATTTACTTCCTATCTTAGTGGAAATTCATCTATGGGCTGAAAAGTATTTTGATATTCCTAAAGATCTAAAAGATAGAATGAAAGCAGTAAAAAAAGATAAAGAAACAGTTGTGCGCACTCTGATGAAAGACCTAAAAAAGGAACTGGCTTCTCCTACCGAGAAGGAATAGATAAATAAAATCTTTCTTAATGAATCATCTGATATCCTTTCTGCCATAGGATTTATTTTCTCGTGTGAATCCCCGAAAGACATTGTATTAAATTTATATTAAATTCTTTTTACTAGAACTTCGATTCGATCCACTTTCGGGGAGCGGGCTACTCCGGGGTGCGCTAACGCTCCCGTCTGACATCCGTCAGACCAAGCCCTTCGTATCCCTTTCACGGGAGGAGAGGAAAACATTTTTAGTATGCATAATTTTTTGCTTTTATAATTTTGGATCCAACAATGCGATACGTTTCATTGATTTTTTGTGGTCTATTCCTATCTTTCTTTTTGAACTGTAGTCAACTTTCCGAATATTCAGAAGACGATTGTAAAGACGAATACAATCATAGTAAAAAACAATTAACAGATCGTCTGATAACAACTTATTTTAGCTCTAAAGACCAATTACAAATAGATCTAACAATAATACAACTTTTGGAAGTAGATCAAAAACGCTCAAAATGTTCCCAAGGTAGGATTTGATTTTTTGTTTCTATTTTCCTTAGAATAATCGAGGAGTTCAGTCAAAACAATTAGAATATAACATTAAATTTGTTTTAACTCCTTGTTCCCCCATCCACACGATACACAGATCCCGTAATGAAACTGGATTCTTCGGATGCTAAGAAGGTTATGAGGTTTGCCACTTCCGATGGTTTGCCAAGCCTTCCCATGGGAATATTTTTTTCCATCGCATCCTTTCCTCTTTCACCAGCTACATCTAGGATGGCAGTTTCTGTCCAACCGGGGCAAACTGCATTGATCCGAACACCAAATCGTGCGACTTCTAAGGCGCCTGTGGTTGTCAGTTCAATCACTCCCGCTTTGGCTACGCAATAAGGTCCAAGCGAAGGAGAAGCACCAAGTCCTGCGATGGAGGCAACATTGATAATAGACCCACCGATACGGTCACCAAGCATCAATTTTGTGGCATATTTTTGGCACCAGAATACACTGGTTAGATCCATTAAGATCAAACGGTTCCAAACCTCTGTTGTCACTTTATGCATAAATGTTGGTTTGTTGGCAATTCCCGCATTGTTTACCATAATATCCAATCTTTGGTTGCGAGATTTGAATGTTTCAACAAGGGAGATGATTTCTTCTTCGGCTGTGACATCACATTTGATCAATTCCGCTGAACCACCGAAGGATTCAATTTCTGTGACAACGTGGGCACCCTCTGTTAGATTGATGTCTGATACAATGACATGAGCCCCTTTTTTTGCAAGTAACAGGGAAGTTTCTCTTCCAATTCCTAGGGCACCACCAGTAACAATGGCGTTTTTATTTTTTAGAATTTGATCCATGGCCAAGGGTAACCTTAGGATTGGAAAGAGCGCAAGCCAATTACCGATCCTTTTTCCTTAAATGGTTTTAATGTGATCCGAATGGTCTACTTACTTGGCTGTGAATATTGGTGAACCAATTGGACTATTTTTGTTTGATTCGAGCAAAAATTAATTTAGTAAATTCGAATATATGAATGTACGTTATGTTTTGATTCCGTAAAAAACTTAGTTATTTTCTTTATAGTGAATATTCTTACAATTGATTGCATGTAAAGGAACATCCTCTTTGTTTTTAGTAATAGTACTTAAAATAAAAGAAAGAAATTAGAATCCATCTAATTTGCGAGTATCCAAAGAATCCGTAGATGAATGATAGGATTTAGTTGGTGTAGGAACAGAGTCAATGGGAATCGAATTGCTAAAACATTTTTTTATCTTAGATGCAAACCAATTAAACTTTGTGGAAGGAACTTATAATTATTGGTTGGTTTCCCTTTCGATTTTGATTTCTATTTTTGCATCTTGGATTTCCTTATACATGCTCAGTCGTTTTTCCAACGTTGAGAACAAATACTCTCGTTTAGCAATTCTATTTACTTCGAGTCTATCGATGGGTGGAGCCGTTTGGTCGATGCACTTTATTGGTATGCTGTCTTTTGAATTGTGCACAAAAGTCACTTACCATAAACTAACTACCATTTTATCTATCCTTCCCAGTTTTTTTGCTTCTTTTTTCGCATTACAAACATTAAGCAAAAAAAGGATCACACGTAAGGAATTAATTTCTGTCGGAATCCTTGTTGGTGCCGGCATTGGATTTATGCATTATATGGGAATGGCTGCAATGGAAATGCGGCCAAGGTTAATGTATGATCCGTATTTATTTTTGGTTTCCCTCGTTGTTGCAATTTCTTTTGCGATTCTTTCTATTTTCATTCAGTTCCGATTAAAAAATTCTAATTTAAAAATTCGAAGTTTTTATCTCACTTTGTTTAGCGGTATCGTTATGGGTAGTGCTATATCTGGAATGCATTATACGGGTATGGCTGCGGCTCGTTTTGTCATCGAACCAAACCAGGTGTTAGATAACTCATCTTCTGATCAATTGTTTATGGTCGCTCTAGTTGGTTTTGGAAGTATTTTTGTGATTGGTTCTGCTGTAGTTACCATTGCTTTTATTAGTTATAAAGATCTTTTTCAAAATCTATTGAAAAGTGAATCTAGGTTACGGGCAATCATTGAAACTGCGGCTGATGCAATTGTGATGATTAATACAAAAGGGATCATCCAAGAGTTTAATATTACCGCCGAAAAGATGTTTGGTTGGAAAACAAAAGAAATCATTGGGAAAAATGTAAGTATTCTGATGCCGAGCCCCTTTCAAGGTGAACATGACCATTACCTTTCTAATTATTTAAAAACTGGGGATGCTAAAATCATTGGGGTGGGTCGGGAAACGCTTGCCATTCGAAAAGATGGAACTACCTTCCCAATTCGATTGGCAATTGGTCACACAAAACTTCCGCAAGATGATATCTTTGTTGGACTCATTAGTGACATTTCGGAAAGGATTTTGATTGAAAATGCTCTCAAGGAAAATGAGGAACAATTAAAGTCCTTCATCCAAAACATCCCCGGTGTTGTTTACAGATGTCTCGTTGATGAAGACTGGACCTCTGTTTTTATGAGTGATGCAATTTCAACTTTATCTGGATATCCTGCGAAAGACTTTTTGCAACCAAATCGCAAACGTACTTTTACCGAAATCATTCACCCGGAAGATCGTGCCCATGTCGCCAATATCATCCAAAATGCCATCGATTTGTCTGATACATTTGTATTAAACTACCGGATCATTCAAAAATCGGGGGAGATCCGTTGGGTTTTAGAATATGGTGGTCTCGTTTTAGATGAAAACAATAAGGTTAAATTTTTGGATGGGGTGATTTTAGATAATACTGATCGAAGGATGATTGAAGAAGCACTGATTGATTCTAAAGAAAAAGCGGAGATGGCTGCAATTACTAAAACGACATTTTTGGCAAATATGAGTCACGAAATCAGAACTCCGATGAATGCCATTATTGGATTTACTGAAGTATTGTTATCGGGTGACTTAATTGGTAATCAAAAAAATCATTTAGAAACTGTTAAAAATTCCGCCAAATCATTGTTAAGATTGCTTAATGATGTATTAAATTCTGCTAAACTCGATCGCGGTGCTGTAGAATTAGAAATTATAGATTTTTCATTGATTTCTCTAGTTGATCAGGTTTGTTCCACAATGGGAATTGAATCCAAACGAAAAGGATTAGATTTTCGTTATATGCTCGGTGAAAATTTGGAAGAATATTATAAAGGTGATAGTCTTCGCATTCGACAAATTTTAACGAACTTACTTGGGAACGCCATTAAGTTTACTAAAGAAGGGTTCATCCACCTAAACATTACAACTAAAGATGGGGAAGTTTTGTTTCACATCCAAGATAGTGGGATCGGGATTGCTGAGGATCGAATGGAAAAAATTTTTGATCCTTTCACACAAGCCGATGTTTCCATGAGTCGAAAATTTGGAGGGACTGGTCTTGGTACCACAATCTCTAAACAATTGGTGGAATTGATGAAAGGGAAAATCTGGGTAGAAAGTGAACTTGGAGTGGGAACTCAGTTTTATGTTTCTCTTCCTTTGGAGAAGGGTAAACCCATTTTGGAAATCAATGAAAAAATTGATTTTGATTTACCTAGTTTGGATATTCTCATTGTGGATGACGTCAAACAGAATGTGGAACTCATCCAACTCCTAATGACAACCAATGGGCATATGGTAGATATTGCAAAAAATGGTTTGGAGGCTTTGGAGATTTTTAAGTCTAAACATTTTGATTTGGTTCTTATGGACATCCAAATGCCAGAGATGGATGGATTGGAAGCCACGAGGCAGATTCGTAATTTCGAAAAACAAAACTCTCACCGTACACCGATTATTGCTCTTTCTGCTAGTGTTTTTGAAGAAGACAAACAGTCGGCAAAAGATGCGGGAATGGACGGGTTTGTTTCTAAGCCGATCGACATACATGATTTATTCTTTGAAATTAAAAAACTTCTGGGTGGGGCCGTTGAAATTCCAAACCAAAAAAAATCCGACCTAAATTCAGGTGAAACGTTTCAATTCGATAGGGGTGTGGCTTTATTTGGATCTTTAGAAAAGTATATCACTATGTTAGATGGATTTTTTAAGGATTTTAAGGCCGAGATTGAGGAATACTCGGATCATTCAAAAGATATATCAGACCAACAATCATTTCTACACAAAATCAAAGGTGTTTCCTCTAATTTAGGAATTGTTCCTATTTCTCAAGTGACTCTTCGTTTAGAAGAAAAACTACTAAACAAACTAAGTCTAAATAAAAACGAATTCGAAAGTTTAAAATCGGCTTTCTTTGATGCATTCAGTTTATTTCAAAATAAATATGAAAATAGAATTCCAAAAAATGGGAATCGGTCTTTAGAAGGAAAAGTAATTTCTTCAAACGATAAAAGACAAATTCTTAAGTCCATTCAGGATTTAACTGAGTCCTTTTCTCGTGGATCGGTAGACCAACAAAAATGGAAGAATTTGTATGACTTATTGGATGGAACTAAATATTTTACTAACGTTTCAGAAATTGAATCATCGATCCAACAATTTGATTTTGAAAAAACGATTCAAAAGCTAAAAAATCTCAAAGATATAATTTCAGGAGATCCTAGTGCAGATAAACTCTAAACCTAAAATTTTAATTGTTGATGATGAACCCACCAATTTACAGATATTAAACGAGATTTTGCAAAATGATTATACTCTTTTATTTGCAAAAGATGGTTTGAAAGGAATAGAACTAGCAGAATCGCAAGAACCTGATTTAATCCTTTTGGATGTGATGATGCCTGAAGTGACAGGCCACGAGGTTTGCAAAGTTCTAAAGTCGAATGAAAAAACAAAATTCATTCCTGTGATTTTTGTAACAGCACTGACCGATGTTGGTGATGAAGAAAAAGGATTTGGTCTCGGGGCTGTTGATTATATTACAAAACCAGTAAGTCCGCCGATTGTAAAGGTCCGAATTAAAAACCATTTATCTCTTGTGGATGTGAATGAAGTAAAAGCTACGCGATTACAAATTGTGCAACGTCTCGGTATGGCTTCTGAATACAAAGACAATGAAACGGGAATGCATGTCATTCGGATGAGTCATTATTCGCAAAGCCTCGCCTTGGCGTATGGTTATTCGAATGAAGCAGCCGAAGAAATTTTAAACGCGGCTCCCATGCATGACGTGGGAAAAATTGGAATTCCCGACCAGATCATCCAAAAACCGGGGAAACTGACTCCGGAAGAATGGGAAATCATGAAACGCCATCCTGAAATTGGGGCCGAAATCATTGGAGACCATAATTCAAGTTTATTAAAACTAGCGAAGTCCATTGCCATCACTCACCACGAAAAATTTGATGGGACAGGTTATCCTTACGGATTAAAAGGTGAAAAGATTCCGTTGGAAGGCCGTATCATTGCGATTGCCGATGTGTTTGATGCTTTAACTACGGTTCGTCCTTATAAAAAAGCCTGGGAAGTGGATGCAGCCATTGAGTTTTTGAAAAAGGAATCGGGAACACATTTTGACCCGGCTCTTGTAGAAAAATTCATTTCTGTCTTACCAAAAATTCTTGAAATCAAAAACCAATGGCCGGAAGAAACATAAAAAACAAATCCTTGATTTGGTACATTCGTTAGGTAATTTCAGTTGAATGTATGGACTACTACGATCATATCAAACTTGCAGTAAACTTTATTGAAAAACATTTAAGAGATGATATCAGCGTAGAGGATGTTTCTAAAAATGCCTTCCAATCTAGGTGGCATTTTCAAAGGATCTTTCGTTATGTAACCGGATATTCTGTTTATACTTATTTAAAAAAACGAAGGCTTACGGAAGCGGGGAATGATCTCATCCTCGGAAAAGATAAAATCATCGATATTGCTTTAAAATACCATTATACAACGCCGGAGTCATTTCTTCGTGCATTTCGTACGGAATATGGCCAAAATCCGTCAGAATATAGAAAGGGAATGGAACATCGAAACTTTCCGATCTTGGAGATTGATTCTTTGCGAGATGAAATCCGCATCGATGGTTCAAAGATCAAAACCCAAGTCATTACCAAAAATGAATTTATCCTTATGGGAAAACCGAATCGCACGACCATGCAAAGGTGCCAAAACGAAATTGACATACCAAAATTCTGGGGAGAGTTTATGACCGGTGGTTTTCCCTCTTCCATTCCTGATCGAACCAGTGATTCTTTGATAGGAATTTATACAAACTGGGATTATGCGGAAAATTTTGATGTCATCATCGGAGCTCAAGTGAGTTCTGATACAAAGGTTCCCAATGGGTTTGTCACACACCGAATGAAACCGGCTAAATATATGGTATTTACAGTTCCTGGAAATCAAAACCAGGATATACTCAATGGGTGGAAGTATATCTACGGAACTTGGATGCCGAACACTGGATATGAAAGAGAGTTCAGTGATGATTTTGATTTATTTGATGGCCGTTTCCAAAACACAAATCCAGAATCAGAAATTTATATCCCCATCAAATAGTTTTTCTTTTGTAAGACGAATTACACTTACTTCTGAAAAATAGACAAAAAATTAAACCTTTCTTCGGTTCTCAGTTAAAAAGCACAAATAGTCAAGATTGGGATTTTCATTTCTGCTAGGATAACCGTATGGAAAACACAACGCAGAACAAAATTCTTTTACAACCCATCACCCTTGTGGGAATCAAAACGCGAACATCCAACGCAGAAGAAATGTCTGGAAACGGTAAGATTGCAGCCCTCTGGGGCAAGTTTTTAGGGGAAGGGATCTTATCCCAGATTCCCAATCGAATCCATCCTACGGAGTGGATGGTGGCTTATACAGAATTTGAATCGGATGAAACAGGAGCCTATACTATGTTGATTGGTGCCTCTGTAAACAAAGTGGAAACTCTAAAACCCGGTTTTGATTCCATTCAAATTCCTGGATCGGAATATCTCAAAGTTCCGACGAATTGGGGCCCTATATCAACGATTGGACTCGATACTTGGAAAACCATTTGGTCAGAGGAGCAGTACAAAAAAAGTCGGTCTTATATAGCAGACCTTGAAATCTATGGAGCCAATGCGAGTGATCCCAACCATTCTCAATTTGATATTTATTTGGGAATCAAATAGCAAATCGAGAATTTGTAATTTTATCTAGAGACAACTTAAAGATGATTAGTAGGCTTTAAACCCTGTTGGTTTTTCCCCACGGGCATAGGCTGCACTTGCTTTTTTTTCATCTTTCAGGAGTCTCGTTTTTGCAATGAAACGTACCCACCATGGTATGTTGTTGATCGGACTTCCTGTGGAATGTGCGAGTAGGTAGGCTTTCGAACATTTTTCAATCAACTCACAATTGTAAATGGCTTTATCGCGAGTGACACTTGTGATCACAACATTGTCTTCATCGAGAAATGCGTTGGCACCACCAAGGATGATAGAACTTGGCTTCACAGATCCATCGATATGTTTGGGAAGATTCATGACTGGAGCCCCTAACTGACGACACTGTTCATCAAAAACTAGAGGGAGGGGATGGTCTAGTGTTTTTAGTAAAGAACTCCAGTGCGGCTGAAAAGAAGCAATGGCACCAATGTCTGGTCTTAAGGAATACAGACTGGCATGAAACCGAATTAGATTTAAGGTTTCATCACTCATTAAATGAATCCGTAAAGAGTCTGTGGGATTTTCGATTTTATATTCATTAATTTCTGGTTTGGATTTTTTTCCTTCCTCTCGGTGGATGAGAAGGAAACTCGCCTTTCCTGGAAGGCGAAAAGAAAGGTCAGCTTTATGGTCTTGTAATAAACCTTTTGTTTCTAATCTATGCCATAAACTTTTTAGTTCCAATTCATCAGAGGATGTGATTTGTTTTGGAGTTTTTTTCTTAAGAGTACTAACTTTCATGACCATTCCTTTTTAATCTTTACTGATTCCATTCAGTGATTCTTCAAATTTTTTTAGTTCACAGTTTTTTATAAGTTATAATGCAGAAATTAACTGTTGTTTCATCCCACTTGTCATATGCGATAAATTTGTATTCGCTTCAATTCTTGTTCGAAGGAATCGTGCCGCTTCTTTTTCTATTAACTTTACATTCTCGATGGCTTGTTCTAAGGTATATGCCCCGCAAACAAGGCCGTGATTTCTGAGTAAGTATCCGTTTGTTTCCGAATTGATTCGTTTCTTAAATGCATTCACTAAAAAGGAAGTACCGGAAGGTGCATACGATACAGATCGTAAATAGGATCCAATATTTTTGATCCCTTCTGCCGATTTGATATCCATATCCAAACCAAGTAGGGTGACAGCACTTGCCAAAGGTTGGTGGGTATGTAAACTCACTTCGATCTCGGGTCTTAATGTAAAAAAGGATGCATGGATTCCACTTTCAGTTGTTGGTTGTTTGGTTCCCTCGACCATCTTAAGTCCCTTGATTTCTAAGATACAAAGGTCTTCTGGTTTCATTGTATAATAATCTGTAGCTGAGGGAGTCACAGCCATAAGTTCTGAATTGATTCTTACCGCTAAGTTTCCACCAACCCCAGCTAAAAATCCTAAATCAGCTAACTTGATACAGGCGGTAAGCATTGATTTTCTTACTGTATCTATTTTGGAATCTTTCATTGATTTGCCTCACCCTGGGGTTTGATTGGAACCAAAACCCGACATCTGTCGATTTAAAATATGGGGATTTGGGCATTTGTCGAGTATTTTTCTAAAAAAATAAGGAATTTGGCTTGAATTTCTCAATAAAGTCGGCATCTGTCGATAGCAATGGAAGAATTTGGCCAAAATCGATCCCCAGAAAAGAAGATTTTACCTTCTCCCTTTTTATCGGGAAAGGCAGAGCTAGAAAAAATATCTGACCCGGATCGCCGTAAAATTTTACTCCAAGCTTTACGGGAATTATTACGGATGGAAGAGCCGGAATCCATCACGTATGCAAAAGTATGTGTACGAGCCAAAATTCCCAGAGCTTCGGCTTACCATTTTTTTCCCAACCTAGGAGCTATGTACTTAGGGCTTCGATTGGTGCATGCAGAACTTGTTTCTCATCGATTGGAAAGAGTCGACACTTCTGCCTTTGAAACTTGGCAACAATATGTTTATTTCCTAGCGAAAGAAGCTGCCTCTGGCTTAAGGGAAGACAGAGCTTTGATGCGAGTGGTTTATGGAGTTCGGAGTGAAGAAACCATGCATATAGGAAAGGCTTTAGATTCTACACTGGCACGACTGGCTTTAACCCAAGTGGAAGAAAGGTTTTTGGTTCCAGAGATCCCGGATATGCCGCGAAAGGTGGCCATCGCTGTTTCCCTGATTGATTCCGTATTTCGTTACGCGTACCGCGAAGGTGGGGATATTTCCGACGAGATGGTCAGTGAAGCAGGTAGAGCCGCCGTTGCTTATTTGCGATCTTACCTTCCTGAATTCTTACAGGCTAAAAAAACAAATCCCTCCCAATAAGGTGAGTCCACCCAATTTCTGATTTTTCCCAATTCTCTTTTCGGAACCACTCTCTAAAAAAGAAATCGACAATTGTCGGTTTTTTTGTCAAATTACCCCTTACATTCCAAGGCAATCTGTCATGTCCGATCCATGGGTTTTGGGCATCACTTCTATGACTCGCCTTCGGATTTTTTTTTTCTAAGGGAGAGATCCGATGCCAGAGTTCCGTGTTTTAGTTTTCCAGAGAAAGTTGAAAAAGTTTTTTTCCGACCTTGTTTCCTTTATTTTAGGAGCTCAGGAAAAGTTTGTGATGCGCCACAGGATTCTGAATGGAACACTCCTTGCCGGCATCATTGCTATGGGAGTGGGGCTTAGTTCCGAGTTCTTTCGAGAAGGATTTGAAATGGTAGGTCTCATTGCCTTATGGGTGGCATTTGGGTTTGCTTGTGTTTTTTATTACCTCGCTCGGTTCCAGAACAAATTTCAAATTCTCATCCTTCCCACTTTTATCATCAGCTCTCTCACTTCTTTTTTGCAAATTCAATACAGTGGTGGGATAGTCAGCGCCAATGTGATGTTACTTGCTCCCATCTTAGTTTTGAATATGCTCATCCTTGGAAAAAAATATGATTGGTTGGCCATTGTATTTTTTGTTTCCGCACTGTTTGGAGTGAATTACATCCAAATCGATCACCCGGATTGGTTTTATGATTATTCCACGGACAAGGCCCGGCGTGAAGACTTTCTCATCACAGGGATATCCATTTTATTTTTACTGGGTCTTATGTTACGGACTCTCAATCGATCCTATGAGGATGCCATTGGGGAAGTGAGCCGATTGAAATACCAACAAGATGGTGATTATTATCTCACCTCACTTCTCACTCGTCCTCTTTCTGGAATTCGGATTCGTTCACAAACAGTGCAGTTCCAAACTTATATCAAACAAAAGAAATCATTCCAATTTAAAAATAGAGAATATGAATTGGGAGGAGATATTTGTGTGGCTGACCAAATTGTTCTCAGAGGTCGGAGTTATTCCGTATTTGCGAATGGGGATGCTATGGGTAAGTCCATGCAAGGTGCTGGGGGTGTTCTTGTTTTTGGAACGGCATTTCGCGCTTTAGTAGAAAGGACCCATAGAGAAGGAATTTTATCTGGGTATTATCCCGAACGTTGGTTGCATACGGCCCTCAGTGATCTGAATGATGTGTTTGAAGGATTTGATGGTTCCATGTCCATGTCTCTCCTACTTGGTCTTGTGGATGAAGAAACGGGTTTTTTATATTATATCAATGCAGAACATCCCTTTCCCATTCGATACCGAGAAGGAAAGGCAAGTTTTTTATCAGAAGAGGCTACCAATTTCAAATTAGGAATGCACAAAGACAAAGCAAGGATTGAAACCTGCTGGATTCGTCCTGGAGATACCATAATCATTGGTTCTGACGGAAGAGATGATCTAAGCATAGGTTTTGATGCCGAAGCAAATCGTGTGATCAATGTTGACCATACTTCGATTTTGTTCCAAGTGGAAGAAAGTGGCGGGGACATTGAATCCTTAGGCCAACGCCTTCAAAAAGTGGGTGAATTGACAGATGACCTTTCTTTACTCAGCATTCGTTTTCTTCCTGGATCCATTGGGGAAAAGAAAGGTCATGAAAAGGATTTGGAAGAACCCATTCGTTTGATCCAAAAAAACCTTCATCACGAAGCCCTTACTTTACTCAGTAGTTATGCAGAGAATCATACCTCTGACCCTTTTGTATGGAAATTATTGTACCGAGTGTATCGTAAATTGGAGAAACCAGCAGAAGCTGCCCGTGCCGCTGAGAATTTTTCAAATCTCCATCCATCTGGACTCCAAATGATCTTCGAAGGTGCCATTCAATATGCCAAAGCAAGTTTAATTGAAGATGCAATCGATATGGCAGAACGGCTTTATAGCCGTAAACCAGAGGTAATTCCTGTGATTAAGATCCTAAGTCGGCTTTATAAAAAGTCAAAACGTCCAGAGAAAGCAGAAGAATACCAAAAAGAAATCTATCGTTTACAAAATGGCCAGGCTAAAACCTAGAAATTTGGTTGAATTCGTATCTTAGGGGTTAGGTGAATTGCGCTTACCTTTATTTCATAGGGAGTAATTTTGATCTTTTGTTGATAAACTTCGGAAAATAGAATCATTTTTAAATAAATTAGTTTTGTTTGATGAGTCTTAACAAAAATGAATTTACTTTTAATAATCCTCGCTTTGTTATCGTTCCCAGAAGGAAGATTTGATACTATCTTCCTAAGGTTACATGTATGGAAGAAAATGAAACAATAGAAATACCACAAATCCAAGAAGAACCTGCTCCGGAAGTAGCAGTTGTGGTTAAAAAAGCAGCTCCTAAGAAGAAAAAAGCCGCAAAAAAGAAAGCAGCAAAGAAAAAAGCTAAAAAAGCAGCTCCTAAAAAGAAGAAAGCTGCGAAAAAGAAAAAAGCGGCAAAGAAAAAAACTAAGAAAGTTCTCTCTAAAAAGAGACCTGCGAAAAAGAAAACTGCTAAGAAAAGAGCAGCGAAGAAAAAAGTCGCAAGAAAGAAAAAAAGACGCTAAATCCCTCTGGGATAATAGATTAGTTCCATCGGAATCATTGGATTCCGGTGACTGGATTGATTCTATTATCCCAAAATCCATCCTCAAAATTTTCACTTGTTTTCTGATACATTCCGTTATGATGATGCGATGAAAAAGCTCATTTCACTTTTATTTCTTGGGGCCACCGTATCTTGTGCGAGTTTGCCCTACACAATCGAAGATCGTAAATTCGATAAAGCCAAACAAATGATTGAAGAAGGTGCTGATGTAAACCTAACTTCTGATTGTTTTCATGCACTCACCATTGCTGCTATGGAAGGCGATGAAGGTCTTGTAAAACTTTTATTGGATAAAGGTGCAAAGGTAGAAAATCGTTCCAACGAATGTGATTATACAGATCGAATTGGACCTTTCAAATTGAAATTTCGTTGGGGCAAAAGGACTGCTCTTGACCGAGTGGCCAATGCAAAAATTGCAAAGTTACTGTTAGCAAAAGGTGCGAACCCAAACATCGCTGGATATCGTGAATATAGTTTTGGTCCGGATTATGACACTGCTTTATGGAATGCCGTGCGTAACGCTGATTTCGAACTAGTGAAGGTTTTGGTAGAAGCCGGAGCAAACCCAAATGTATATAACAAATCTGGAAAAAATTCCATTTGGGAAATGGCGGAAGCTAGAAAATCACAAGGAAAACCTGAATTTCTTTCTTACTTACAATCAAAGGGTATGAAAAAACTCGAAATTACAGATGCCAAGGCCAAAACCACTGATGGCAAAATACTCACCCAATACAAACACATTGCTACAGGTGCTGTGACAGAAATGCCTGCGAACATTGCAAAAGGTGTGTATGAAAATCCTAAAAATTATTCGGCCCTGACCATGAACGCTGCTGATGGAACTTACTACCATTATGCGGAATTTGTTTGGGTAGAGACGGGACAAAACCTTTATGAATGGTATTTGCTTCGTCAAAAGAAAGCTGGAACTTTGAAGTAAAAGAATACTAAAAAGAAATTTAGGAAAGTTTGATTTCTACTTTTGGTTTTCTGGTTGGGACTTAAAGACCCGCTTGCCAAATGAATCCACTTGTAGAAATCAAATTAGATTTTTTGGTATTTCTTAGCCTGTTTTTTATTTTCTGGATCTAACTCAATGGCTTCTGGATGGAAAACAATATTCCAATACCTAACAATATAAGCCACGACTCCTGCACTGAGTACAAAAAGTAAAACATAAGCAGAGATCACAGGATGGAGTAAAAAAGCATAAGGGGCTCCGAATTGTAAAAAGTAAGGCAGTGACATATACCAAATTACGGATACAGCAACGATCCCCACTCCAAATTTCCCCCACCAGTTGGGGCGACCCTGTAATCCTCTTTTTAAATACAAATACCCACCAAGCCATACCCCGAGGACCTCTCGAATAAAATAAACAATAAGGATCCAACTCGGAAAATCAAAATGAATGGTGACCACAAAGAGTCCACCCAGTGTCACTAGTTTGTCGCAAACAGGATCTAAGTATCTTCCGAGGGTGGTTTCTTGGTGGAGGAGGCGCGCAAAGAGTCCATCTAGATAATCACTGAAAACAGCAGCCAGTGCATAGAATATAGATGCAAATAACTCTTTTACATTTGTCGGATCATGAGCATAAGTATAAGTGCTTTGGAAGAAAAAAGGTAATAACAATACCCGAGAGATGGAAAGGAAATTGGAAAGGGTAAAGATACGATCCTGGAAAAGGTCTTTGGCTTTTTTTTCTTCGATTTGCATAGAACCAGTACCAGATTCTAAAAATTCTAACGAAAGGCAAGAAAACAAATGAAAACTGTGTTGACTATCGGAGTCGATTCTATACTTTGGTTTTTATTCCGATGGAGTTGTAGCTCAGTTGGTTAGAGTGCCTGCCTGTCACGCAGGATGTCGCGGGTTCGAGCCCCGTCAACTCCGCCATCGGTTTTTCCCCTTTACTCAATATACTCTTCTTTCTCTTTCTTAAACAGAATCTGATTTTCTTCTTCTAAAACTCTAGCCACTTGCACAATTTTACTTCTAGCTTCGTTTATCTCTCGTAAGGTGACCCTTGGTTTCATATCCAGAGCATCTAAAATATCTTCTGATCTATTTTGGCTCATATTGTTTAGGAATTTTTTTCGAATCTCATCTCCGGCACCACGGATGGCAAGAGAGATGGCCGTATCATCAGCCAAACGATTGATGAGGATTCGCATTTCTTTGTTATCCAAAGAAAGGATGTCTTCAAAGGTATAAAGTTTTTCACGGACTTGGTCGGCCACATCGGGGGATGTTTCTTCCAATTCAGAAAGAATGGTTTCTTCGGCGCCTTTTTCCATAAAGTTCAAGATGTTCGCAAGGACATGGGCACCACCGGCTTCGGAGTATTCCTGTTTGTCTCTTTCTTCGTATCTTTTCTTTAGAATGCGAGCAATGTTTTGGATCACATCGGGATGGGTTTTGGATGTTGTGGCTAGTCTTACGGCAATTTTTGCCTGTTCCGGTTTTGGAAAGAGTTTCAAAACATCAGCCGCTTTTTTTGGATCCAAATGAGATAAGGTCACTGCTATGATTTGTGGGGATTCTGTTCCAAGCATCCCTTGTAAAACTCCCGGTTCCACTTGGTTTAGAAATTCAAAATCGTTTTTGGTCTCTTCTTTGTGGATCTTCTTTAAGATCACATTGGCTTTTTCCGTTCCGACCGTATGTTCCAAAAGCGATTTCGCGGTGGAGAGTCCACCCGCAGTGGTTTCGTTTAAATCTTCGATGGTATTATGAAATTCGCCAAGGATGACATCTCTTTCTTCTTTGGAAATGGATCTGATTTTGGACATTTCCAGAATCACAGCCTCGAGCATGGAGTCATCTAAGTGCTTCAGAACATCGGCTGCTCTTTCTTTGCCAAGGGATAAAAGGAGGAGGGCGGCTTTCCGTACGCCAGGAGTGGCGGATGTACTGTTCTCAGGCTTCATGTGACATAATTCTCCCGGTTTCCTGATACTGTCAAAAAAAACTTATCTAATGAGACAAAATTTTCTAAAGGTCTCATAAATTCGTACGATACCCTTTGTAAGTTACAAAGATAAGGAACAGAAAACCAGATGGACAAAGCACACAAATTCAAAAACACACTCGAAAGATACATCCACTACCGTGGAATCGATATCGTTCTCCACTTGAAAGACGGACAAAGCATCGAACTCGATAAAAACCGCCAAATGATGGATGATGTAGTGATCGGGAACTTAGCAAGTGGTGTGGTTCGTATCCCTATCGCAGACATCCAAAGCGCCGATTTTTTTGCGGCTTAAAACTTAACCTCGATTATTTTCTACAAGAGTCAGATCACACCGGCTATAAGGCTCGGTTGTTCGAGTAGGCTCTTTAGAGTTCTTAAGAATTCGGCCCCGACCGCACCATCGATCACTCGGTGGTCGCAAGAAAGGGTCAAAGACAAAACCCGGCCAGCTACCACGGCCCCGTTTTCCACAACTGGTTTGTCTTCCACAGACCCAACAGCAAGGATTCCACTTTCTGGTTCATTGATGATGGCTGTGAACCGACTGATTCCATACATTCCTAAGTTGGAAATGGTAAAGGTTCCATTGGAAAATTCTTCCGGTTTTAATTTTCGTTCCCGGGCACGTTTTGCTAGTTCCTTCACCTCTTTCGAAATTTCTAGTATGGATTTTCCATCCGCATTTCGGATAACAGGCGTTAATAGTCCTCCGTCCAGAGAAACAGCAATTCCTACATCCACTCGACCAAATTGTAAAATGGAATCTCCTTGGAAACTCGCATTGACCTTGGGATGAAACCTTAGGGCTGCAGCAGTGGCTTTGACAATGATATCGTTTAGGCTGACTTTGACTTGGAGTTCTGGATCTAAATGTTTTTGGAATTCCGTAAGTTCTAAACGAAATGTTTCCATGGCCTTTGCATTTACATCCACGTTCAAATAAAAATGGGGAAGATTCTGTTTGGACTCGGTCAGACGTTTGGCTATGGTTTTTCGCATACCATTCAAACTCACAACTTCATCGGCGCGTGTTGCCGTTTTACTCGCGTATTGACTTGCACCAGTCCCTTGGCTTAAAGTATCCAAAACATCTTTTTTCGTGATCCTTCCCTCAGGTCCTGTTCCGATCACTGTGTGTAAATCAACCCCATGTTCAATGGCAATGGATTTGGCGAGAGGAGAGGCTAGGACACGAAGTCCTCCTCGGTTTGTTGAATTTATCTCGGTAACCGCCGTAACCGAGTTCATCGAGGTTGGGTTCTGTTTGGTTTCCGATACTTGGGAAGAGATTGCCGGGGCAGTGGGTTCCGAAACGGAAGGTTTGGAGGTTTGGGTTTCCTTCGGGAGTGCCGTTTCCACCTTTGTTTGGCTTGGTGATTGTTTGGGAAGATCCGCTAACAGAGAAGATACGTCTTCTCCTGGTTTTCCAATGACTGCCAAAGCCTGTCCTACTTTTAATTTGGCCCCTTCTGTATGAAGGATTTTTAAAATCACTCCTGTTTCAAAGGCCTCCATTTCCATCACGGCTTTGTCTGTTTCTACTTCAGCTATGATGTCACCGGGAGAAACGGAATCTCCTTCTTTTTTCAACCACTTCACAATGGTTCCTTCTTCCATCGTAGGAGAAAGTTGGGTCATTTCTTGAATTTTTGCCATTATGGTTCTCCTACTGTAACATCTCGCGGATGGTATCAGCAACTCTTGTTGCGTTTGGCAAACTCATTCTTTCTAAGTTGGCAGCGTAAGACATAGGTACATCCATTTGTGTGACTCGTTCCACGGGATGGTCCAAATAAGCGAAGGCATTTTTTTGGATGAGGTATGCAATTTGGGCTCCAAATCCTGCCACAGGCCAACCTTCTTCCACAACGATCGCTCTATTGGTTTTTTTTACCGATTCATAAATTAGATTTTCATCTAACGGGCGTAAACTGCGGAGATCCACAATCTCTACAGAGATTCCTTCTTTTTCGAGAATGGCCGCGGCTTCCTCTGCAAACCCAAGGGCTCTTGACCAAGTCACAAGAGTGATGTCTGTTCCTTTTCTTTTGATTTCACCGAGGCCCAAAGGAATGGTATATTCCTGTTCCGGGACTTCTCCTTTGGATCCGTATAACACTTCTGATTCGATAAAGATTGTCGGGTTATTGTCTCTGATGGAAGATTTGAGTAGGCCGTAAGCATCTTTCGGAGTGGCAGGACAAACCACTTTGAGGCCTGGGCAATGGGCATACCAAGATTCGAAGGCTTGGGAGTGTTGGGCCCCAAGTCTTCCTCCCGCACCACCGGCACCACGAAAGACAATCGGCATGGGGAACTGGCCCCCACTCATATAATTCATTTTTGCTGCAGAGTTGATGATTTGGTCGATGGCAACAAGAGAAAAGTTCCAAGTCATAAATTCAATGATGGGACGTAAACCCACCATCGCCGAACCCACTCCAATCCCCGCAAATCCATTTTCGGAAATGGGAGTGTCGATCACTCTTTCTTCCCCAAACTTATCGAGCATCCCTTGGGAAACTTTATAAGCTCCTTGGTAATGTCCGACTTCTTCTCCCATCAGGTAAATGAGTGGGTCTTTTTCCATCTCTTCCACCATGGCACGGTTTAACGCTTCTCTGTAAGTTAGAATGGCCATTTATTTATCCTCCGCATACACATACTTGTGTAGTTGAGAAAGGGGAGGTTCTGGTGAGGTTTCTGCATATTGGTACGCCTCATCAACTTGGGTTTGGATTTCCAAATCCATTTTTTCTAATTCTTCTGTTTTGATCCCACCTAATTCTAATTCGTGTCTGGCACGCATCAGAGGGTCTTTCTTTTTATAGGCTTCTAATTCTTCTTTGGTTCTATACTTAGCAGGATCCGACATGGAATGGCCACGAAACCGGTAAGTGGATACTTCGATGAGGGTGGGGCCTTCCCCGCGACGAGCCCTTTCCACCGCCACTTGGACATGGTCTCTTACCTTTCTCACTTCATCGCCTTCAATATGATCCCGAGCCATATCATAAGCGTAAGCTCTGACAGAAACATCTTTGACTGCAAGTGCTCGGTATTCGGGAGTTCCCATCGCATAATGGTTATTCTCGCAAATAAAAACGACAGGGAGTTTCCAAATGGCAGCTAGGTTTAAGCCCTCATGAAAGGAACCAATATTGGCAGCACCTTCTCCAAAAAAACAAATGGTGACAGAATCTTCTTTTTTAAATTTAGAAGCAAAGGCAATCCCTGCGGCAAGAGAGATATGACCTCCCACAATTCCGTGCCCACCCATAAAATGAGCATTGCGATCAAAAAAGTGCATTGAACCGCCGTTACCTTTTGAGATTCCCGTACCTTTTCCGAATAACTCTGCCATCAGAGGTTTGGGATTTAAGCCCCTTGCCAAAGCATGGCCGTGGTCTCTATAAGTAGAAACAATATAGTCCTTTGGGGTGAGGGCTGCAATGGAACCAACTCCCACAGCTTCTTGGCCGATGTACAAATGTAAAAACCCACCAATCTTTCCTACGCTATAGGCTTTGGCAGCGGCTTCCTCAAACTTTCGTATAAGTACCATTTGTCTGTAGAACTCTTTCAACTCGCTCACTGATTGTGAGTCTTTTGGGATAGAAGAAACCAACGAGAACCTCCAAAACGACTAAAAAACTACACTATTTAGACGCAGAAGGAAAGCAAAAATCTTGCTCTCCAAGGGACTTCTATGAGACACTTTCCATAGGATACTTATGAAAATTACGAATGCTGGTATCGAATTCTTAGAATTCAATGAATTTAAAAATTTTGCAGTGGATTATGATTTATTAGGATCAGTTTCCCTCAGTGAACCTGTTGTCGGAAAAAATGGAAATATTTTAATCAAAGAAAAAGTTGCGATCAAAGAAAACATTTTAATGAAGTTAGAGGGAATGGAAGGAAATTATATCCCTTCATTCAAACTAGCAATGTCGAAAGATCTGATGCGGATGCTTCGGATGGTACTTTCTAAAGCAATTCTCAGTCGAATTGAAGACAGGTCCAATGAATTCATTTATCATTTATACGAACAAAATGCGGAAAGGATGGCGAGTCTCAAAGGGATCATTCAAAATTCTTTTTATTCGAAATCACTTGCTTTGTCTTTTTTTAGAATTTTACTCAGCCATAAAGAATTTTTTAATCATCTTGCTGATTTTGGACTTTTGAGTTTAGGATCTGTCATCCAAAAAAAATACGGTTTTAAAATGGTGAACCGATTTAGTTTCCTCGCTGGTCTTTGTGCCGACATCTCTGTATCTAAAGAAGGATTGTACAAACAAAGTTTTTTTGGTTCTTCATTGTCTTCTGCTGTGGGGCTCTCTCTCGAAATCGCAAGAAAATTTAATCTCCCCGAAGAAGTCATTAGTGCGATTAACAATCATGGTTCCAATGGATTCGAAATTCCGGGAGTTTCACCTGCCAATGTGAATGTAGAGGATCTTCGCAAACACCAACTCAACCAAGATCTTTTGACTGGAAGTGGAATGGAAGATGATGCCAGCGACGATGAAGAAGAAGCCGGTGAATATGCGGATGATACAGCAGAAGTGACACTCGATGCTTTAAAAATTGCTCGTTATATCATAGAGAATTTAAAAACAACTTCGGATAAAGAACATGTTTCGGAAAAACTTCTCGTGATGTTTACTTACAATGCAGAGAAGGGCTTATTCCGAAAAGACCTTGCCGATCCCATGACCAGTCGGTTCAAAGAATTTGATCAAGCCATCAAAAGAATTCGCACCATCGCAGAAATTGAAAACAAATGTAAGTTCCAAACTTCTGCTTGGGCCTATCCCAAACCAAAGTCTGCACAGATTCTTTGTCGTGATAAAAATTACCAATGCCCTTGGATTGTGAACGGGTGGGATTTAAGAATCATTTCCCCTCAAGATCCTTTTGGACATATTGGAATTTCTTTGGATGTGGGAACCTATCCTAAATGTGCATTGGAAGAAGAACTCCATGCGAAGATAAAATATTCTGATAGTTAGGGATATAAATTTGGAATTTCATCTGTGACTGTTAGTGGATGAAAAGTCCTAAGATTGGAGAAAAAGAAATTAGAACGGCAATTTTAGAAATGATTGCCTTTAAAATAAAAAAACCAACCGAAACTTCGGTTGGTTTTTCTTTTTACGAAAAAAAGATGATTAGAAACCAGCTGGTTTTTTAATGTCTTTTGTTGCGTCTTTGATCGCGCCTGTTGCTGCTTTTTTAGCTTCTGCTTCTGCAGTTTTTACAGCTGCATCAACTTTTTTCTCTACTTCTGTAGTTACTTTTTTAGCTGCATCTTCAACAGTTTCGATTTTTTCTTCAACAACTGGCTCTTCTTTTTTGCAGAATGCAAGTCCGGAAGCCATAGTTACACCAAGAATTAAAACGAGTAGTTTTTTATTCATTGAAAGTTTTCTCCTAAAATCTTTTAATTCTGCCAAAACTACTCGATTGCGATTTCTTTTGAAAGAAATTTCTGGATCCGAATCGAAAATTATGCCTTAGGAATGAATGTAAGGAATTCTTCTACTTCCTTCTTACTTCCAATAATGAGCGTTGTTCTTTCATGAAGTTCTTTTGGTGTGAGGTCAAGGATCCGCTCACCTTTCACAGTCACTGCCATCCCACCTGCTTGTTCGGCAATGTAGGCCATTGGTGCTGCTTCGTACAAGAGTCGTAATTTTCCATTGGGATATTTGGATGACTTCGTATCGTTCGGATAGAGGAAAATCCCACCTTTCAAAAGGTTTCTATGGAAATCTGCTACGAGTGACCCGATGTAACGCGCGGTTTTGGGTTTTTTTCCGCCTTCGATGGACTTGATCTTTTGGAGGTAGGCCTGTACTTCTGGAGACCAATAGGAGGCATTTCCTTCATTGGCAGAGTAAATATCACCGGAGATCGGCATTTGCATATTGGGGTGAGAGAGTAAAAATTCCCCCACACTTGGATCTAAGGTAAATCCGGAAACTCCCTTTCCTGTCGAAAGTACGAGCATGGTAGAGGATCCGTAGATGATATAACCAGCACAACGTTGCAAATGGCCTTGTTGTAAGAGGTCGCGTTCGCCACCTGGTTCTTTGGAATTTGGTTCTAGTCTTTGGTGGATGGAGAAAATGGTTCCGATGGAAACATTGGTGTCAATATTGGAAGATCCGTCTAGGGGATCAATGGCCATAGTGTACTTTCCCATATTGTAACCACCAGGAATTGGGATGATGTGTTCGTGTTCTTCACTGGCAAGGACACAAAGGTGGCCACAAATTTTAAGGGACTGGTTGAAGGCGTTGTCCGCGTATTGGTCCAATTTCATTTGGGTTTCGCCTTGGACATTGGTATCTTCTGTGGCACCAAGGATATCATCCAAAAGTCCGGCCTTTCTCACTTCGCGACCGACGATTTTGGCAGCATAAACGAGATGGCTGAGTAGAGCTGTAAATTCTCCGGAGGCATGAGGGATTTTGAGTTG
Organism: Leptospira kanakyensis; assembly: GCF_004769235.1. Lineage (NCBI taxonomy): Bacteria > Pseudomonadati > Spirochaetota > Leptospiria > Leptospirales > Leptospiraceae > Leptospira > Leptospira kanakyensis. The sequence goes on along the minus strand of NZ_RQFG01000019.1, from coordinate 627,155 downwards.
CTCTTCTAGAATGAATTGCGATAGAGAGATGAGTTTTTTTTGTTTCGGTGTTGCGTTCACAGGTTCCCCGAGTGGTTTTTACTCCATTTTGGGGGGATAACTCCAGGAGCAATCCTTTCTCCTTTTGATTGGCTTGGTGCCAGCCGATACTAAAACTAGGTTCCAATGACAGATCCAATTCATGTAAATACTTCTCCTTCCATGCAAATGACAGATTACCATTCGAGAAGGCTCGGCATTAGTTTTGCCAGTGTGGGAGCCCTTTTGGGTTGGGTTTATCTCGCCGGTGAAATCGTTTTTGAATTTGGCAGGACAGAAAAAGAAGATTGGCTACGGGGTCTCGTTTCGGAAAAACTAACGGAACTGGTTCGTGGTTTGGAATTTATGGAACCAAAACCTCTCGGAACATTTACCGAAAGAGGAAAAGATTTAAAAATCAATATCCTACGCCTTCCCGAGGGAGAGGTGCCTGTTTTTGTCCTTGTGGTCCAGGAAATAGAACCAGAACTTTCTAAAAGAAATTGGGAAGATCTATCCAACCAAGTTTTGACCTTTTGTGCCACTGGGATCTCCATGCGAGAAAAGAACCTTCTCGATTTCCAAACCATCACCGCACCCATCCGCAAAAAAATGGAAAGATCCTTTTCGGGTGAGATCCAATCAGGAGTCATTGCCTTCTTTCACCTCCAAGACCTTTCTCCTTTTTTCAAACCCATGGGAGTGGTGAAAAGCCAAGAGATTCTAAGAGAAGTCACAGCCACCCTCCACAAAGAAACTCGGGAAAACGAATTCAATTTCCAACTGAATCCAAGGTCTTATTTTTTATTTTGTCCAGGAGAGACATTGGATGGAGCCAACCAAAGGTTTGGATCGCTTTACTTTCCATCCAAACATTTGATTTTGGACTATAAACTGAAGATTTTCCCTATCGACAGGGATGTTTTGGCCGATGATTCCCGATTTTCTTCGATTTTCATCGAAAATTTCTGATTAGTTTTTCGGCTGAATTGACAAATCAGGGCGGTTTCCGATACCGTCAAAACTAGACCATTTTTACAAAAGGACAGTTGTTTGTCTATGACCCCACAAGTAGGGATTTATTTAAAAGAAGGGGAATCTATCGAGGCGGCGCTTCGTAGATTCAAAAGAGATTGTGCGAATGCTGGTATCATGAGCGAAATCAAACGCCGTGAATACTTCGAAAAGCCTAGTGTTGTGAAAAAGAAGGCTGTCGAAGCGGCAAAACGCAAACGAGACAAAAAGAAAAGATTATTCGCTAAAAAAGATAAACTTTAATCTTTAAGCTGGTTTTCCAATGACCCTGCAAGAGACGATCAGTACCGATCTAAAAACGGCATTAAAGGCCAAGGATGAAACCGTCCTCGGCACTTTGCGTCTCATCAAAGCAGAAATTCAATATGAATTAACCAAAACCGGTGCTTCCGAGCTGACGGATACTGCTGTGATGCAGATCCTTAAATCCAATTTCAAACGAAGAAAGGACACGGCTGTTGAATATGACAAAGCCAATCGTCCTGATCTATCGAGTAAAGAAATTCAGGAAGCAGAAGTCATCTCTCGTTATATTCCAAAAGAAGTCTCCGAAGAAGAAATCTCAATCGCAGTCAACGAAGCCATTGTGGAATTGAATGTGAGCGGAGCCCAGGATATGGGAAAGGTGATGGGTAAAGTAATGGCAAAATTTAAAGGACAAAATATAGACGGCTCCAAGGTATCCTCCCTCGTTAAACAAGCACTTAGCGTCCGTTAATACTGTTACACTGTGAATCCTTACCAAAGTTTTAAAGAAAGAGTTCGCAGAGAAGTCTCCATTGATTCCTATATCAACCGATTTGTTCCCTTACGTCGTATGGGAAGAAACCTTGTAGGCATTTGCCCCTTCCACAATGAAAAAACTCCATCTTTCAATGTAAACGCGGAAGGTGGATTCTATCACTGTTTTGGATGTAAAGCATCCGGTGATTTGTTTCGATTTGTGATGGACTACCAAAAGGTAGACTTTCTCAAATCTTTAGAAATCCTTTCTGATTATTCTGGAATTCCTCTTGTGGAAAGAACCAAAGAAGAGGAAGAATCTGAACGTAAAAAGGAAGCTCTCTACCAAGTTTCACAAAAAGCATTGGAATACTTTCAAAGAAATTTAAATACCAGTGCCGGTGAAGTGGCTCTAAAATATTTAGAATCACGAGGGATGTATACAGAGGATTTAAAGGTTTTTAAAATAGGGTTTGGACTTCCTGGATTTGGAAATTTACGACAAGACCTGTTCAAAACAGAAGCCGAAGTTAAGTTAGGTGAGCAGTTAGGTCTTCTCAAAAGACAAGACCAAAATAGAGATCCTTATGATTTCTTTAGAAGTCGCATTATGTTTCCGGTCATTGATACTCGGGGGAGAGTGATTGCCTTTTCCGGTAGGATTCTCGGTGAATCGGAAGAAGCAAAATACATCAATAGTCCGAACTCCCTTATTTACGACAAAAGTCGTACGTTTTATAATTTGAATTTGAGCCAAGACAGCATCCGTAAAACAAGAGAAGCTGTCATCGTCGAAGGTGTGTTTGATGCCATTGGACTCTTTCGTAAAGGGATCGAGTTTGTGGTTGCTCCTCTTGGAACTGGATTTACAGAAGGCCATGTTCGGATCTTAAAAAATATGGCGGACAAAGTGTACCTCATGATGGATTCTGATAAAGCAGGAACCAAAGGTGCCTTTCGTGCCGTGAATCTCCTTTCGAAAGAAGGAGTGGTGGTAAAGGTATGTCATATCCCAGAAGGAAAGGATCCTTTTGATTATTCCCTCCATCATAACAAACAAGAAATTAGAGATTTACTGGAAGGGGCGGCTCCTGCTTCCCAATTTATGATCCGTGAGATCCTGGGTGGTGCGGGTCCATCTTCCTTGGCTGAGGAAAAACAGGCAGGTGTCAAAAAACTCTTCGAATTCCTGAAACCGATGGAAAAAGAAACGGACAAACAGGTCTATTTAGAAGAGGGGGCACGCCAGCTCGGACTCTCTTTTTCTTCTCTTTTTCAGGATTTTCGTGGCAAGCCGGGTGTAACTTCGACCCCCTCTGCGGTCGATACTAAAAAAGAACGGACACTGGCCAAACCAGGGAAACTTTCTCCCGTTTTGGTTTGTGAACGTAAGATGATCGCAATGCTCATTCAGAATTTGGAACTGTTTAGTTTCGCTGATGATTTGTTGTCACTCGAGTTTCGAGATGAAGTATCCGCTTTTCTTTGGGACTATTTATATACGAAGTATTTGCAGAATGAGAACCTAACAGCTGCAGAAATTCTTTCGAGGGAAGAGATTCCTTCGGAATACCTGGGAATGATCGCCGAACATTTTACGGCCGATGAATCGACGTCACCAGGATTATTTAAAGGGATGTTTCTTTACCATGCGGATTTGTTGGATGACGCAAGGATGGAAGAACTTGTCAAAGAGATGGCCAAACCTGACTTAACGATTGAAGAAAAGAACAATCTTTTGTCAGAACTTTCACTCTTAAAAAGTGAAAAAAATAAGAGATCCGTGTATCTCCGAACGATCCAAACGTTAGAAGTATAAAGAGGATAGAGGTAGAATGGAAAATCTAGCAAGCCTACCAGAAGTACAAAAGATCATCTCGATCGGAAAAGCAAATCGAGAGGTATCTTATGATGAAATCAATGAAATACTTCCGGATAAAATTTTAAATTCCGAAAAGATTGATGATGTCTTTACTTTGTTACACGAAATGGGGATCGAAATTGTAGAAGAGTATTCCAAAAAATCATTGGAAGAATCTAGTTCCCTCACAACTACAAAAGAAGAATCCACAAAAGAAACAAAAGAGAAACCTGCACGTAAAAAAAGAGAGTCCAGTGTTTCTTCTAGTTCCGAAGACCCGATTCGCCTTTATTTAAAAGAAATTGGTAAAGTATCTCTTATCTCTGGTGAAACAGAAGTGTTTCTTGCCAAACGGATTGAGAAGGGTGAAAAAATAATTGAAGAAACAATCCTTAGTTCTTCAATACTACGCCAAAACTTTGCGAAACTAATTCCTAAAATTAAATCTAAAAAAATCAAAGTTTATGACTTAGTGAAAGTGGACAAAATGTACGCTCTCAACCAAGAGCAAGCGGACAAATTAGAAAAAGTATTTTTTGAAAACATGGAACTCATCCAACAGGATGAAAAAGTTCTCAACGAATCCACAAACCGAATTCGTAAATATTCTGAGAACTCTAAGAAGTTCAAAGAACTCAAAGAAAAAATTGATTTATCCACTGGTAAAATTGACGAAGCCATTCGCAAAATTGGAGTCTCTCAAAAAGAAATCCAAAAGATCTCTCAAAAGATCAAATCAATGGTTTTCCGAGTTAAGGAAATCGAAAAACATTTCCTTAAAATCAAAGCCAAATACGGACATGATGTTCGTGAAATCAAAGCCCTCAACCGTTTCATCGAAAAAAATGAAAACCTAGATGAAATCGAAAAGATGATGGGTTGTGATATTGATGAAGTCAGAGAAGTCATCAAAGACATTCGTAACAACGAAAGAAAACTCCGTCGTATGGAACAGGAAGCTGGTTCTCCTGTTGGGGAAATCAAAGACTGGGGTGAAAAAATCATCAAAGGCGAAAGAGAAATTGCCCAAGCCAAAAGAGAACTTGTGCGAGCAAACCTTCGTTTGGTGGTCTCCATTGCAAAACGTTATGCCAACCGTGGGATGCATTTCTTCGATTTGATTCAAGAAGGAAACATCGGTCTTATCCGTGCTGTTGATAAATTCGAATACAAAAAAGGTTATAAATTTTCTACTTACGCCACTTGGTGGATCAGACAAGCCATCACTCGTGCGATCTCTGACCAAGCAAGAACCATCCGTGTTCCTGTTCATATGATTGAACAAGTGAACAAAGTGATTCGAGAAACAAGACTCTTTGTCCAAGAGTTTGGTCGCGATCCATCCAATGATGAAATTGCAGAACGACTCGGCTGGCCCGTGCAGAAAGTAAAGGCTGTGAAAAACGTGGCTCGGGAACCAATCTCTCTTGAGATTCCTGTGGGTTCAGAAGAAGATTCGGAACTCGGAGATTTTATCGAAGACAAAGAAGTCATCTCTCCACTAAACTCAGCCGCGTCTTCTATCCTTTCAGAACAAATCCGTCAGGTTTTACAAACCCTTCCCGCTCGGGAGCAAAAGGTCATTCGGATGCGATTCGGTTTGGATGATGGGTATGCACAAACATTGGAAGAGGTGGGTTATCAGTTTAAGGTGACTCGGGAAAGGATTCGTCAGATTGAAGCAAAAGCACTACGAAGACTCCGCCACCCAAGTAGATCTAAAAAACTCAAAGATTATATCGATTAATAGAAATTGTTTTTCGCTTGATCGAAGTTTCGTTCGGATCCATGGTTTGAAAGTCCATGGGTCTGAACCAATTACCAGCTTCTCCTTCTTCTTTATTGTTCCCAAATTCCAAATCCATTTTTAGCATTTTTTTCATATTTCTTTTGATTCCAATATTCTTTCACTGTAAAGCATCTGAAAAACAATTAGATTACCTTCGCACACAAAGTCTCGGCCAAATAAATCCTGAAGAACCATGGCGGTTTAGTCCCGAGTTTTCATTGGATGATAAAGTCTCGACAGCATTTTGTGCCAATGCCAAGGAATTTGGATCAGGATTTACTCTTTATCTAAATTCTTTTTCTCAGTTTTCCGCCTTACAGATATTTAATGGATTTCATAGAAGTGCAAACGATTTAAAAACAAACGATGCTGTTAAAAAAATTCGAATTACTTCTTTTGAGATGGAAACAGATGATTTAAAATCTAAATTAAAATTAGGTTCTACTGTGGATCTAGAACTTTCCAAACCAAAATTTGGAAAATCGGGATTCCAAGTTTTGGATTTAGATGCAAAGTTTCATGGCAATGTCATTCGGTTGGAAATTTTAGAAACCCATGGTTTGGGGTCTACTGGTAGGGTTTGTATTTCCGAGGTTCAGTTTGGTGAAATACAAAAAGAAAAATTTGTTTCTTATCCTTGGGTGTCCTTTGATAAAATCAAACGTACCATTGAACAATTTGGAAAAGCCGAAAGGCATTTTTCTGGATTCAAACAATTGGTATTTGCCAATGAAAAGGGAACCATTTCCTTTTATGACCAAGGAACCATCCTTCCTGTTTTTTTTAAAGCCGACCAAACCTTTAGTTTTTCCGAAATGTATGGAGAAGGTGACCCGTTGGGATTTTTACCATCCATTGTGGGAACTTATACCATCCTTCAATCTTCTGAAGAAGGTTTGGAGTTAAACTTAAGTTATTATGATGGGGGTGGTATCGAAAGAAATATTTCTTGGGTTTTCAAACGAGCCGAAGTGGGCGATGAAGACTTTGAAAACTTCAAAACAAAACTCGGCACTAAGTTTTCTGAAGTATTTAATCCTAAAACGCACTTTCTATTTGTTCTAAAGGAAAAGGAATCGGGAAGAACTTTTTATCATTACGAACTTCCCAAACCGAAATAGAAACAAATCAGGCGATCGTTTTCTTTAAATCTTTGATATGACTTGTCAGTTCGTTTAAGGAAGATTTTTTTTCTTCTTCCTTCCAACCTAGTTCTTTGGCGAGTGCACTAGCGACAGGAACTGCGAGAGATTCCGCCAGTTTTAAATCCAAAAACACAACTCTCCATCTTCTGGATAGAACATCGGTAACGGAAAGTGCAAATTCCTTTTTCACAAAATGTTTGATTTCTTCTAAGAAATATCCAGAGCCTTTTTTGATTTCCTTTGGATTTTTACCTAAAATAAAAGATACTTCTCCACCGTATGCATCCACCAAACGAACCGCAGTGTCATAAGAGAGATCATACATGGTTTGGATTTTTGCGACCAAATGTTTGGAGTATCCTTCGGCACCAGGGAAAGCAAAACTGGCAGTGACACATTTCATTTTAGAAGGAAGGTTCCCCACAGAAATGAGTTTGTCAGTTAGGTCTTCTGCCATTTTGCGGAACGTTGACCATTTCCCACCAGACATAGTCACAAGACCTGAGTTTGATACAAGAATGGCTTCTTCACGAGAGATGGATTTTGTATCTTTTTTATCTCCCGTAGAGATAAGAGGGCGAAGGCCCGAAAAAACAGATTCAATGTCTGCTTTGGTTAACTTTGTATCTAAGTAATCATTTCCTGTTTTTAGTAAAAACTCTACTTCTGATGCAAGAGGGAGAGGTTCTACATCTATCTTTTTGATCGCGGTGTCAGTGGTTCCAAGAAGTACTTTTCCTTCCCAAGGGATCACAAAAACCACACGACCATCGGCCGTTTTCGGAATGATCATTGCCGTGCGGCAAGGTAACTTTGTTTTGTCGAAGACAAGGTGGATTCCTTGGCTTGGTGCAAGAACATTTTCTGCTTTAGGATCATCCAGTTTTCGAAGGGAATCAATCCAAACTCCGGTGGTATTTGCGACTACTTTTGTTTTGATGTTAATTTTCTTTTTGGTGATGAGATCTTTTGCAGTGACACCTATGATTTTTCCATTCGCATCTTTTAAGAAGGAGACCACTTCCATTCGAGAAATTACATCGGCACCGTTTTCTTTGGCAGCACGAACAGTTGTTACATTGAGTCTAGCGTCATTGAACTGAGCATCGTAATACGAGATTCCACCTTTCAGTTTTTCTTTTTTGATGGAGGCAAAATAATCCACAGCCGTGGCTTTTGAGATCCTTTCGTGACCAGGAACAATCGATCTCCCCGCAAGGATATCATACATCGTAAGACCAATGGAGAAAAAAGGTTTTTCCCACCAAACATAGGTTGGTAAAACAAACTGCAAAGGTTTTACAAGATGGGGTGCATTGATGAGGAGGCGTTTTCTTTCTGATAGAGCTTCGTAGATTAATTTAAAATGGAACTGGGCTAAATACCTAACCCCTCCATGGATGAGCTTTGTGGAACGAGAACTAGTTCCCGCTGAGAAATCTTGTTTTTCTAAAAGGGCTACCTTGTATCCACGTAAACTAGCATCCAGAGCGGTACCAGATCCAGTGGCACCTCCGCCGAGTACTAAGATATCGTAGTCAGTTGATTCTAATTGTTTTAGCGTTTGTTTTCGTTCATCTAAATGATTCATAAGGTTTTTTACGTACTTTGGTGGTTGCCTATAGAGATTCTACGGTTAGTATTGTCAAAAGTCACCATTTCGACCATCGAAAATTTTTTAAATTTGTTATGAAAACTGAAAGAGAATTGAACCAAGAATTAGATACCATCCGCCGAGGAACTGTTGAGATCATCAGTGAGGCAGAGTTACTAGAAAAAATAAAATCCAAACCTTCCCTTACCATCAAAGCAGGTTTTGATCCCACGGCTCCCGATTTACATTTGGGACATTTTGTTTTACTCCGAAAACTCAAACACTTTCAAGACTTAGGTCATGAAGTTTGTTTTATGCTTGGTGATTTTACTGCCATGATCGGAGACCCAACAGGCAAATCCGAAACAAGAAAACGTCTTTCGAAAGAAGAGGTTTTGGAAAATTCCAAAACTTACCAAAACCAAGTTTTTAAAATTCTCGATCCAAATAAAACCAAGATCTTATATAACTCTCATTGGTGTTCCGAAATGAAATTCGAAGATGTTTTGGTTTTAACATCCAAATACACAGTCTCTCGAATGTTAGAAAGAGATGACTTTACCAAACGTCATAAAGCGGGTACACCCATCTCCATGATTGAGTTTCTATATCCCTTAGTTCAGGGTTATGATTCTGTTGCGATGAAAGCAGATGTGGAACTTGGGGGAACAGACCAAAAATTTAATATGTTAGTGGGTCGTGATTTACAAAGAGAGTACGGACAAAAACCACAATCCGTCGTTACTTTGCCATTACTTGTTGGTCTAGATGGTGTCAAAAAAATGTCCAAGTCACTGGGAAACTATGTGGGCATCATTGAAAAACCCATCGACATGTATGGAAAAATCATGTCGATCTCAGATGACCTGATGTGGAATTATTTTGAACTTTTGACAGATCTCCCAATTTCCGAAATGGAAAAGAGAAAGGAGGGGATTCGTTCGAAATCACTCCACCCGAAAGAAGTCAAAACAGAACTGGCTCTCCTTGTGATGGACCAACTCCATCCAGAAGAGGAAAACAGGAAAGCAGTCGAAGAGTGGACTGCCATCCACAATACAAAAAACAGAGCCTTACCGGATGAAATTCCAACGGAAACACTGGACTCCTCTTATTTTGCAGAAAAACCTCCGTTACTTGTTTATGTTCTCTCTCAGTTGAAGTTCATTCCTAGTGTATCGGAAGGGCGGAGGCTTGTTCAGGCCGGTGGATTGTATTTGGATGAAGAAAAAATCACCGATCCGGCACTATCCTTGGAACCAGGAAAAGAATATCTGATCCGCCAAGGGAAGAAGGGAAAATTTTTAAAGATAAAGACTTAAAGAGGATTGCCGCTCGTTTTAGAACGGTCGCGGCAAATCCGATAATCGAAAGTAAGGAAACCCATACCCGCATGTCCCTCGATCCGACAAACGAAGAAAAGGAAATTCAAGATATCGTTCATGAACTTTCCCAGGACATCGAGAAAGACAGATTGTTTGCGAAAAAACTTCGAAAGTTTGCCCTTGTTTCTGCACTGGCCTTTGTTGGAATTACCGTTCTTGTTCTTTGTGGGTATTTACTTTATTTAAGTCTCAGTGTCACCAAACTCGAAACTGAAGTCAAAGAAAAAGATAAGAATCTTAGGGAACTCGAACAATCTCTCTTTTCTCTTATGTACCAAGAGCAACTGCGAGAAGAATATGCTCTTGCGGGTGATGCAGAACCGGATACAGAACTAGCCAAACAAGTCGAAGAAAACATTCAGTTCCTAAAAGAGGTAAGTCAAAATACCAAAGGTCGTAATGTCCTCAGGGGAAATGAATCGCAAAAAGAAATTGCCCTTACTTTTGATTTGGCGACTGGCGAAGAACTTCCTGTTTTATACAATTATATCAAAGAACATAAAATCAAAGTAACACTCTTTCTTTCCAATGAAAGGCCATCTGATATCAATGGATCTTTTTTCATTCGTAATAATCTAGATTATATTAAAAAAATGGCGAAAACTGGATCGGTGGAATTTGGAAACCATACCTGGTCCCATTTCAATTACCAAAGGTCTGTGACCGAAACTTCATTAAAAAAAAGGACGGTTCTTGAATATCTTTCAAAATCTGTTTTGGACCTGCCACGGATGGCGGAAGAGCTAAAACGAGTAGAAGATACTTTTCATTCACTCACCAAACAAGAGTTAAAAAAATATTACCGACTCCCTTATGGGGCACTCAGTCAGCTGATTTTAGATGCACATGCCAGTCTTGGTTATACAGATCATATTATGTGGTCAAATAACTCTAAAGGTTCACTTGATTTACCAGATTACATCAGCAAACAATTTCTATATAAAAAAACATCCAAAGGCAAAAAGGAAGTGGTTCGTAACCCGCATTATAAAACAGGCGAGGAAACCTTAACTTTTTTGGATAATTGGGAGAAGGCGGATCCGAACGGAATGAACGGAGCCATCATTCTAATGCATTTGGGTGGGCCAAGAAAATTTGATAAGTTGATTTATATCCTCCCTACCTTCATTGAAAGAATGAAGGAAAAAGGATATAAGTTTGTAACGCTCTCTGAAGTTTTGAATGATAAAAAAGATTAGAAAATCGTTACTGATTTTTTTCTTATCAATCTCTAGTCAGTTTTTCAATTTTAATCCAAAGTTCGATTTCTAAATATTCCTTGAATTGGTGTATTCGCCGGACACCGCACCTTTTTTGCTTAGGTGCGGTTGGATCGCTCTTTAATTTCCGTTATACAAATTGTTTCTTTCTCGTTTGGTATTTTGCGACAAACCAATCTTTAAATAGATATAGGTTTAAATAAAAAACCGGCACCATAATGAGTGTGATGAATGTCGCAAAAGCAAGTCCCCATCCAAAAGCCAAAGCCATCGGAACAAGGAAAGGGTCTTTTCCTCCAATTCCATAGGCAGTCGGAAGGAGTCCGAGAACGGTTGTAACCGTTGTGAGCATAACTGCTCTTAGACGAATGCTTCCTGCTTCTACGAGTAAATCAAAAGTAGATTTACTTGGGTCTTCTAAACGAAGTTGGTTGGCACAATCTACAAGAACAATGGAGTCGTTGACGACCACCCCCGCAAGTCCAATGATTCCAAGAAAGGCAAGGAAAGAGAACGGTTGCCCGTGTAGTAAAAAGGCAAAAATCACACCAATCACCGCAAAGGGAATGGCACTCATCACAATCAGTGGTTGGGCGAGGGAGCGGAAAAGGGATGCGAGAATCATATAGATAATGAGAAGTCCCACAAGAAAAGCCCTGCCGAGGGATGCCATCGACTCTTCTGTATCTTTGTTTTCTCCTGAAAAACGCACTGAATAACCCGGGTATTTGGCGATGATTCCTTCTGTGAGTTTTTTTGCCTCTATATTGACTTGCCTAGAAGTAGAAACTGTTTCATCGATATTGGAAGTTACCGTTAACAAACGTTTGCCATCCAAATGATTGATGGAGGCTCGTCCTGGGTTTCTATCATAACTTGTCAGTCGAGAGACTGGGATTAAGTTACCGGTTAGGTTATTGACATAAACTTTGTTTAAATGGGTGAGGGAGGCTCGATATTCTTCTGGAAAACGAACCCTTACATCTACTTCTTCATCTGCCCGTTTGATTTTTGTGGATACTGTTCCTTGTAAGGCGGTGTTGATGGCAAGGGAAACTGATTGGACGTTCACTCCTGCAAAGGAAGCAAGTGATTCGTCAACAGAAACACGGATCTCATCCTTTCCTTCGTTAAAATCATCGCCGATATCTGTGACCCCATTGATTTTTGCAAGGGCTGCTTTGAACTCCCCACCAATTTTGAGTAAGGTGGCAAAGTCATCTCCTTTGATTTCAATCGCAACAGGTTTTCCTACAGGTGGACCGCCGGCAAGTTTTTCGAATTCTAAATTAACAAGTTTTCCCTTTAAAGAAAGATACTCCCTCGGAACTTCTTCTTTCGGAGTTATGTTTTCTACCTTAGGTGATGAAGTATTTTCTTTTGCCAGTTTTTCTTCCAAAAGGAGAAGTGCTTTTTCATTTAACATGAATTTGGTGTTTTGGCGCACTACTTCAATGATTGTTTCTGTAGATCTTTCTCTATTATCATCAGGGGTTAAATATACCATCACTTGTGCGTAATTTTTCCCTCGTTTGGTAAAAGGATCATTCGGATCTTTTTGGATGATGCCCACACGAGAGATATAGTTTTCCACTTCCCCCTCAGGAAGTTTTCCTACGGCATCTTCAATGGCTCGAATGAAACGATCTGTTTCTTCTAATTTTAAACCCGTTTCTGCAGTGATTCTGACTTGGAAGGTTTCAATGGCTCCTGGAAAAAGTTTAAATTTTCCGAATTTCACCTGAATTGCTAACGAAAACACAAATAGCCCCATAAGAAGGCCTATCATCTTCCAACGATTCTTCAGTGCAAAACTAAGGAGGGGTAAATAGGTTTGTTCTTTAAATTTCACAAACCAATGAGATTCTTCTTTTACTTCTCCTTTCATATCAGTGGTTTTACTCACATCATACAAGTGGGAAGGTAACATAAAAAAAGCTTCAAATAAAGAACTACATAAAGAGAGGATCACAACGAGAGGAATGGAATGGATGAACTTTCCAAAAATTCCCGTCATAAATAACATCGGTCCAAAAGCCGCGATCGTTGTTGTCACGGTAGCGGTTACGGGAGCTAAAACTTCGCTTGTTCCTCGCATGGCAGCTTCGAACGGTTCTTCGCCCATTTCCAAATGGCGGTAGACGTTTTCACAAATGATGATGGCATCATCCACTAAAATTCCCACAACAATGATGAGTCCCATCATAGAGATTAAGTTTAAAGTTAATCCCATATAATTCATTGCCACAAAGGTCATAGCAATCGAGATCGGAATCCCGAGGGCAGTCATCAGAGCCATCCTCCATCCGAGAAACACAAATAAGGATGCAGTTACGAGAAAAAGTCCTGAGACTGCATTGGATGTTAAAACGCCAAGCCTTCTTCTGATGTATTTAGAAAGGTCATTGACAAATGCGTGTTTTACAGTTCCACCTGTGGATTTAATAAATTCTTCTACAACTAGTTTGGAATCATCGACAACAGTGATGGCATCTGCTTTTTCCCTTTTGATGACTGTTAGTGCAATGGCAATATTACCATTGGATTTGTCTAAATATTCTGAATCCTCAAATCCTTCCGTAACATGAGCTACATCTCGAATGCGTACAGAACGTCCGGCGTCATTGGAACGCACAAATACATTGGCAATTTCTTCTGCGGTATCAAATTCACCAACAGTGCGAACGATGATTTCTCGAGTACTTTCATTGATATTTCCACCGGGGAAATTAATATTTCTTAGGCGGAGGGCATTGATGACTTGGGTAGAAGACAAGGAAAGAGCTCGCAGTTTGTCTGGATCCAAATCCACCTTCATTTCCCTTTCTCGCCAACCACGTTTAGTGATTCTTGCAACGGAAGGTAGGTCTTTTAGTTTTTCTTCTAAAATTTTTGCTTGGTCACGTAGTTCTTTTCCATTTAACAAGGGTTTACCGTCTTTTAGACCTGAACTTAAATGAATTTCAATGACTGGTTGCCTTGCTGTTGTGATTTCTGTGACTATGGGATCTTCTACCTCTTCTGGTAGATCTTGGATCCGATCAATTGCTGATTTTAAATCATCAACTACCTTTTGTGTATTTTTGGTATTGGGATCAATGGTGATGATGATGCCTGATCGGTTCTCCAAAGAAGCTGATCGGAATTCTTTGATTCCATCTACTTCTTTGATAGCATCTTCTAAAGGTTTGGTGACTAATTTTTCCACATCAGCAGGTGCCGCACCTGGATAAACAGTTGTGACACTGACAATATCAAAATTGATATTGGGAAATGCTTCGCGGTTCATCGTGGCAGCAGTGAATCCACCCACGAGGAGAATGAGAAAGGTAAGAAGGTTTACGAATAAACTCTTCGAAAGAAAATACTCAACGATGGATGTGCCCATATGGCTCCTTTTGGAGAGAAAAACTATTTAATCTAACAATTTACCTGCAGTATCAATGTCTTCGTTGTAACCGAATAACTTTGTGCTTTTGAGTCGATCTACATAAAGAACGCCGAATAGGTGATCGCATTCGTGTTGTAATACAATGGCTCGGTAACCTTCAATGATTTCTTCATGTTCTTCGAAATTTTCATCTCGCCATTTCATTCGAATTTTATCAGGTCTTTCCACGTAACCACGCATTCCGGGAACCGATAGACAACCTTCCCAGAATCCTTCGCCGGGCCCAGAAAGAGGGGTGATTTCTGGATTGAGGATGATTTGGTTTGGAACTTCGGGAGTTCCTGGATACCTACCGTTGTCATCCTCTTGGCCAACAACTACCAATTTTTTCATAACACCAATTTGAGGGGCAGCAAGACCCACACCTTCTGCGTGACGCATGGTTTCGAACATATCTCGAATCAGTTTTTTAAAATCCTTGGTTTGGATTTCGGATTCAGTTACGTCTTCGCTCGTTTGACGGAGTAAGGGATTGCCAATCTTGAGGATTTTTCTAACAGCCATAATCTAATATGGAATAGATTGAAAAAGGTCACTGATTGATCAAGTGATCTCCTATCCAAATGAAAAAGAATTTGACAGGGGAGGCTTAGAACGCTGAAATCTCGGGAGGGATTTTGGAGACGAGGGGAATCGAACCCCCGACCTTTTGAATGCCATTCAAACGCTCTCCCAACTGAGCTACGTCCCCTTGTGCTAATCCAAGGTGGGTGACAGCGTTTGCTTGTCAACAGAATCCCAAAATGGCTAAGGAACCAGAGATTTTATGGGACAAGATACGGTAGAAGAACTGACTAAAAAACTGAAAATCCAATCGGATATCATCAAAGGCTATGAAAAAGTTCTTAGACTAAACGAACAAGAATTAGCAAATGCAGATGAGATCATTCGTATGTACGAACAAATCATCGACTATTCTCGAATGGAACTTAGGGAAGCTAAAGAAACAGTCCAAGCAAGTTCAATGGTATCCAATCTCAGTCGAGACGAACTCATGTCTGCTTTCGACAAAATTAAGTCACTGGAAGATGCAAATCGTAAACTAAGAGAAGAATCACTAAAATTTAACAAAGATTAAACCATTGAAACCCAGCGTGCTCCCGCCGATCATCCGAAAAAATGAAGAAGGTGGATTTTACCTCTCTTCTTCATCTGAACTGGATGACCTGTATCATTTTATTCTGGGTCAGGCAAAACGACTTGTATCTGCAAAATCAGCAGCGTTTTATTTCCGAAACGAAAGAGGAAATTTAAGTCGTTTTGGTTTGGTGAATGACAAATCCACTGCTGGTTCCATCGCCAAACATGTTTTTAAAACTCGCAAAAGTATCCTCATCAAAAAAGGTTCTCACTTAAAAGAATCCCTTGGCCCCCTTGCTGAATCATATATTGCTTGTTACGTGGGCGATGAAATAGGGGACTTGTCTCTCGGAGTTCTTGTTTTAGAAGGGATCAAACACTTCCAAAATTTTTCTGAACAGGATTTGGATCTAATCAATTACTTTAGTGCTAATCTCAATGCACTCTTTAAAGATACGGTTCTTTCGGAAGCAGAACCACAATTTTTTAATTCTCTTACTACCTCCATTTTACTTCTTATCGATAACGCCAATATTCATAACAATAACAATCGCCTTCAATACTTCTTAGAGGAGATCATTCGGGTTGCAGTTTTAATAAACACGAGTGTGGACTTGGGACAGGTTCTTGTGATGGTCATGGAATCTGCAAAATCCGTATTTCGAACAGAAGCAAGCTCTTTACTTTTGTTAGATGACAAAAAAGAATATCTTATCTTTCACACGGTGACGGGCGAAAAACGCGAAGAAGTGGCTAAAATCAAGGTTCCCGTGGGGCAAGGGATTGCGGGAACCGTGGCTGTGACCAAACAGCCAATGATCATTAACGATGCGCAAAATGACAATCGTGTCTTTCGGGATGTAGATAAGGCATCAAATTTCATTACACGAAATATTCTCGCAAGTCCCTTAATTGTAGGGGACGAAGTCATTGGTGTGATCGAAGCAATTAATACCATTGACCGAAATAATTTTAGTCAGGATGATATTGATACATTTTTGTCTTTTTCCAGTGCTTGTGCCGTTGCCATTCAAAAAACGAGACTTCTTGAAAACTTAAACGATACCAACTTAGAACTCAAACAAAAGTTAAGTACACTTGAATCCATATTTGACTTAGGACAAGCCGTCCTAGAATCTCATGACGAACTGGGTCTAATGTCCAAAACTTTGAGTATCCTCACCAAAGAATTGTCATGCGAAGATGCCGGAATGGTGATTATCGAGGAAAAAAACAAAAACCGAATTCAAGTGTATGCAAGGCAACTCGGGATTGTGAGAGAGTCTTTTTTCCCAATGCCAGAAAGTAGGCTTTTCCTAAGCCTTATGGAATCGGGAAATCCTCGGATGGCAGTTGTTTCCCCACAACTGGAAGAATCCTTTTTGGAATTAGAGTTTTATACCTTAAAGAAAAATTTTCTAATCCTTCCCATTGCTCCTCGTGGTGGGAACTTACGTGCTGCACTTTATGTGAGTGGAAAACAATCGGCTCATTCTTTTAATGAAACAGACCTTCGTATGCTAAAAACCCTTTCGTCACCACTCGCAAAGGCTTACGAAAACTTACGATTAAACCAAGAAATTATCACTAAAAAATCGATCGAAAAAGAAATCGAAATTACAAGAAAAATCCAAAACAATATTTTACCCAATTCTCTCTTACAATCTCCACTGTTTGATTTGGGAGTGATGTCTGTTGCCGCCAAAGAAGTGTCAGGTGACTTCTATGATTTCCATTCTTTTGGGGACGATCAGTATTCGTTTTTAGTGGCTGATGTGTCTGGAAAAAGTTTACCTGCCGCCATTTTTATGGCCATGTCTAGTTCGATCATTCGTACACTTTCCCGAACCACAGACCTTTCTCCTTCGGAACTTTTGTTTCGTGCCAACCAATTGATTTATGAAGATTCTCAGTCGGGAATGTTTGTAACCTTGTTCCTAGTCAATTACCAAAGACGGACTCGAACTTTGAAATTTGCCTCTGCGGGTCACAACGACCAAATTTGGATTCGTAAAGATGGAAGTTTTGAACTTCTGAAAGGTAAGGGGGCACCATTAGGTGTTGTCCCTCAAACCAACTACCAAGGTGGGGAAATACAAATTGAACCCGGTGACATTTTGGTTTTTTATACGGATGGAGCCATCGAAGAAAAAAATCCAGAAGAAGAGGAATATGGCCTCGATCGTTTTATCAATTTTATCATTGAACGAAGGAACGAATCTTCAGAGAAAATCGTGGAAGAGGTTTATGATGATATCCGAGAGTTCTCCCGCTCTGATGAACAATACGATGACTTTACTGTGATGATTCTCAAATTTGCAGAAGTGACTAGTTTTGAAATCTCCAGGACTTTCCCGGCTATGCCCGACGAAATTCCCAAACTTCGCGATTTTATTTCTGAACATTTAGAAGGCAAAATCACAAAACCCTTTGCCTTTGATGATATTCTGATATCTTTGGATGAAGCAGCGACCAATATCGTCATGCACAGTTACAAAGGAACCGAACTAGACCATCCTAGTTTTGAATGTAGGATCGAACTGATTGGAGACAACCTCAAGGTTGTTCTCATCGATGAGGGGAAACCCTTTGACAGAAAAAAAGTCCCTAAACCTTCCGTAGAAGCCAATGTTAAGGGGGAACGGAAGGGTGGATTTGGCGTTTATCTAATGGAGACTCTAATGGACAAAGTGTCCTATGACTTCAACGGGAAACAAAACATTACCTATTTGGAGAAAACAATCGTATGAACGAAGACAAAATTGGAATCCATTCGGAAGTAGTTGGTAACAAGATGGTTGTATATGTCCAAGGCAATTTGGACGTTCACAATACACATAAAATCGAAAAGGATTTGATGGCCATCGTTGGTGCCGCGGGGAAACCGGTCATTTTTAATTTAAGTGATGTTCCCTTTATCTCTTCTGCAGGACTTCGGTTGCTCGTCACAACACTTCGCCTTTGCCAAGAGCAAAAAATAAGCATTTCTATCTGTGGATTACAACCTGCAGTAGAGAAAGTATTCGATATCATTGGAATGCAGCAGCTATTTACAATTTATCCTGATTTAGACTCTGCCCTACAGTAAAAATCACTTTTCTAAGTGATCCTAAACAAAACATTGGAAAAAAACTTATGGAAACCAAGCAGTATTCCCTAAACAACCCGTTTAAAGAAACTAAGGCTCCGGAAACTCAAACCGGAATTTATGATGATGCTCTCAAACTAGGAAAGGAACTCATAGAGAAACCAATCCTTGGAGGCGGAGAAGATCGTATCCGTGTCCAACACTCCAAAAACCGTATGACGGTTTGGGAGAGGATCAAAGTCCTTACTGATGAAGAACCTAATATCACCTACCAAAACTGGGGCCCCAACTTAGATGGAGCTTCGATTGTTACTGGAATTTTAAATATCAAAGGCCGAGATGTAGCGGTTTATGGACACGACTTTACCCTTCGTGCTGGTTCCATGGATGCAACCAACGGTAGTAAACTTGCTCGCCTCATCCAAATGGCCGGGACTCACGGAATCCCTCTTATCGGGATGAACGACTCTGCCGGTGCTTACGTTCCTGCGGGAGTGGGTGGACTAGACGGTTATTCGGAAGCCTTTACCGCACTTCGCAAAATCAGTGGTGTGGTTCCTTCCGTTATGCTTATGTTTGGTTTCAATGCTGGTGGTGGAGCCTACCTCCCTCGCCAGGGATCGTTTATGATCCAATGTGATGGAACCTTCTTTGGTCTCACTGGACCTGGTGTTGTTAAGTCTGTTCTCGGGGAAGATATTTCTGCTGAGGATTTGGGTGGGCCAAAAGTTCACGGACAGTCCGGGGTAGTCGACCTTGTGACAAACGATGAATTGGGTTCTCTAAGAACTGCCATCCGTCTTCTGAATTATTTACCAGATAATAACCATAGTTTTGCGCCGTTTTATCCGACTTCGGATCCGGTAGACAGGTTCATTTACGAAGAAGACATTCTTTTTAGAAAAACGTTTAATTCCCCAACAGGAATGAACACTCCTTTTGACATCACACTTTACTTACAACAAATCTGTGACCATGGTGAGTTCTTTGAATTACAACCACAAAGAGCAAGAAACATCGTAACGGCTTTTGGTCGTATCGGTGGTCATGTGGTGGGATTTCTTGCCAATAACTCTGCTGTATCTTCTGGTCAGATTGATATTGGAGCATCTCGCAAAGGAACTCGTTTTGTAAGATTCTGTAACTTATACAATATCCCTATGGTATTTGTAGAAGATACAACTGGATTTTTACCAGGACGCGACCAAGAACACAATGGGATTGTTCTCGAAGGAAGAAAACTCCTCGATTCTATCATTGACCTTCGCACTCCAAGACTCACTCTTATCATTCGTAATGCCTTTGGTGGAGCTTATGCTACGTTTAACTCCTATTTTACGGGAGCATCGATGGTGTTTGCACTTCCTACCGCAAGGATTGCTGTAATGGGTCCTGCAGGAAAAGAGTATGTTTACAAAGACGAAATCACAAGTATCCAAAAAGAGTTTTTGGCCAATGTGAAAAAAGGAATGAGTGAAAAAGAAGCAAGCGCCACTCGCGATGCCAAACTTTTCGAAATCGGTCAACGATACGAAAAAGAACTGATGAATCCGAAAGAAGCACTCTCTCTTGGTTCTGTTTCCTCCATCATTTTACCAGGTTACACAAGAAATGTATTATCCAAAAACTTGAGTTTCCTCATGTCCAAATACAAACCGGCAGAAATGTCCGGCCCTCAAAGGGAGTTTGAATAATTTCCATGTTAGATAAGAATTTAAAACGCATTCAATTCCAAGAGTCCGAGTCTGCATGGATTCGTTCCTTTACTGTGGAATCGATCAAATGTCTGATTGTTTGCCGTGGCCCTGTTCGTAAGGAAACCATGGATGTTTTCGATGCGATTGGTGTGAAGGAATACGGAATTTTACTTTCCGAAAAAGATTCCATCGTTTATCCAAAGGCTCTTGCTCCGGAACTTCGTAACTTTCGATTCCCAGAAAATATCCACCGAGTTCCTGATTATATGGGAGCGGGTAAGGAAGAGAAAGAACAACGCATCCGCCAAATCATTGGAATCACCAAAGACAATGGATACACTCATATCTTTGCCGGTTACGGATTTATGGCAGAAGATGCTGAATTCATCGAAGCCATTGAAAAAGCAGGGATCACTTTTATGGGACCAAGTTCCCATGTAGCCAAAGGTGCTGGTGCCAAAGACGAAGCAAAAAAACTCGCAAGAAGTCTCAATGTATCGGTAACTCCTGGGGTCGACAATATCACTGCTCTTGCTTTACTTCGTAAAACGGGAAATTCCAAAGATGGACTTCTTAAAGTTGCAAAAGAAAATAACTTAAACTTTTCTTTTAATGATTCCAAAGCATTGGAAGACAATGCGGAAGACTTACTCCAACTTTCTTATGAAAAAACCATAGACATCACTTCCATCCCTGACTTACAAAAAGAATCTTCCATCCTTTGTGAAGATATTTGGAAAAAGTATCCAGGCAAACGAATCCGGTTCAAATACATCGGTGGTGGTGGTGGAAAGGGACAACGTGTCATCAGTGAAAAATCTGAAATTGATGCTGCTGTGATGGAAATCCTTGCGGAATCTAAAGTTACTGCTGTTGGTTCCAATAGAAACTTCCTAATTGAACTTAACATTGAAAACACACGCCATAACGAAATCCAGCTCATTGGTAACGGAGAGTGGTCTTTGTCTCTGGGGGGCCGTGATTGTTCTTTGCAGATGCATGAACAAAAACTTTTGGAAATTTCGCAAACGGTTGAGTTACTCCAAAAAGAAGCGGATCTCGTTCGTTCTTCAAATGCCAAAAAAGCAGCCATCCTCGACAAAGATGTTCAAACTTTAAAAGACATGGAAAACCAAGCGGAAGTGTTTGGAAAGGCCATTCGTTTGAATTCTGTTTCTA
Organism: Leptospira kanakyensis; assembly: GCF_004769235.1. NCBI lineage: Bacteria > Pseudomonadati > Spirochaetota > Leptospiria > Leptospirales > Leptospiraceae > Leptospira > Leptospira kanakyensis. The sequence goes on along the minus strand of NZ_RQFG01000019.1, from coordinate 605,890 downwards.
CTTTTGAATGTATTGTTGAAGGAAATAGTTTCTTCTTTATGGAAGTAAACACAAGGATTCAGGTGGAACACCGTGTCACAGAGATGGTGTACAAAATGAAGTTCACCAATCCGAACGATCCGAATGATATTTTCTACATTGATTCCCTTGTGGAAGCAATGGCAGTTCTTTCCATCCATGGTCCAAGAGTTCCAAAACCGGAACGAATTGTTCGCAACGTATCCGGTGCAGAAGTTCGGATCAATGCGACAAACCGTGCACTCCAACCACACGCAGGTGGGATCATCCAAAACTGGTCTAAAACGCTACCGGAAGAAATCAGAGATGACCAAGGGATTTGTACTCGTAACCCTGATACGGGTGCCTTTGTTCATTACAACCTAGCCGGAGCTTATGATTCTAACGTGGCTCTGATTGTTTCTTATGGAACAAGCCGAACTGAGAACTTAGAGATTTTGGGTAACATCCTTCGCAAAACAGAGCTTAGGGGTCAAAACCTTGAAACCAACTTACTCGTTCACTATGGTCTCATCCAGTGGATTTTAGGTAAGGATGCGATGTTCAAACCATCTACGGCATTTATGATTTCGTATTTGGCAGGAATTGGTTCCTTACAATCTATCATCAATGATTTAGATTTAGAGTATCTTTGGACGGAAAAAACAAAAGCTGCTGATGCAGATTTGAAAAAAGTCCTAAACAAAAAGATGACCCTTGTCATTCGTCCTTTAGAAAGACTCCTTGCGAACCCACACTTACTCGGTGGATTCCTCGGATTCTTTGATGGAAAACTTTGGACTCGAACAGGGAACAATGTGGCTTTCAATGAAAACCCAATCCAATTTTTGGATTCTTTGTACTACTATTTGAACTTAGATACAACAGAAGAAAAAGCAAGTTCTGAAAAGATTTGGGATCATGATGCCAACTTACTTTTAGAAGCCAAAGCTTTCTATTCTGAATTATCTACTCGAACAGGTCTTAGTACTTGGAAAGATTTATCAGATGCACTGGCAAAAGGTAAAAACCCATCCAAGTCACTTTCTGATGATCTTTGGAATGCTTCGGTGGCAAGCCATAACGGGTTCCAAGCTGGTCTTGAAACTTTGTTGTTACTTCCAAAAATCGGTATCAAATCCAACTTCTTTGGTTTGGACGTAAATGCAGATTTGGATGGAGTAGTGCCAGATGAATTCAAAAACAAAGACACAAGGGATGCATTCATCAAAACACTGAACCCTCCACCAAAAATGTCTGGGGATGAAATTGTGGCTCCGATGGGTGGAATGTTCTACTCAAAAGAAGCTCCAAACCTTCCTATGCTCATAAGTGAAGGGGATCATTTTCAAGCGGGACAACCTCTCTTTATCATTGAAGTAATGAAGATGTTTAACAAAATCCTTGCTCCAGTCAGTGGAACCATTGTGAAAAACTTAATGGTGGATTCAGACGGAAAGATTGTGACAAAAGCACAACCCATCTTTAAAATCAAACCAGATGAAATTCTAAAGGAAGAATCTCCGGAAGAAATTCGAACAAGAAAAGTGAAGGTAACAAAAGAGTTGGGTCTTGGTTAATTAACCATAACCCACAATTGTTTTGTAAATTTCAGAAAGAGGGAGGATGTGATTCACACCTCCTCTCTTGATTGCTTCTTTCGGCATACCAAATACAACCGAAGTTTCTTCATTTTGGGCTATGGTATCCGCTCCAGCTTCTTTCATTTCATGTAAACCAGAAGCACCATCATCACCCATTCCCGTCATAATGATTCCCTTGGAATTTTTACCTGCTTGTCTTGCAACAGAGCGAAAAAGTACATCCACAGAAGGCCTATGTCTATTGACTAGAGGGCCATCTGTCACTTCCACATAATACTGGGCACCTGACCGCCGAACTGTCATATGGCGGTTCCCTGGTGCTATGAGAGCAAGTCCTCTGACGACACGGTCTCCATCTTTTGCTTCTTTCACACTAATATCACAAATGGAATCCAATCGTTTGGCAAAAGTCTCTGTAAACTTTTCTGGCATATGTTGGACAATGACGATACCCGGAGTTTTGTCTCTGGGGAGTTTCGTGAGAACTTCTTCCAGTGCAATGGTTCCACCGGTGGAAGTCCCGATGGCCACGATTTTTTCTGTTGCTTGTAGTTGAGAGATATCTTGTTTTTTATCGGTTTTGATCGAAAACTCTTTTCTATCAGCTTGGGTCGGCAGTGCCTTCAGTGAAACCGAAGCGGCAGCTAAAACGGCATCAGTTAGTTCAATTGTGGATTCATGTAAAAAATCTTTTAATCCAATTTTTGGTTTTGTGATGACTTCGCAAGCGCCAAGGCTCATAGCAATCATCGCAGTATCAGATCCCTCTGTGGTTAAGGTTGAACAAATAACAACAGGAGTAGGTCTCTCTGACATGATTTTTTTAAGGAAAGACAATCCATCCATTCTTGGCATTTCGATATCCAAAACAATGACATCGGGCCAATCATTATTCATTTTATCCAAAGCAAAGATAGGATCGGAAGCACTACCTAAAAATTCGAAAGCAGAATCTGATTTGAATATTTCAGCTAATACCTGTCTTACGACAGCAGAGTCATCAACAACAAAGACCTTAATTTTTTTCATAGAATTATTTTTTCTCTACCCAAACTTCGCCGTCCCAAACTGTGAAATATACCTTTCTAGATAAGTTTCCACCTATATCCTCTGAAATGATTTTGATTTCATTTTCTTCCAGAATTTTTTTTGCGAAGTCTGCATTCCTTGTACCAACTTGAGAACTTGAACTATCTTTTAATATTTCTCTTTCTTCATGTAAAAACATATTGGATCCTCCAAAAATTTTTGCATAATATTCTTTCGGTGAGGATTTATGTTTTTTAATTTCTGATATAAAATAAGAAAATGCATCCACTCCATACTTATGAGTTTTTGCTGAATGGATGTCGGCTGGACTTGGCAGAAGGTAATGGCACATTCCCCCGATATGCCGGTTCGGGTGCCATAAAATAATAGATACACAAGATCCAAGTAGGGTTCTTACTCGAAAGTCAGAACCTCCGAAAAAAATTTCTCCAGGGTTTAAATACCGGTCGATGACTTCCTTTGGTGATTCCATTACATAACATTGGACGAAGATTCTTGAATGGCTTGTAACTCAGAAAGCTCTAGAATTTGGTTCACTTTTAAGATGATGACAAATTTATTCTCTAATTTCCCCAGTCCTTGGATGAAATCGAGGCGGATTTTTGAGCCAAAACTTGGGGGTTCTTCAATGGATTCTGGGGTAATGTCTACCACTTCATTCACAGCATCCACAAGGAGACCAACATCAATGATTTCATTTTCCATTTTCACTTCTGTGATGATGATACAGGTTTTACGGTTGGTTTCCGTTTTCTTTTTATAGAACCTTGCGTTTAGATCAATCACGGGAACTACATTCCCTCTGAGATTGATCACACCTGGAATATAATCAGGCATCATCGGGACATGAGTCACTGACTCAAATTCGATGATCTCTTTGATGTATAAAATTCCCAGGCCAAAAAGTTCTTCGGATAGGAGAAAGGTTAAGTATTGGAGTTCCTGCATTTGGGTCCTCCTCCTTTAATACTTTTGGAACTTGTTTGTTTCTTCTGTCGGATCCGTCTTTCTAGGATTCGTTGTATTTTGTTTTCCCGATGCTCTTTGTTTTGCGATTTTAGAATCATAGGCCGCTGGAAAAGAACTTTGTTTTCCCAATTTGAAAAAACTAATGGAAGAGAGAAGTTTCTCTGCTTGGGCTTGTAATTCTTCTGCAATGGCTGCCAATTCTTCTGAAGCTGTGGCTGATTGTTGAGACACTTGGTCAAGTTGTCCCATTGCTTTATTGACTTCGTTGACTCCTGAGGATTGTTCTTGGCTCGCCGCAGTGATTTCCTGAACTAGATCCGCTGTTTTATTGATGGCAGGAACAATCTCTTCAATGAGTTTACCTGCTGATTCAGCAATTTGAACAGAGCTACCGGCCAAACTTCCGATTTCATTTGCTGATTTTTGGGAACGTTCTGCCAACTTTCTAACTTCAGAGGCAACCACAGCAAATCCTTTCCCGTGTTCTCCTGCTCTTGCTGCTTCGATAGCGGCATTTAACGCAAGTAAGTTGGTTTGGTAAGCAATGTCTTCGATGATAGAAATTTTATCTGCAATTTCCTTCATTGCTGAAACTGTATTTTTTACAGCTTCTCCACCTTGTTTTGCATCTTTGGCAGATTTAGTTGCGATGGTATCAGTTTGTTTTGCATTTTCTGCATTTTGGTCAATGGATGCACCCATCTCTTCTAAGGAAGCGGATGTTTCTTCTACGGAGGCTGCTTGTTCACTGGCTCCTTGGGAAAGAGTGCTTGCAGTCGATGCTACTTCGTCAGCTGCGTTGACGAGAGCGTCTGTATTTGTCCTGACATCATTGATGATTTCTACTAACTTTTTGGAAGTATTGTTAAAAGAATCTCTCAGTTTAGCAAAACCTCCATCATAATCACTCGTAATGAGTTGGGTGAGGTCTCCGTTTTCTAAAGCAGCAAGTCCAATGACTAGGTCATCGACAATACGTGCTGTTTCGAGTGTGATTTTCTTTTGTTCAGTAATGTCTGTTGCATATTTGATGACTTTAAATGGTTTTCCGTTGGCATCAATGATCGGAGTATACGTTGCTTGCAACCAGACTTCTTTTCCATTTTTACCAATACGTTTATACTCAGCTGCTTGGAATTCTCCACGACCGAGGGCCGCCCAAAATTGGCGGTAAGATTCTGTGTTTGCCTCTTGGGTATCTACAAAGATTCTATGGTGTTGGCCTTTGACTTCTTCTAGTGGGTAACCAATGACTTTGAGAAAGTTTTCATTGGCTGTCAAAATGGTTCCATCCATATTGAATTCAATCGTTGCCTGTGATCTGTTAATGGCTCTAGAATTGGCATTGGCTTCTGTAACATCAGCCCATTCGACAACACTTCCTAACCTTTCCCCGGTTGCTGTTATGATCGGGTTTGCAATTAAGTTAAATTCACGACTTCCAATAGTAATGCTAGTTTTGTGTTCTGCTGTGAATGTTCCAAGTAAACGGCGTTGGTGGCTCGGATCTTTATGGTATCCATCAATATTACTTCCCATTAAATCTTTGAGTGAAAAATTGCGGAGCTGTGTTTTGATTTCATTTTCTGACTTGGCAAACATGGAATGAATCGCTTTGTTCATATACACCACATTTAGATTTAAATCAGCAATCATCACGTTTGTTGAAACGCTGTCCAAAGCTGTTTTGATTTGGATTGCATCTTTCATTGGTTTTTCAATTTGTTTTAACAAAGTAAAAAGTAGGTAAGCCGTGATGATAAAGAAAAGTCCACCTGAGAGATAAATGGGAAGGAGGTTTCCTTTTTCAGAGTTGGATCTTTCTGCAATGTCTAAAATGCTATCCTTGGTAAGTTGTGCACTCAGTTTAAAAATGGAACTGGAATAAACTTTCCATAAGGAAGGTAAAGAGGATTTTAGAAGGTCTTTTTTTGTTTGGTCTTCTGGATCAGTGAGATAGTTTTTTACGGAACTAATGTATCCTTCTTTCTCTGAATGGAAGTTTCCAAGAATGGTCGATTCTTCTTTGGAACCAGGGGAAGAGGAAATTTGTTCCCAGGAAGAAGATAATTTTTCCAAATCATATTTTATCTTGGCTACCAAGGTTTTGTCTACGTCTGGTGCTCCGAGGAGGGCCAAAAGATCTGCTTGGATCGATTGGCTTAAGTTCCAAGCAGATTCCAGTTTTCCCATTTTTTGTAAATGAGCATTGGTTGTTTCTTCTGTAGGGAAAGAACCCGAGAATGTTCTCCAGGAATATACGGATATCCAAATCGCAAATAGTAATCCCGTAAGGAAAAAAACGATTAGTTTCTTGTTTATCTTATTATTTTTCATATCATCCTCATTATTGATTTAATCTTTCATTTTCTAACGTAATCGTTCTTTCAAAAAGAGAAGGGATGTCTATGATTAAGGCCACATTCCCATTTCCTAAAATACTAGACCCACTAACACCTTTTACATGACGAAAAACAGATCCCATTGGTTTGATGACCGTTTGGTATTCTCCCAGAAGTCTTTCGACAACAATTCCTGCTTTTTTTTCACCGTTCCGAACAATCACAATGTTTTCCCGTAAATTTTGATCATTAGATTCTGACGGATAATAATCCCTTAAACGGAGGTAAGGAATCAAACTGCCTCGAAGGGCAAAAAATTGGTTTGTTTCTGCTCTGTTTTCATCCGTAAAATGTAAACATTCGAGAACCATATCCATCGGTATGATGAATTGGTTATTCCCAACTTCTACCAAAAATCCATCGATGATTGCGAGTGTTAATGGTAATCTGAGGATAAATCGGCTGCCTTGGTTTGGAGTGGATTTTACAGTAATGTTCCCACGTAAGGATTCGATGTTTTGTAAAACAACATCAAGGCCTACACCACGGCCAGAAACATTGGTGATTTGTGAAGCAGTGGAAAGTCCGGGGTGAAAGAGGAGTTGGAATACTTCTTCCTCCGAATCAGGCATAGATCCAGAAACTAGGCCTTTATCGATCCCCTTTTGCCAGACCTTTTCTTTTTGGATTCCATTCCCATCGTCAGTGATTTCGATCACAACACTCCCGGCTTCGTGAAAGGCATTGAGTTTGATTGTGCCTTGTTTTGGTTTTCCTTTTTTTTCTCTTTCTTCAGGTGTTTCTAATCCATGATCACAAGCATTTCTTACTAAATGGGTCAGAGGGTCACCTAACTTATCAACAATATTGCGATCCAGTTCAGTTTCGTTCCCTTCTGTGATGAGCCGAATGTCTTTACCAAGTTCTTTTCCTAAATCTCTGACAGTTCTCGTATACTTTTGGAAACTATCACCAATCGGAACCATTCGGAGTTTGAGAGAAATTTCTCTCACTTCATTCAGAAGTCTCATCGCAAGTATTGATGATTCTTGTAAATTGGAATCTTCCATATTCCCAATGAGTTGGTTCATATTGGCGCAAGACACCACCAGTTCTCCGACTCGATTGATTAAATTATCGATTCGTTTTGAATCTACTTTGATGGTAGAAGATTTTCCTGAATCTTTTGGAGAGAGGATCCCTGAATTTGGATGGGTGGATTCAGAAGTTGGTGCGGGGGAGGATGTTGTGGTTGATAAGTTTGTATTAGAAACAATTCCCGTTTTACGAGTTTTTAGTTCTTCTAAATACTGAATCAAACTAACGTCCGTTAATATTCCAATTTCCTTCCAAAGATTACCAAGAAGTATTTCTTCCTCGGGAAGTTGGCCGGAAAGATCACATAAGTCTTCGAGTCCTGCTTCTGGAGGAAGGATGTGTAAAAAAGAATCGTTTTCGATAAAGTTAAATACTTTCCTGACACTCTCTAAATCGGAATCAGAAACAAAGTGGATTTCGAAACCCAAATAACAATTTTCTGGATCAAACTCGTTCAGATTGTTTGGGATTTCTGACACAGTTTTTAAAGAACGGATGGTTCCCAATTTTTTTAAATACCCAATAAAGGATATGGGATCAAGTCCTTGTGAAAATACATTTCGATTGGGTCGAAAGGAAATGAGATAGGCTGGGATCTCAAAACTAGATTTTTGTTTTGTTAATTTCGATTCAGCGGGAGGGGCGGATCCTTCCGTTTTAGTTGTCACTTCTCCATTTGATTCTTTTAGAAACGGTTTCATCTTTTCTAAAATGGAATTGCCAAAACTGATTTTTGTTTCTGGAATTTTTCCTTTGGTTTCTTCAAAAACTAAATAGGACAAATGGTCTTTTGCATTTAGTAAAATTTCTGTCAGTTCCGTTTGGAAAGGAATGTTGTGGGAACGTAAACCATCTAATAAATTTTCAACAACATGAGTGAACTTAACGGTGGATTCAAATCCAAACATTCCAGCCGTCCCTTTGATGGTATGAACCGCACGAAAGATGGCATTTAAATCTTCATCCGAAGGAGTTGTAACTTCTGTGCGAAGTAAAATTGCCTCCATATCACGAAGAAATTCTTCGGATTCAACTAAATAGGCATCTATAACCTCTGTTAAATCCATTAACTTGTTTTCCTCGTTCCATATCTAAATTCGACTTCGTTTGAATGTTCCTTTTTTACCTTCACACGATCCCCAAAAAAACTCACAAGTCCAAGTAAATCCAAAACTTTGAGTACAGCTAAAGAGTGATTTTTTAAATGGATGGAGTAGTGTTTGGTTTGGCTTAGTTCTTTTAGATACACTAAAAATTGGATTCCAGCTGAATCAATTCTTTCAATTCCTTGTAAATCTAAATGGATGATTTTTCCCTTTGTATTTGTCCAAACATCAGACAGATTTTTCCATTCTTTGACAAAAGGTACAGTGAGATACCCTTGCCAAATAATTTCAAAACCTGAATTAGATTCTCTAAGTGTTTGAACTGGTTCCATGGTTATGGTAGTAATTTAGAAATAGTATCCAGTAACTCTTCAGGTGAAAAGGGTTTGGTTAACCATGCTTTGGCACCTGCATCCATACCTTGTTGTTTTTTTTCTGGTTGGGATTCGGTGGTTAACATAATGATCGGTGTAAATTTGTATTTCGGATTTTCTTTGACTTTTTTTACAAAACTAATACCATCCATATTCGGCATATTCATGTCCGAAACAATCAAATCAACTTCGTTACTTTCTAGTTGTTTCAAACCCTCGATACCATCACCAGCTTCAATTAAATCGAAGTCTGCGTTTTTTAAATGGACGGAGATGATTTTACGGAATACCGCAGAGTCATCGATAATCAGAATTTTTCTATTCATGGTTTGTTTCCTTTTCGTTTTGAATTGGTAAAAATATTTCGGCAATGATGCAGTCAGCTTTGACTTCTGTTGTGTGATCAATCGCATTACGAATGAAAAACATTCCATTGTGCCTATGAAGTATAAAATCAACCATAGTCAACCCAAGGCCTAAACTAAATTTTTCTTTAGAATAAAAACTTTCGACGGGCGGATGGATGCGATAAAAAGGTTCAATTAGTCTTTTTTCGGAATTTGTAAGTTGTTTTGCATATTCATCTTCAATGATATTATTTTTGGCTGATAAACAAAAATACCCATCAACAAAGGTAACAAATACATCAAAATGTGATTTTTTTTTGGAATACTTCAGTCCATTCGTTATGATTTCGTGAATGGCAAGTTTCATTGATTCTATATCGAAATCCAAATAAACAGATTGTTTGACTACAGGTAAATTGACTTTAATTTCTCGTTCTTCTATTTCAGTTCTAAACGATTCAACAAGGGAAGGTAAAATCCCAAGTAACTCTTCACTTTTTCTTCTAACTAAATTAGCGTTGTTTTGGATGATATCAACAGCTAGGTCAAGTCCAGACATCATTGCCATATTGTGTTCATGATTTTCATATAACAAATCCCAGAACTCTTTGTTAATGAGATAATCTTTACCTTGATCCACTTTGATTTGTTGGATAGAGTCTATGATGGTTGACATAGCACCCAGACCAGATCCTTGCATTAACGTAGTTTTTAGATTCAGGATAGAGTAGAGTTCTGAATTGACTTCATTTGTTTTTCTATGAGATTCTTTGTAGTTAAGCCATTCCAATTGACTTTTTAACTCTTTTGATTCTTCATCAATGAGAACAGATTCCATTCGCTTTAAGTAGACGTATTCTAATGCTTTTTCCAAACGATCAGATACAATTTCTACATGAAGTGGCTTTAAAAGGTAATCATACACACCGAGTTTCATGATTTCGATGATTTCTTCCGTTTGGTCGATGGCTGTTTGAACGATAAAAACTGCGGAAGGTTCTAATTTTTTTCGCTCAAGGATGAATGTTTTTCCATCCATCACCGGCATCATCAAATCCACCAAATAAAGGCTATATGATCTTTTTGACGCCAGATCAAGAGCAACTTTTCCATCCTCGGCGATTTCAGTTTCCATTCCAATCCGTTTGCAGATAGCCTCAAGGAGGACTTGGTTTTCTTTTTTATCCTCGATGATAAGGATTGGCTCCTTGGGACGTCTTTGGAATTCCTTTGCCCGAGTGGACTTGGTATTGTTTGGATTTAAGTTCGATTCCACCATATAGATTATCGGAAATCTTACGGGAGAATTCTACAGGGTTCAATTCCTTTATTTTATTAATTCAGGTAACTTGAGTTTAAAATTAGATCCTTGCCCTATTTGGGAGGTAAGTTCGATATGCCCTCCGAGTCTGACTGCTAGACCCTGAGAAATGGAGAGACCTAATCCTGTTCCCTCTATGTTCCCATCATCGTTTAACCGGGTGAAGGTATGGAAAATACGATTTTGATCCTCTTCGGAGATTCCAGGCCCAAAATCACGAACAGAAATGGTCAAGTTGTCAGAATCCCAATGACAATCGAATTCGATGTAAGCCTGATTAGAGTATTTAATCGCATTGGATAGAAGGTTTAGGAGGATTTGTTGGATTTTACCAGAATCTGAGGTTAGGTTTTTCGACTGCGATGGGGGTTTGAAACGAATGTCCATCCCTTTCGCGTTAGCTTGTGGTTGGATTAATTCTAAAGTTTGGCGACATAGATCTTCTGGTTTAAAGGTTGTTAATTGGATTTTGATTTGGCCCGATTCAATTTTCATCAGACCCAAAATTTCATTGATCATATTTAAGAGTCTTGTCCCGCCAGTGTAAATGTAGTTTAGGTATTCTTTTCCGGTTTTGTCTGAATCGGGAATTTGGATCAGTTTAGAAAACCCAATGATGGAATTTAATGGGGTTCTGAGTTCGTGGCTCATATGTGCTAAAAATTCTGTTTTGGCGCGGTAGGCTCTTTCCAATTCTTCTTTCGTTTTGGTGAGATCCAGCGTTCGCTCCAAAACTAACGATTCTAAGGTGGATTTGTATCGATTGATTTCGGTTAGATCTAAATCTCTTTGGACAAATAAACCCATCCACCGACTGACTGTTTGGTAAATCAAAAGGTTTTCTTGTTTGATCGGTGTGTTTGGTTTGTATTTTAAAAAACCCATAACACCTAGGAATTGATTTTCAAACAGTACAGGAATGAGAAGGAGGGTTTCTGCTTGTGTTTGGTCAAAGAACCATTTTTCTCTTGCCAGAGCTCTTTCTTTTGTTAAATGAATGGTTTTTTCTTTTTTTAGTTTATGAACCCAACGACTGAGTCCTAGTTCATACCAATCTGAATTTTGACATTCCTTCGGGAGTAGTGGGTATTTTGTTGATTTTCTTTCGTTCACCCAAATTTGAAATCTAGTTTGTGATTCTATCGGTTCATATTTAAGATAAAAAATAGAATCCATTTCTGTGAAGTATAGGAGTTGGTAGAGGGCGTGTGGTAATCCTTCTCGAATGGAAGGTTGTTGGATCAAAATTTGAATGGAAGATGCAACACCAATTTCAAATCTTAAACGCCAAGCAATATCTTCCTCTTGTCTTTGTTTAGCGGTTATATCTTTGATACAAAATTTTGTGTATTCTTTGTTTTTACTTTCTTCAGGAACTGTGAATTTTCCAAAATGAGATTCAAGGATGGTTCCATCCGTCTTATAAATCAGTTCTCTTGAATAATCAGAATTTTCTATTTTTTTTGTAAGAAAACTGTTTAAATCGAATCCGAATTCTAAAGTATCAAAGAGTTTATTTCGCAAAATAAACTCAAATTTTTTTGTCGTTTTATCAATTGATAGAATGCTCGTTCCCGACTCATCTCCCTCCAGGGAAGCTTTTAGTAGTGACCAAGCATCTAAAGGCATTTTAATATTGTTTGAGTAGTTCCTTGGGAAGTTTAAAACTCATTGTATCTTCTCTACTTTCTGGAAAAAGAGATACCTTGGCATTTGGAAAATGTTTTAAAATCTCTCCTACAATTTCATCTACAAGAACTTGTGGGCTGGAAGCACCTGCCGTGATCCCGAGAGTTTTGATTCCAGAATTTTTAATATGCTCTGGATTTACGTCTTCTTTGCGAGAAATTTGAAAGCTATCAGGTCTTGTTTTTTTAGCTAGTTGGCAAAGTCGTACGGAGTTAGAAGAATTTTCTGCCCCAATGACAAGTATGGCATCCACCGATTCCAACATCGACCTAACAGCCTCTTGTCGTTCCGTTGTCGCATAACAAATATCATCTTTTTGTGGGTGTTCTACATAGGGGAAAACTTCTTCAATTTTTTTAACTACGTTCTTTGTATCTTCCACGGAAAGTGTGGTTTGCATGAGGTATGTGAGAGGTTTCTCTTTTGAAATTCTACCTTTGAGGTTTTCTACATCTTCTGGAGATTCCACGAGAAACATTTCCGCTTCCCCCATCGTACCGATGGCTTCGTCATGACCTCTGTGTCCAATATAGATGATTTGGTGGCTGTCTTTGATATTACGGGCTTTTTTGTGGACTCTGGTGACTAGCGGGCAGGTGGCATCACCGATTTTCATTTTTCTTTCTGTGGCTTCTTTTACCACTTCCGGGGAAACACCATGGGCAGAAAATACGACGGTGGCTCCATCTGGGACTTCCGAAAGTTCGCTAATAAAGCGGATTCCTTTTTTTTTCATTTCTTCCACAACTCTTTGGTTATGGACGATTTCTTTTCGAACATAAAGAGGGTTATCTGGGTTTTCTTGGAATGCTGTCTCTACATAGGAAATAGCATACTTCACACCAGCACAAAATCCTCGGGGGTTCGCTAAATATATGGTCTCTAACACGTAAAAAGCCTGCCTTTTCTCTGAATCCATTTCCATAGAATTCCTAGGACATATTTTCGAAAAGGGGAAGTTCTATTTTTATTCAAATTTTATTTCTTTTTCCCTATTATCCTCCGTACCGGAATGACCGATCCTTATCTTGAAAGGGCCAAGGATGGCCTCTTCGAAAATTCATCAATTTCTCGGGCTTTCGGTGAAAACCTGAAGTGGCGAGGGAACGGATTCAAGGAGGAACCCGGATGATTATCAACCACAACGTAAGTGCGATCTTTGCACACAGAACTTTGAAGTCTAACGACGCGAACCTGAGCAAAGATATCGAAAAGTTGTCTTCTGGTATGCGTATTAACAAAGCCGGAGATGACGCATCTGGACTTGCAGTGTCTGAGAAAATGAGAACTCAGATTGCTGGTCTTCGACGTGCAGAACAGAATACTGAAGATGGTATGTCCCTCATTCAAACGGCGGAAGGATATCTTCAAGAAACACACGAAATCGTTCAACGTGTTCGTGTACTCGCGGTGCAAGCTGCGAACGGTATCTACTCGGAAGAAGATAGACAACAGATCCAAGTCGAGGTTTCACAGCTAGTGGACGAGATCGATCGTATTGCTTCTCAAGCAGAATTCAACAAAATGAAACTGCTTACAGGAGCTTTTGCTCGTCTCAACCCAACTGCTAGTATGTGGTTCCATATTGGAGCTAACATGCACCAAAGAGAGCGCGTGTACATTGAAACAATGAACACTGCGGCATTAGGATTAAGAAACCCTACGGTTCTTACTTTTATCTCTCTTTCGACTGCAGGTAAAGCAAACTCCGTAATCGGACTTTGTGATGATGCCCTAAGAGTGATCTCTAAACAAAGAGCTGACCTTGGTGCTTATTACAACCGTATGGAGCATGCTGCGAAAGGACTTATGAATGCTTATGAAAACACACAAGCTTCTGAGTCTCGTATCCGTGATACTGACATGGCTGAACAAATGACCAGTTTCACAAGATACCAAATCTTAACTCAGGCTGCAACATCAATGCTTGCGCAAGCAAACATGAAGTCTCAGTCAGTGATGAGATTGCTCCAGTAATAGGATAAGAGAAACCAAAGGTAGGGCAGGGTGGTTGGGGCCCGCCTCTGGTTTCTCGATTTTCTTTTTTGACATTCCTTCTAAATTCTAACTTCCCTCTTTTCTTTGATCACTTTCCTTTTTTTACTTCAAAATATAAATTCATTCTCCAAAAATTTAACATTCTATTTATTTGAAATAGTGAGTATACTCTATGAACTTAGATATTGATTCTGCCTACGAAGCGATCCAATCAATTGTTTTGAAAACACCTCTTCAATTTCATTCAAAACTATCTGAAAATTTTAAAGCCCAAATTTATATTAAACGAGAAGATTTACAAATTGTAAGATCCTATAAAATCCGAGGGGCCTACAACCTAATCCAAAGTTTAAGTTTGAAAGAAAGAGAGCAGGGTGTCGTGTGTGCCAGTGCAGGAAATCATGCTCAAGGCGTTGCATATTCCTGCAAAATTTTGAATTTACATGGTGTGATTTATATGCCCGCCATCACTCCCAAACAAAAAATCAACCAAGTCAAAATGTTTGGCGGAAACTGGATCGAGATTGTTCTTGTTGGTGATACATTTGATGAATGCCAATCGTTTGCTTTAGAATATGCGAAAACTCATAATAAAGTTTTTGTTCCTCCCTTTGATCATGAAAAAATTATGGAAGGACAAGGAACAGTTGCTAAAGAAATTCTGGAAGAAGAGTCTGGCATTGATTATGTGTTTGTTCCTATCGGGGGCGGAGGGCTTTGTGCGGGAGTTGGAAGTTATTTTAAAGAGAAATCTCCCAATACAAAGATCATTGGTGTTGAACCATTTGGTGCACCTTCTATGACGGAGGCTCTAAAACAGGGAAAACCTACTATCCTTTCTAAGATTGATAAATTTGTAGATGGGGCCGCAGTTAAAAAAGTAGGGGATCTTACCTTCCCAATTTGCCGAGAAGTCCTCTCTGACATGATACTTGTGAAAGAAGGAAAGGTGTGTTCTACACTTTTGAATTTGTACAATGAAGACGCCATTGTGGCAGAACCTGCAGGAGCTTTGAGTATTTCTGCATTAGATCAGTATGCCGAACAAATTCGTGGGAAAAAAGTTGTCTGCATCCTTAGCGGTGGCAATAACGATATCGATCGGATGCAAGAAATTAAAGAAAGATCTTTATTATATGAAGGATTAAAACATTATTTTATCGTACGTTTTGCACAGAGACCAGGAGCATTAAAACAATTTGTTAATGAGATTCTTGGTCCAAATGATGATATCGTTCGATTTGAATTCATCCAAAAAAACAATAAAGAGTCGGGTCCTGCCCTTATTGGTATTGAGTTGAAATCGAAAGATGACTTCAAGGGATTACTAGAAAGAATGGATGCCTTTCATCTTAACTTCACAGTAGTGAACCAAGATGAAAATTTATTTGAATATCTGATCTAGGATTTTTTGTGAGTTATTTAAAGTTAGGTGATGATTCGCAAATACAATACCTTCGGATACTTAAGAAAATTTTTTTTTGACCAAAAATCTTTCTTATTTCTTTTGTTAAAATTTCAGGAATTCCCTAAAGGATTTTTAAAATCTTTCGATAGTTATAATGATTGAATGATCGTCGTACAGCTAAAAGCCCGGAGTGATTGCCGGGCTTTTGTATAACTATGAACTTCTTATTTATAAATTTTATCTTTTTACGATTTATCTTTTCTTTGGCGCGAGATGTGGTATATAGGCGTCATTGGGTGGCGGGTGGATAACCCCACCCAGTTCGAATAGGGCGGGGATAGTATACCTACCGAGTCCCTCTTACCATTTAAAAAATCCGTCCCCTATCTATCTTTTACGCCCGAATCACAAACAAAGCAAGAGTCGCAAACAAGTTGGGGAAAAGTTTGATTTGTCTGGTTCGGTTAAAGAAAGCTCTATGCAGAACTTTGATCCTTTCAAAGTCACAAAAGTCCTCAAAATCCTTTCCCGATAAATAATGTAAATTTGGTGTGTCATACCAATGAAAAGGCATCAGTTCAGTAACAGGAGTTTTTCCGCTAAGTAAGATCGATGAACGAATTTGCCAGTGCGAAAAATTTGGGAATACAATGATTACCTGTTTTCCAATTCGTAAACATTCTTTAATGATTTCACCAGGATTTAACGTCTGTTGGATGGTTTGGTTGAGAATGACAAAATCAAAACTATGGTCTAAATGATGTTTTAGTCCATCATCAATATCACCATGATGAACATATAAACTCTTTTTCACACATTGGATGATACATTTATCATCCTTTTCTATCCCTTGGACACGAACCCCTTTGTTTTTTAGGATCAACATAAGTTCGCCATACCCACAACCAAGGTCTAAAACCCTTTCTCCTGGTTTGACTAAATTGGCAATGTATGAAATATCGGGTCTGTTTTTTAAATCCAAACCTAGGGTTTCATTGGTATGAATGTTCAAATGAAAACTCCTTCGTCGGTAGAACTTAAAAAATCTCTGAGGATGGAATCCTGTTGTTCACTTGGTAATAAAAAACTATCGTGTCCCGCCGGATTGTTGAGTTCCACAAAACTAACGGGAACTGCATTGACTTCTAGAGACTTTACAATTTCTTCTGATTGATATGGCGGATAGAGCCAGTCCGAGGTATAAGCGACTACTAAGAATCGACACCTAACTTTAGCTAATACTTTTGTAAGTTCTTTTCCTGTTCCTAAACTAAAATGATCTAGTGCTTTGGTAACATAAATGTATGAGTTTGCATCAAACCGGTCTACAAAAGACTCACCTTGGTAAATCAAATAACTTCCGACAGCAAAGTCTGTAGATTGGATATTCCCTTTGGGTGGTTTTCGACCAAATTTTTCTCGCATCATCTCGTCACTTAAATAAGTGATATGGCCCATCATCCGGGCAAGGGCGAGACCCTTTGATGGCCGATTCTCTTGTGTATACAAACCTTGGTTCCAGTTGGGATCGGACAAGATGGCTTGTCTTCCCACTTCATTAAAAGCAATTTGTTGTGCAGAGTGTTCGGATGAAGATGCCATCACAATACAGTTTTTGAGACGATCCGGGTAAGCAACTGACCACTGTAAGGCTTGCATTCCACCCATGGAACCACCAGCAACCGCAAATAGTTTATGTATTCCAAAATGACTGATTAGTTTTTCTTGAGCGTTTACCATATCTCCAATGGAGACAAAAGGAAATGTCGATTGGAAGGGTTTTCCATTTTTTCCGTTTATGGTCAGTGGTCCACTAGATCCTTTACATCCTCCGATCACATTCGAGGAGATGATAAAGTAACGATTGGTATCAAATGCTTTTCCAGGTCCAATGTAAAAATCCCAGTAACCAGGTCGTTTGTCCCCTTCATGAAAACCGGCAGCATGGGCATCACCAGAAAGAGCATGGCAGACTAAGATGGCATTGTCTTTTTTTTCGTTTAATGTGCCGTAAGTTTCATAGGCAATTTCGAGAGGAGTGATGGTTTCACCCCCCTCTAAAGTCAAAGAGTCAAATTGAATGATTTGAGTACGTACTACGCCTACGGATCCGTGGGAAAACTCGTTCTGTTCGGCGGTAGGCATAGTCTTAATCAGATATTTTTTAATGCCTCTTCCAAGTCTACCAGAATGTCATCGATGTTTTCAAGTCCTACACTCAAACGAACAAACCCAGGAGTAACTCCGGCTGAAATTTGTTCTGCTCCAGTCAACTGTTGGTGGGTTGTTGAAGCTGGGTGGATCGCAAGAGATTTCGCATCACCGATGTTAGCAAGAAGACTAAAAAGCTCAAGTCCATCGATGAATTTTTTTGCCTTTTCCACACCACCTTTGATTTCAAAACCTACGATGGCACCAAAGAGTCCACGTTCATGGTATTTTTTAGCTGTCGCAAAGTCTTTTCCGGTTGGAAGGCCTGGATAGTTGACCCATTCAATCTTAGGGTGTTTTTGTAAAAACTCAGCAACTTTAAGAGCATTGCTTGAGTGGCGTTCCATACGAAGTGGAAGTGTTTCTACACCTTGCAGAATTTGCCATGCGTTGAAAGGAGAAATTGCTGGACCAAGGTCTCTTAGGCCTTGCACTCGTGCTTTCAAAATAAAAGCAATATTCACTCCACCAAATGGTTCAAATTTTCCGAACACATCCCAGAATTTCAAGCCATGATAAGATGGATCTGGTTCTGTGAAGTTTTTAAATTTTCCGTTCCCCCAATTGAAGGTACCAGCATCAATGATGATCCCTCCAATAGAAGTTCCATGGCCGCCTAAAAATTTAGTGAGAGAGTGGACAACAATGTCTGCTCCATGTTTGATTGGGTTCACTAAATAAGGAGAAGGCATCGTATTATCAATCACAAGAGGAACACCCACTTCTTTTGCAACTTTACTCACGGCTGCAATGTCGAGTGTGTCTAGTTTTGGATTTCCTAAAGTTTCCGCATAAAAGGCTCTTGTTTTTTCATTGGAGGCTTTACGGAAATTTTCAGGATCTGATTGGTCTACAAAGTGTACTTTGATTCCGAGTTTCGGAAATGTATAATGGAGAAGGTTGTACGTTCCACCATAGAGAGAAGAAGAAGCAACGATTTCTTGTCCTGCCTCAACGATATTCAAAAGTGCAAGAGTTTCTGCACTTTGGCCAGAAGCCGTTGCGAGAGCGGCTACACCACCTTCCAAAGCTGCCACACGTTTTTCTAAAACGTCAGTGGTTGGGTTCATAAGTCTTGTATAAATATTACCAAACTCTTGAAGACCGAAAAGTCGTGCTGCGTGGTCGGTATCTTTGAATACATAAGATGTGGTTTGGTACAAGGGGACCGCTCTTGACGTAGTCGTCGGATCCGGTTCTTGTCCTCCGTGGAGTGCGATGGTTTCTGGTTTAAAATTACGTGGCATAAATTCCCCCGATGGTCTTGTCATCCTGAACCTTTCTTGCTTATTTGTCAAGAAAAAATCCAATAAAACGGATCCTTGGTTCACTTTATTGGATCTATTCTAAAGAGATTATTTCTTATTTTCAGCCCAAAACCTTACGATAATGATCGTATCGTGTTGAAGTTCTGTCTGACCCAATGTTTTTTATTCCTGATTTTCCCCTTGGTTTTTGCCTTGGAAGCACAGGTTTGGGTTCCCACAGGGACTGAATCGCGGAGGGCCTCGGCCTTACAATTTGATGCAGGTGCAGCTAGTTTTCAAAAAGATTACTACGGTTACGTATCTCCCAATTTTACTTACAATCATGGCAGTAATTTCGGGTATTCCTTTTCTCTTCCGATCAATGCCCTGGCAGTTGATAAAGATCCACTCCAGCTAGATAGTAAAGCCGGTAAAATCAGGGAAATGGATTACAATAGCAAAAATGATTATGCACGTGTGTTAAATTATATTTCATACGGAACTTACAACCAACAGATTCCAGGGAAAGTTACTTATTCAGCTTACACTGGTAAGATGGTCGATGGTTATGTTGGTCATGGAACTATTGTAAACAAATACCAAAGTTCTTCTCGGTTTGATTCTTATAATCCGGGTGTGATGGCCGATTTGAATACTGATTACGTGGGAGTGCAGTATTTTGCCAATTCCGTTGTTAATTTTGAAGTGAATGCAGCGAGAGTATATATCAAACCTTTGGCGATTGGGAAATCTCTATTTTCTTTATTTGATAAATCATCTGATTTAGTTTACCTCATGAACTTACGGGGGAATGTTTTAGATGAATCTGGTCGAATCAGTGTGGAAGAAGAAGCAGGTTCGGAAGAATCCAAAAACAAAAAAGCCGAAGAGGCCAAAAAAAAGGAAATAAGACCAATTAACAAAGATTCCCGGATGGAACTTGTGGATAATGATCCATGGTACAACCGTTTGACGATTGGATATACAAGAGCCTGGGATAGAGCCGCACCAGTACAAATGTCTTATAATACCAATGGATCTCCTGTCACAGAAAAGAATTTAGACAATCCAAAAACAACTCAAGTCACTCGTGCCTCTGTGGAAGGGATGGATATCGAATACCGACTTCTCAATTTACCTTTTGTGGAACTCACTCCTTATTTGGACTTTAATAAAATCAAAGGACTTGATGGTGCCCAAGGGACACATTATGGAACAATCTTTCGTTTAGGAACAAAAGACTTAAACGTTATTTTAAAACCTGAGTTTCGGCAAATGACTGCAAACTATGCACCCATGTATTTTGATAGTTTTTATGAAGTGGAAAGATTTCAAAAATTTCCCATATCGGCACCCATTCGTCCTAAATATGATTACTTAGATAACCAATCCAATGCCAAAGTCACAGGTTATTATCATACCATTTATATTAATTTTTATCATTTAGGTTTTGAATTTGCAGTGGAAGATTATGGGTTAAAAGGAAACAAACGAGTGTTCGCCGCTGCCTATATTCCCTTAGGATCTTCTTTTTTGATGTCCTTTTATTATACAAAAAAAGGGTATGAGTCCCAAGGGAAGGCTTTTGAGTTAGACAATAATACCCAAGCTGCCGCTGAAATTTCTAAATCCTTTGGTCCTATTGTGTTACGATTGCAAAACTATCGAAAGTACTACTTAGATAGCAGTGAAAAGTCTTTTGTAAGCATTGATGAAATTCGCTTTTTGGTTTCGGGCGGAATTAGTTTTTAATCGAAAACAATAGGTGTAAAAGAGCAGAATAGGCAAATTCTGTTCTAAGATTGATTTTTCCAAGACTCACCATCGTAATACCAGATTCTTTAAAAAATAAAATGTCTTCTGGTTTCCATCCGGATTCTGGCCCAAATACAAATAAAACCTCTTCCTCGGTTTTTATAGATTCTAGAAATATGGAAGGGGAATCCTCTCCCTCTCGATCCAACACAAAAATCTTTCCCTTCCACGATTTAAAAAAAGGTTTCCACGGTAAGGATTTGGCCAAGGTCAAATTTGGTAACCTGTGATTTCCCGTTTGGCAGAGTCCCGTTTCTAAGTAAGAGAGGGTATCTTTTGAATAAACAGGAGAAGTCCAATACTCTTTGTTTTTAGATTCTGTGGCATAAAAATAAACTGAGTTTACGCCATAGGCTCCACTTAAGTGCAAAAGTTTTTTCCCCGTTTGAGGCCTTGGCAAGGAAAAGAAGGTATGGATGGAAAGGGGGCTTAGAACATCAGGAAGAGAATCTAATTTTTCTAATGTTGTGGAAGAATCAGAAATACTTTGGATTTGGAAAAGATAATTACCGGAACCCGGAATGACCACTTGGACTTTGTCTTCCTTATCTTTTTTTAGGATGGTTCTGATATGAGTATGTCTCTCATCAGTGAGTTGGACTAAATGGTTTGAATTTAGTTCCTCTTCATAAATAAGAACCCAATTCAAGTGTTAGATCTCGTAATTAGGTTTTGTATTTGGTATTGAATTTTCTTCTGGGGTATCTGGATTAATTTCGTTGTTAGGTTCTTCCATATTAGGATTTTGTAACTCTTCTTCTTTCACTGTATCGAGTTTCTGAGTATTAGGAAATGATGACCATTTCCAAAAATACAACATAAGGATGGTAAATAACAAAATGGGAATCCATCGGATCTCTCTTTTTTTTGGCCCAGTTTTAGATTTTAAATAATCAATGGGTGCATAGAGTAAATCGAGAACCAGTTCTTTATAACTCTGAAAGGATGGTTTGAATTGAAAAGAGGGGATTTGTTCCGATGTGTTTTGAAAATCTTCCGAAGTTTCCAAATCAGGAACAAAGGTGAAACGATGAGAACAGACGGGACATTGAACCAAAATGGTTCCCTGTGTGGCAGGGAACCGTAACATCGTGGAACAATTCGGACATTGTTTAACGAGATTCAATTAAGAACCTGTTGTTCTTAGTATTTTAAAGAACTCTTCAATGCTTCTACGTTTTTCTTATAATGTTTATTGGAATCTCGATCGTTATAATCGAAAAGTTTTGTAAACAGTTTGTCGAAGTAGTCCAAGTTTTTGAAGTAGAATTGTTTTTTGAAATTGTTTCGAATTGGGTTTGTTTTTGTATTCTCTACATTGGAAAGAATGTATTTACCAACACCTTTTTCAGAAGGAGTTTCTGGAGTTCCCCAAACAGGATAATCATCGTGTTGGTAGAAAAGTTCCAGTTTATCATCGTGAGCAGCAGCACCGTTTGGCGCAACATCAGCAATCACAGAGATAATTTTGTCTTCTAAAACAAAATTGTTTTGGTAAATGTAAGTTCTAACTTTTGTAAGGTTACGCGGTTGTTCTTTTCTTGGATCTGGATCTGCGTTGTTCACACCTTCAAAAAAGAGTTCCATCTTTTTGAATTTTGCTCCCAAGTTTTTTCCTGATTTTCCATCTTCACTTCCTACAAAGTCAAAGACTTCTAGATGCAAACAAGTGTTATCTTGTGCTTCTTGTTTGTCAGCCGCTTCACATCTTTCTCCATCTGCACTTGGTTTTCCTTTGTAGAGGATTGTGCGGTGAGGAAGAGTTCTCACTTTCATTTTAAATAAAACTGTGTGTAAACGAAGGCGTTTGTTCACTTCAGAAATATTATCATCTAGTTCTTTTTCCGTCTCAGCGATGGATTTACCGGATTGAGTAGGATCAATTCCAGCAGAAGTGGAACCTGTTTCCGAGCTACCAGTTTGAGCGAAAACCCCAAAGTTGAGCAAAAGGATGGGGAGAATTAATTTTATTTTCATGTCCGAATCTTCCTAAAAGGTTAATTTGAGGATACCAAGGAACGACCAATGGTCGTAAACAACTATCCTGTAAAAATTATCGGTAAATCTCCTAGAAGATTGAAGTCGAATCGATTACTTTTTAGCGTTTCCATCCAAAATCCGCTAAGGAATCCAAATAAAACGAAATCTCGGGAGCGGACAAAAAGTCCTCTTTTTCCCAGTTTTGAGTGATCCAACGGCGTTCTACATAGTCACAATAGTCTTTTAGATTCCTTCCGGAAGCACCTTCTAAGGATTCTGCCAACCTTTGGCGGTCCTTGGGTTCCAGCTGTTTGGCATATCCTTCCAAAATTTTGGAACGTTCTTCCTTGTTTGGCAAAGGAAAGTAAATCTTTCTGTCAAATCGGGACAAAAGGGCGGAATCTAAATCGGCTTTTCTATTGGTGGCACCGATGGTGATGGTTCCGCTTCGTTCCGCAAATCCATCCAGTTTTCGGAGGAGAACACTCAAAAGATTTCGTGTCGCTTCAAAAAGCCCGTCTTCACGGGAAGTGGCAAGAGAATCAATTTCATCCAAAAAGAGCATACATTTGGGAAATAAAGCAGCCGCATCAAAAACCATGGCTAGGTTTTGGGAAGATTCACCGTAGTATTTACTTAAAATGGATTCAATGGGCACATAGACCATCGGAACCCCGCAGAGATGCGAAACAATTTTTGCCATACTGGTTTTTCCCACTCCTGGTTCTCCTTCAAAGAGCACCGCACGTGGGAGATTGGGACTTGGTTTTTTACGAGTCAGTTTGGTGATTTCGTAAAATGGTTCTGGTTTCAAAATAGGAAAAACCAAACTTTCTAAAATTTGCGACTTCACACCTTCATATCCAAAAACAGATTCAAAACCTAAATCGTTCCCTTTGGCCTTTTCTATATTTGGGTCATACACTTCCGCGCCGAGTTGGTGGAGGAGGATCCTTGGGTCTTTTGCTTCCGTACCTTCTGTTTTTAAAAAATGAAAGAGACTGACACAGGTTTGGATTTCCTTGGTGGAAAAATCCCCATGTTTGGAACATTCAACTTTTAAATCCGATTTGAAAGAAAACCGAATCCTAAATTTACCAGAAAGATTCTTTTGCGGTTCGAATAGATTTTCGTTTAAGGCCTGGATGCTAAGATACCCATCTTCAAAATTATAGATCCGATAATTTTCGATATAATTTCTAATGATTCCGAGGCAGTCCAGGATTCGGTCTTTTCCCGCGTTTTCCGAACGAAATCGAAATAAGGTCTCTTCTTTTTCCTGAACAAATTGATAATTGGCGTTCTTTAGTTCGGAGGCAAAAACTTCCTTTGCTTTAAAGTAATCCGGATGGGTCGCAGAATTGGACATAAGGAACAAAATGCGGAACTTTCCCTTTTTTTTCAAGGAAGGATTTTGATTTCCACCGACGAATAGAATGGAGAGGTTGCAAAGATATGGGTGAAGGTTCACTATCACAAGAGGATATAGACGCTCTACTCGGCGGATTTAGTGGAGGAGGCAATTCTCCAGCAGCTGGTGGTTCCGGCGGCGGTGGCGGTCTGGATGATTTAGATGCCCTCGTCGGTGGTGGCGGTGGGGATGACAATGGTCCTTCTTTCGCTGACATTGCTGCTGCTCTTGGGCCCAGTGCCACTCCTAGTCCCGCAAGGTCTGCGGCAAAGTCTCAGTCTAGTCCCGGAAGTAATACAGCCAACCTCAATTTACTTTTAGATGTCACTCTCCAACTGACGATTGAACTCGGACGTACGACAATGTTTATTAAAGATGTCCTCCAACTGACAGAAGGAACTGTGGTTGAGTTAGATAAAAACATTGGAGAAGAGTTGGATATCTTGGCGAATGGCAAACTTGTCGGACGCGGAAAACTCATCATCCTCGACGATTATTACGGGGTTCAAATCACACAAATTGTGGATCCAATGGAAAGACTTGGCGGACCTGCCTTTTTATAGGTTGTATCTTACCTGAACCAATAAATCAAATCACTTATGGAATTTGAATCTCCTTATACATTAGAACGGATTGTAAATCCATCTGAAGATTTACAATCAGATCTTTGGAACCTACTTCATGAATACAGTGTATCTAAGTTAGGTGATCCAAGCTTTGAAAAAAAAGAATTTTTTGCCATCCTTGTCAAAGAGGGAGAGACTCTTGTTGCTGCCTCTCTTTGTTATCTATTTTTTAAAGGTTTGAACCTCCAACTCCTTTGGGTCGCAGAAGAAAAAAGGGGAATGGATTTAGGTACCAAATTGTTAATTCAAATTGAAGAAGAGGCCAAAAATCTAGGGGCTACTCTTGTATTTGGATATTCTTTTGGGTTCCAGGCTCCCAAATTCTACACAAAACTGGGATACGAAGAAGTGGGAATGATCCCCAACTACCCAGAAGGGCAAAATTGTTATTTCCTCTGCAAAAAATTGACAACTGATTCTCCTTGACAAAAAATCCACATTTTTCATTTTGAAGTCTATGTTAACTCTAGCCATTGTGTAGACCGCCAAAACGGTGAACTTGTTTTGGATACCCCGCCTAAATTCAATTAGGAGGCGGCTATCTTCGCACAGGCGGTCTATTCCTCTCATCCACTGTTTTGGTCTCCTCTTTTTGTTTTGCCGCAAAAGCTGGATATGGTACGTGAATCCGAACTATCTAAATTTCAAAAGTTCTCAAAGAAAAAACGTTTTGATGATGAAGACGAGGACGTTTCATCGCAAAAACCCAAAATCAAATCTCATCGTTTCCGTTCTGATGTAGATGAATTTCGTTGTGTCGAATGCAAACAAATGGTTTTTCCTCCAGGTTTCGGAACAGACCAGAGAAACCATTGTCCCAATTGTTTGACGAGTTTGCATCTGGACAATTCTCCTGGTGACCGTGCTGCCATTTGCGGAAGTAAGATGGAAGCCATTTCCATTTGGGTGAGAAAAGGGGAGTGGGTGATTTTACATCGATGTAAGGGATGTGGAGTGATCCATGCCAATCGGATTGGGCCAGATGATAACGAGGCACTTCTTGTTTCACTTGCTGCCCAAGCAATGGCAAAACCAAGTTTTCGATTGTTTACAGAAAATCCGGTGGAAGATCCACCGGATGACAAATGTTAAACTACCATATGTGCATACTAGGATTGTCCTACTATGCTTTCGGTTTTTTCCCTTCGGTAAGGTTTGCAATGAGATTTGGTAAATTCATCACATCTGCAGGGATGAGGATTTCCGTATTCTCTTTGGCAACATTGAGGAAGTTATGGATAAAAGCCTTTGTGATTTGGAGTTTGATCGCAGAGGCACCACCTTGTTCCGAGATGGAACCTGCAATGGCTTCAATTCCTTTGGCCGTTGCTACGGCAAGGGCTTCAATCTCTGTTGCCTTTCCTTCGGCAGAGTTAATCCTTCTTTGTTTTTCCCCTTCCGATTTGTTCACGGCTTCTTCTTTAAAACCGAGGGAGCGGTTGATTCTCGAATCTCTTTCCCCTTCGGAAAGAAGCACCTGCGAACGTTTGGCGATCTGCGCCTTCTTTTCTTTTTCCATCGCATCAAGAACCGATTTCGGCGGAACAATATTCAAAATTTCATAACGATTGACTTTGATCCCCCAAGGTTCTGATGCTTGGTCGATAGCCGCCACAATCGTGGAGTTGATGAGATCTTTTTCCCCGATGGTTTTGTCCAGTTCCATGGTTCCAATCACAGAACGCATTGTGGTTTGTGCGAGTTGGATGGCTGCAAATTGGAAGTCTTCGATTCCATAAGAAGCACGAACCGGATCGATGATTTTTAAATAAATCACTCCATCCACTTTCACCTGCACGTTGTCATGCGTGATACAAATTTGTGGTTGTACATCAATGGATTGTTCTTTGAGAGTGTGGTAATAGGCATCACGATCAATGAAAGGGATGAGGATATGAAATCCTGCTCGTAAACTCCTAGAATATTTTCCCAATCGTTCCACAATTAAAACATCCTGTGCCGGAATGATGCGGATGCAGCGGAAGATTTTATAAATCAAATAAATGGCAATGATAGACCAAAAGCCTAAGTATACAAATTCCATACTATTCTCCTACCTGTGGGATTTTTGTAGTGATTTTGGAAAGTCCTTCAAAAACACCCCCGATGTTTGCTAAAGTTTCGGGAACCACTGTGGTTTTGGATGTTTTCAAAATTTGACCGAGGGCATCCAAATACTCTTGGGTGATTTGTAAGCTGACTGCTTCTTTTCCACCTTTTTTACTAATGGCTTCGGAGATGAGTTGTAAACCTTTTGCTGTGGCATTGGAAATGAGTGTGATTTCTTGTGCTCGTCCATCCGCCTCGTTGACCAATCGAATTTTTTCCCCTTCGGAGATGTTGATTGATTCTTGTCTTTCTCCCACAGAATGATTCACCCGTGCTTCCTTTTCTCCTTGGGAGATGGTGATTTCGGCTCGTCTTTCCCTTTCGGATTTCATTTGGTTTTCCATCTCGAGAAGGATTTGTTTTGGAGGAGTGATATTACGAATTTCGTATCTTGTGACTTTGATTCCCCAAGGATCCGTAGCGCGGTCAATATTGGAAACCACTCGTCCATTGATTTCATCTCTTTCTGAAAGTAGGTTATCAAAAATTAATTTTCCGATTTCGGATCGAAGTGTGGTTTGTGCAAGTTGAGTGGTTGCTAACATAAAGTTATCAATTCCATAAGATGCCTTTTCACCATCGATGACTTTTAAATACAAAACTCCATCCACTTCAACGGATACGTTATCCCTTGTGATACAAACTTGTGGATCGATATCGATGGTTTGTTCTTTTAAATTTTGTCGGTAACGAATTTGGTCTACAAACGGAATCAAAAAATAAAATCCCGATTTCAAAACACCATTCAATACACCTAATCTTTCTTTCACATAAACACTTTGTTCTGGAACAATGATGATTGTCTTTTTGACAATATAAACAATGATCAAAAATACAACGATGACGGTTGCGCCCATAATTTCCCCCTCTGTGACGTTCGACCCTACTTAGATAAGGGAAAAGTGAAAAGGTTTTTTTATTTATGATTAAAAAAAGTGAATTTTAAAATTTATGAATCCACTTGTTCTACTGTGAATGTAAGATTTTCTCTTGATAGGATTCGAACAAAATTTCCCTTGGGGATTTTAGAATCAGTGGAAACAGCATCCCAAAGAGTGCCTTGGAAACGAATTTTCCCGCCATGTCTCTTTACTAAAATATCTGTTTCCACGGGAACAATCTGGTTTAAAAAATCATCTTGGACAAAAGGATCCACAGAAGATTCTGATTTAAAAAATCGTTTCACTGCCGATCCACCCACAAGGATCGAAACTAAACTAGAAACCACCCAAACCACCACTTGCGTATAAAATTCCAGTGGAACCAACCGTGTCAAAATTCCCGTAAATATGGCCCCAATTCCTAAAAACATCACAAAGGTTCCAGGAAGAAGGAACTCAGAAAATAATAAGGTGATTCCTAGGAGAATCCAGACATAGGGTGAGTTTGCAAAAATAAAATCCAAAGGGAACCTCTAAAGAATAGGATCACCAAATTCTAATGTAAGGCAAGAAAAATAATACTTTGATTTCGGGAGAAGGCTTAGAACCTGTCTTGTGTGAAACGAATTTTCCTTATCATACTTGGAGTTTTTCTCATCCTCCAGTTTTTTCCTGTCTCTCGAACGAACCCTCCAATCACTTCCGAAATTCAAACCAGTAACGAAGTCAAAGAAATTTTAAAACGGAGTTGTTATGACTGCCATTCGAATGAAACAGTTTGGCCAGCTTATTCTTATATTTTCCCGGCCTCATTACTGATCTCTCATCATGTGGAAGAAGGGCGTGACGAATTGAATTTTTCCGAATTTGGAAAATTGGCAGAGCGAAAACAAAATAAAAAAATCTATGAAGTTTGGGAACAAGTTGAGGAAGGTGAGATGCCTCCGAAAGATTATTTATTACTTCATTCCAATGCAACATTATCTGAAAAAGATAAAGAGATTTTGAAACAATGGACAGAGAGTTTTAGTAAGGAATCCGAATGAAAGAAAAAAAATTATGGGGTGGTCGTTTTGATGCCCCACCATCCTCACTCATGATTCGTATTGGTGAATCCATCAGTTTTGATAAAGAACTTTATGCTCACGATATCGAAGGTTCTATTTCCCATTCTCGAATGTTGAAACGAATAGGAATTTTATCAGAATCCGAACAAAGAAAGATTGAAACTGGGCTCGGACAAATCAAAAAAGAAATCGATTCCGGAAAGTTTGAATTCAAAATCGAAAACGAAGACATCCATATGTCTGTAGAGTCTCGCCTAACGGAGCTTTTGGGGGATTTGGGAAAAAAACTACACACTGGCCGAAGCCGCAATGACCAAGTTTCGCAAGATGTTCGTTTGTACATCAAAACGGAAGTGGAATCCATTTTGGTTTTTCTTATGGATTTACTTGTCGCTTGGATTGGAAAGGCAGAAGCCCATACAAAAACCATCATCCCTGGATACACTCATCTCCAGATTGCCCAACCCATTCGCGCTTCTCATTATTTTTTATCCCATTTTTGGGCCAACGTACGCGACTTTGAAGATTTTCTCGATGCCTATCATCGGGCAGATGAATTGGTATTAGGTTCTGGTGCACTGGCAGGAGTCAACTATGCCACGGATCGAGAGTTTCTCAGAAAAGATTTGTCTCTTTCTCGGATTTCAGAAAATTCGATGGATGCGGTGAGCCAAAGAGACCATATCTTTAAATTTCTTTTTGCTTCGTCTCAGTTTATGATCCATGTTTCTCGGTTTTGCGAAGAAATCATTCTTTATACATCTCAGGAATTCAGTTATTTCAAACTCCCTGACCACTTAACCACGGGATCCTCCATCATGCCGCAAAAGAAAAATCCCGATGTGGCAGAGCTCATCCGAGGAAAAGCTGGGCGTGTTGTCGGAAGTTTGACACATTTACTTGTAATGGTAAAGGGAACTCCTTTATCGTATAACAGGGATTTCCAAGAAGACAAACTTCCGTTATTTGACACGGTCAAACAAATCAAACTGAGTATGGAAGGGGTAAGGGATATGGTAGAGGGAATCCAAGTGTTTCCCGAAAATGCAATCCGTAGCCTTCGTTCTGGATTTGCGACAGCCACCGACCTTGCCGATTGGCTTGTGAGTGCAAAAGGAATTCCGTTTCGTTCTGCTCATGAAATTGTAGGGGAACTAGTAAAACACTGCTCTTCCAAAGGGTATGATTTGTTTACCATCCCTAGCGGAGAAAGGGGGCAAATCCATGCAGTACTGACTGATCCTGGATATGAAGCGGCAATTTCCCTAGAAACCTCCTGTGACAAAAAAGATGTGATGGGAGGAACCTCGCTTCCTCGTCAAAAAGAACAAATCAAACGAGCCAAGGCAAAGGTAAACGAATTGACCAAAAAATTAAAATCGATAGAATCTAAAGGTAAAAAATAAATATGAAATCCAGTATCTTAAACAAAATTCCTCTTTTTACCTTTCTCTTTTTGGTTCTTTCCCAAACCATATTTTGCAGTGATCAAACCTTCAAAAAAATCACTTATGAACCAGTATCCTATTCTCCTTCCAAAGTCATTGTCAAACGCCAGGATGTGACTACAGTAAAATTGCCGGAGAAACCTGCCATTTACGCTGTGTTCTCTACCACCGCGGGTGATTTGGTTTTAGAACTTTATGATGCGGCAGCACCTAAAACAGTGCAGAACTTTATCGATTTGGCTCAAGGTGAAAAAGACTTCAAAACCGACAAAGGTTCCGAAAGACGGCCGTTCTACGATGGGCTCAAGTTCCACAGAGTGATAGAAAACTTTATGGCACAAGGTGGATGCCCTCGTGGTGACGGAACCGGTGGGCCTGGATACCAAACAGAAGATGAAATCAATGGGAAGGCGCTCGGTCTTGACAAAGTTAAAATCAAAGATGCTCCCCAATACCAATCCCAATTACAACGAGCTGTCCTCACAGAATTCAAAATCCAATCGAGAGCGGAGTTTGAAGAAAAACGAACTGAGGTAGAAAAGGCTTACCAAGAAGCCATGGAACTACCTGTTTTGGAGGTATTACACCGAGTGGGTTACCGTTACAATGAAGCGCTTCCTAGTAAAAAAGCCCTTCGTGGATCCTTGGCGATGGCCAATGCCGGACCCAATACCAACGGTTCTCAGTTTTTTATCAACCAAGTGGACACTCCCCATCTCGATGGCCTCCATACCGTATTTGGATTTTTGGTTACTGGGTATGACGTGCTCGACCGAATCATTGAAAAAGGAAACTTGCAGACGACAATCCGTAAGGTTGTCATCATAGACAAACGCCAATGAACTACTTAGAAGGAATCGAAGTCATTCAAAAATACACATCGGGTTCTTCCGTGGAACCGGTGTTAAAGTTCATTTTGACCGTACCTCATAATGAAGAAGGATTTGCGAATGCACTCGACGAGATCGGGGGAATCAACCGATACCCCGATACCTTTGTGGGTCTTCTTAGTTTTATCAGTTTTATCCTCGGCCAAAAATCAAAAATGAGCCAACTGTATGAAACAGCCCTCGAAAGATACGAATCCTTAAACCAAGTCACTTCCAAACGTCGCCCCACAGAGGAAGAATCGAAAATCAAACGTACATTAACTGACTTTATTTTAAAAATCGAAAAGGTTTTTGAAATCCAAGATCTTACGGATGAAAGTTTGGTGAAGGAACTAAACCGTTTTGTTTCTGAGGCCAACCTTTACGGGGTCACGGAAAACGAGATCAAAAACCTAAAGGTTTCCTCCAAAACGGTGGCCCTTGTGGAACCACATTTGGACAAACAAAGGGAAAACTACTACCAATACAAAAAATTAGGTGGGGTGATGACAAGACTCATCCGCATCGCCGACTATATTTTGGAAGAAGCCAAAATGGGTGCCGGATAATCATTTTTATGTCCTAAAAATTCTTTCGAAAATTCCAAGACCTGCCGAAATCTTAAACTGTATGCGGTCTCTCCGAAATTTGATGATTTTAGGAATTCTTTTGGTAGATTCCCTCTATGCATTTCCAGACAGAGATGCCAGGGGAGAACGGATTGATAATTTTGTCTCCCTCCAGTCAAAAATCAGTCTTTCCTTAACCAAACGAAGTTACCAAGCAGGAGAAAGAGTTCCGCTTACCTTTACCGTAACCAATACAGGAAAGGAAGTGGTTCGAGTTTTTCCTTCCTTTGATTACCGTTACTCATTTCAAATCATTGTGAAAGACGAAAACGACCGCATCCTCACTCCCATTGAAGATCCTGAATTTCCAGATCCAATTCTAAAAAGAAGAACCACCATCGTGAATTTGGTTGGGGATGAAAATAAAGAAATCAGCCTCCATCGCAATGAATCTTTTTCCAAAACCATCTACCTAGATGAACACTATAGTTTTTTACCAGACCAAAAGTTCTATGTGACCGGGTATTTTTATCCCAATTATACAGAAGACAAATCTGCCTTCCTTCGCTCGCAGAATACCGTAGGATTTCTTTTTCAAAACTCCAAAGGAGAAAGAAAGGAAACTGTCTCCCGCCAAATCACGGAAAATGGAGGACTTTCTCCAGAAGAGACCATCTTTTTATTTCTCGGCGCCGAGATGAAAAAACATTGGGAATACCATTTTAAGTGGATCGATTTTTCCGAATATATTTTAGCTTATGATCGTTACAGTAGTGCCTATACCGAAGCCGGTCTCGGGGAACGCGAAACAATCATTGAAGATTTCAAAGAGTATTTGACGGAGACACCCTCTGGTGTTTTAAAATACTTTAAGGTCATGAACGTGGACTATCCGTCCAAACGAGATGCCCGAGTTCAAGTTTACGTAGAAAGAACGATGGGTCGGTTCAAAACAAGGTACGAATATATATACACCTTGCGACAAGAAGAAGGAAGCCGAGTTGGATTTTGGCAGATTAAAAACTTACTCGTAAAGGTAAAAAAATGACGGAAATCCTTTCCCAAGACGAAATTGATGCCCTGTTAAACGCCATCTCCTCAGGGGAAGTCTCCGAGGATGAATACTCATCGGTTGGGGAACAAAAGAAAGTCAAAATCTACGACTTCAAACGTCCGGATAAATTTTCAAAAGACCAAATTCGTACACTCCAGATGATGCACGAGACCTTTGCCCGTTTGGCAACCACTGGCCTATCGGCACAGCTTCGAGCCCTTGTTGTGGTGCACGTGGCTTCTGTGGATCAGTTGACTTACGAAGAATTCATTCGTTCCATCCCAAACCCAACGACTCTTGCTGTGATCAATATGGATCCACTCCGCGGATCTGCCATTTTAGAAATCGATCCATCCATTTCCTTTACCATCATCGATCGTCTGTTTGGTGGTAAGGGAGAATCTTCCAAGGTCAACCGAGAACTTTCGGATATCGAGTTATCGGTAATGGAAGGGATCATTGTTAGGATTCTTGGAAACTTACGAGAGTCATGGTCCACGGTAATCGATTTACGTCCACGGCTTGGAAACATCGAAACAAACCCACAATTCGCACAGGTAGTTCCTCCCAATGACATGGTGGTATTAATTACCCTAGAAACGAAAGTGGGAGAAGTGGAAGGGATGACAAACCTTTGTATTCCCTACATCACTATTGAACCAATCATCAATAAACTTTCAGCACAGTATTGGTATTCCTCGATTCGTAAAGGGGAAGTGGATGAAAACCGAGCCGTCATCCAAGAGCGACTTGACCAGGTCAAAATCCCTCTGATTTCCGAAGTGGGAAGTGTGGACATCTCTCTCAATGATCTCATGAACTTACATGTAGGGGATGTGATCAAACTAGAAAACACTCCGATCAAAACCGACCTTATGGTAAAAGTGGGAGATCGCAGTAAATTCAAGGCCACACCGGGTCGTGTAGGGAACCGCCTTGCCATCCAAATTGGGGATAGCATTGAGGACATTCCAGACGAACTTCTCGGATCTACAAGATCGGAACAAGAATACTAAATTTTATTCGCTAAACAGAGTTTATGCGAAGATTTAAAAGATCAGAGAAAAGATTGAAAAGATTTTCCACTTTCTTGAAGCTTTTGCGTCCAATTTCATTCTCTTTAGAAATTGTCTCTCAGGTATTTTTTTCCTTGGGAATGCATGTTCGTTTGGTTTCAGCCTTCGGGATTTTGATGGTCCTTTTCGGTTCTCTATCCTTAGAGGCAAAACTCCCCAAAAAAACTTTGGAGAAACATGCGGGGAAACCAGCTAAGATTCGCCAAACGATTGTTTTATCGATTGATGGGTTTCCTGCTTACTATTGGTCGGATCTAAAGTATCGTTCTTATTTCCCCCATTTAGCAGAACTCTTTCAAAAATACGGAGTTTCCGAAATCACAACCGTCAATCCTTCGGTAACGTATCCAGCACATACCTCTATGGTGACGGGAAAAGATCCCGCAGAACATGGCATTTATAACAATACTTTGTCTGATCCATTTGAAAAAAATGATGGGGGATGGATGTGGTATACCGAAGATATCTCAAGTCAAACACTCTGGGATTTGGCAAAAGAAAATCACAAAACCACCGCTAACGTATTTTGGCCAGTCACTGTGGGTGCTGGCATTGATTGGAACCTTCCCCAATACTGGAGAAAAAAAATCCCAGAGGATGACAAACTCCTTCGAGTGCTTTCCACCAAGGATCTTCACAAAGATGCTGAACTTGCCGTAGGATCTCCGTTAAACGACGTCTCAAAAGATGAAGTGAAATTAAAAACAGCCACTTGGCTCTTTCAAAATAAAAAACCGGATCTGATGTTGGTTTACACTACGGATCTGGATACCAACCACCATGGGTTTGGCCCAGGAGCGGAAAAAGCCCTTACGCGACTTTTGGAACTGGATAAAGCCATTTTTGAATTTTTACAGTCCGTTGGTGCATTTTCGCCCAAAGGTCCGGGACTTGTGATTGTTTCAGACCACGGGTTTCATTCTGCTGATGTTGTTTGTGCCCCCAATGTAATTTTAAAACAAAAAGGTTATATCAATGACGATGCAGGAACATTTCAGTTAACCTTTAAAAGTTCCGGAGGAACAGCCATCCTTTTGCCAGGTGCGAACGCTCAATTTGCTGATGGGGAAATCCAATCCCTTGTTTCTGAAATTTTGACTGCCTGCCCAGGAGTCGAATGGATACCAGGATCCACCAATAAAATGTTAGGTGAAATTGAAAATCCATCGATAGATTCGGAAGAAAATCGTGATCTACAAAAGAAAATTCATCCTAGTGTCTTGGGACTTTTTCGGACGAGAGCACCTATGTTTTTTAGCGGAACGAGAAAAGGAGAAGTGTTTACCAAGTCCCAAACAAAGATCCACGGACATGGGTATTGGAATGCAAACCCTGAGATGAAAACCATTGGATTTGTATATGATCCAACGGGAAAAAAACACCAGTTCCAATCGGTAAAAGATGTATTTAGAATCGTAAAAGATATGTTAGGTTTTAAAGAAAAGAAAACCAATGGGCCTCGTGTGCCGCCCTTGCACACAAAGCCTTGATCCAAAATCGATTCGATTTGAATCGGTTTAGATGAAAGGGTTCTTCTTATTTTTTTAATAAACTAAGAATGGCCTCGCCCACAGCTTTTGCTGATTGCGGGTTTTGTCCTGTAACAACTCTTTCATCCACTTCCACATGACTATTCCAAGGTGCTGATTTGGAATACTTACCACCGGCAGCAATCAGTTGGTCTTCCAAAAGAAAAGGGACTACTCCTTCTAGTTTCACAATCTCTTCTTCTTCGTTGGAAAATCCATTCACTCGTTTGCCTGCAATCAGTTTCGATCCATCAGACAGGGTGACATTGACAAGGGCCGAGGGACCGTGGCAAACTGCCCCAACAATTCCTCCCGATTCATAGATTGATCTTGTTAGGTTTTGGAGTTCCGCATTATCAGGAAAGTCCCACATGGTTCCGTGCCCGCCGGCAAAATAGATGGCTGAGTAGTCACTTGCCTTAATTTCTTTTGGGGACTTTGTATGGATGCGTTTTGTTTGGTAAACTGGATGGTTCCAAAATTCTTTATTGGCTACATCCTCCAAATCAAATCCATCTACAGGAGGTTCACCCCCTTTCGGACTGACCAAATCCATTTCCACTCCGGCATCGTGTAAGACCTTCCATGGGTGAGCAACTTCTCCCAAATGGTAACCAGTGGAACCGGCATTCCCTTTTTCACCGTGGCTCGTTAATACAAATAATACTTTTTTCATTGGATCCTCGCTTTGTTTGCAGTTTCTAATTTAACTGCGATAGGAGAATTTTTTCCTATCTGATTTTTTAGACAAGGGAAACTAGATATTAGAATAATGATGGTGTTTATTGTTTATTATTAAAATATTAATATCAAGATGAATCCGATCGAATTGTATCAAAGTTTTTACTGTATCTATCGCGAGAGGAATTTAACCAAAGCAGGAAAAATCCTTGGGCTTTCCCAGCCGGCCTTGAGTTTACATTTACAATCTCTGGAAAGGCATAGAAAAGAAGTTTTATTTCGCCGCACATCTAGAGATTTAATTCCCACTGACGCCGCCAAACGGTTGTATGTTCAGATCGCAGGCCCGATCGAAGAATTGGAACGAATGGAAGGGCAATTGAAACCTAAAGAAAATATCCGCAGGCTTAGGATTGGTTCAGCCAAGGAGATTTTTTTAGAAAAATTTTTGCCAAAACTTTCTGCTTCGGGGGAAAGTTTTCATGTACAGTATGGCCATCCGCCTGAACTCTTGGATGCTTTAACAAAAAAGGAGATTGATCTAGTCATCACCAATCAAAAGTTAAATGTTCCAGGGATAATGTTAGAAGAATTGTACAATGAAAAATTTGTATTTGTGGCATCAAAATCCATCAGTTCGGATGCCAATTTTCCATTCCGTGGACAAACCAAACCCAAACTAGATTTTTTAAAAACATGGATGGAAAACCAACATTGGTTTGTGTATAGCGAAGACTTCGCGATTGTTCGCAGGTTCTGGAAGGTGAATTTTGATTCTAGGCCAAAATTAAAAAAATATTCGGTTTTACCAAACCTTCACGATATCAGAACGGCATTGGAGTTTGGGAGCGGTGTTTCTGTTTTGCCAAAGTATTTACTCGGGACAAAATCTCCATTATACTCAAACGAAAAGGATTGTTTGGGTTTTGAAAACCAGCTGTATCTAGTGAGTCGAGAAGAGGATGTCGATTTTTTAGAAGAAAAATTCCGAACCTTTCATCATTGGATGAATGGTTAAACGTTTCGATTAATGTTTTTTCCAGTGGATACATTCCCCTGGGCATTCATCCATTTCCTTTTGCACTTTTTTTTCGTCTTCGTCTGGGATCATCGCATCATTGATTGACTCACCCCCGATATGCGTTTGGGAAACATCATCCTCATCCATCATAAAGTATTTCGGCATATTATCAGCACATTGGTTGCAAGAGGTACAATTGTCTTTGTCTACATAAGCTTTTCTCATGTCTCACCTTCTGTTTTTAGTTTATAATATAAAATGATCGATACAAAAAATATAGTGACCCCATTCGCAAGAATGATAGGAAAATCAGATTTTAAAACTCCATACACAAACCATAAAAGGACACCCAAAAAAAACATGATGTACATATTGCGGCTGATGTCTCTGGTTTGTTTGGTCATAACAACTCGTAACACCTGCGGAAGAAAAGATACGGTTGTTAAAAAGGCTGCAATGTAGCCAATTAGATTTTCCATTTACGCTTTATACTCTCGCCTAACGATTGTCTTTACTCCGCCCCGAACATTGTAATCACCCACCACTTTTACATATAGAGGATCCACTGCTTGGACAAAGTCTTCTAGGATTTTGTTTACTACATTTTCATGGAAAATTCCCACATTTCGGTAGGACATCATGTATTCTTTTAGCGATTTGAGTTCTACACAGCGCATCCGAGGAATGTATTCGATAAAAATAGAACCAAAGTCGGGAAGGCCTGTTTTTGGGCAAACAGCGGTAAATTCCGGGATGGTAAATTCGATATTGTATTCTTTTCCGGCATAAACATTGGCAAACCACTCGATTTCCGGGGTTTTCCAGGACGGGATATGGTCTTGTTTGTCCTCATAAGAAGATTCTGATTTTTTTTCCGACATTTGTTTACCCCGACAATTGCAAAATTATTTTGGAATCATCCCATGAAAAGTGATAAAAAAATTGCAGTCGTCGATTTCGGCGGTCAATACGCTCACCTCATCGCATCCCGAATTCGTAGGCTCGGAGCCTATACAGAAATTCTCTCCAACGAAGAACCTTTGTCCGTTTACTCGTCCTATGCTGGAATCATTCTTTCAGGTGGCCCGAGTAGTGTGTATGAGAAGGGCGCTCCACTTTTACCTGACGGATTTTTTAAAACTTCCGTTCCCATTCTTGGAATCTGTTACGGACACCAATTGTTAATGAAGGCCCTTGGTGGTGAGGTGGTTTCTTCCAATTCGAAAGAATACGGCCCCGCCCTTTTAGAAATTGAAAATCCAAATTCGTTACTTTCCAAATCCCTTTCTCCAAAAACAAAAGTTTGGATGAGCCACGGGGATGAAGTGGTTCGTATGCCTGATGGATTTCAGATTGTGGCATCATCAGATAATTGTCGTTATGCGTTTGTTTCTAATGAGTCTAAAAAACAATTTGGAATCCAATTCCATCCAGAAGTGACACACTCTGAGGAAGGAGAAGTTTTACTTCGTAACTTTGTGAATCTTTGTAATGCGGGAGCAAGTTGGAGTATCTCGCAGTTTCTAGAAGAACAAATCTCTGAGTTACAAAAAAAAGTCCCGCCTGGTAAAAATGTATTTTTACTCGTGTCAGGTGGTGTGGATTCTTCTGTTGCTTATCTACTTCTTGCCAAAGCACTTGGGAAAGACCGAGTGAAGGGACTCCTTGTGGATACAGGGTTTATGCGGAAAAATGAAGTGAAGGATCTTATGGACAATCTGCACCAAGTTGGTTTTGATCTCACCATTTGGGATGAAAGTGAAATTTTTTACAAACATTTAGAATCAGAATTTGAACCCGAAAAGAAACGTCGCATTGTGGGAGATCTCTTTTTAGAAGCACAAAGTAAAGCCACAGATTCCCTGGGTTTGGATTCGGAACATTGGCTTCTTGGCCAAGGAACCATTTACCCAGACACCATTGAATCAGGGGGAACCAAACATTCTCATAAAATCAAAACCCATCACAACCGTGTCCCTCAAATTGAAAAACTCATCCAAGAGGGAAAGATCATCGAACCCATTGCGGATTTGTACAAAGATGAAGTGAGGGAACTCGGAAGGCTTCTTGGCCTTCCGGAACGTTGGATTGAAAGGCATCCATTCCCAGGGCCTGGCCTTGTGGTGCGAATGATCGCAAGCCCAGAGACCAAACCTCCAGTCCTCGATTTTTCTGATTTGGGTCTTTCTAAGAAAAAGGCAGAAGTCAAAATTTTACCAATTCTTTCTGTCGGAGTGCAAGGGGACCAAAGAAGTTATGCCCACTGCGCTGTGTTGAATGATTTTACCACGAACTGGAAAGAATTGGATGAATGTGCCGTTGAGATCACCAATTTCAAAAAAGAAATCAATCGAGTGGTTTTTGCCCCGGGGATAGGTCATTTTTCGGGAGCCTTTCATTATACCAAACTGACCCTAGACAAAGAACATTCAGATATTTTAAGAGAAGCGGATGCGATTGTGAACCGAATTCTCTATGAAGAGTCCATTCATACTTCTATCTGGCAGATGCCCGTGGTTCTTGTTCCTGTGGGTTTACGCGCAAATTCTTATGGGGTAGTGTTACGCCCAGTAGAATCAACCGAAGCGATGACTGCTAATTTTTACGAAATGGATAGAAAGATTTTGGAACGTATCACCAAAGAGTTGTTAGTTTTACCGCAAATTTCTTTGGTGTTGTATGATCTCACTCACAAACCGCCGGGAACGATTGAATGGGAGTGAGGTCAGATATTTGTAGATTTCTTCTTGAAACAGTGGTTTAAGGAAGAAGGATCCAAAGTAGGGCCATCCCGCCGATCGCAAGTTCAGGAAACCTTCTTTTTAAAAAACTTTGGTTTTCTGGGTTTTCTTTTGGTTCTTCCGAATTTGTGGATTCTGTATTTGGTGTATCCTTAGTTGCTTTGGAAGTAAATAGGGATCCAAAAAGTCCAGGTTTTTCTGCTTGAGGTTCTTCCCAAACAACAGGAAGGGAAACCACAGCCACAGCAGATTTCTTAAACGCTTGTTTGGTGCCATCTTTTGATTCTACCAAAACATAATTGGCTGTTGGGGTGGAAGTTTTTACGTTTTCCATTACCTCTTTGGTTGCTTTCACTGTTACCGTGTCCGCATAAGAATTTTGAGAGACAATCGATAGAATGGCGACAGCGAGAAAGGTCTTTAGGTTCATATTTACAGCCCATCCGTTCTAAAAACATAAGCAATTTGATTTTTTAGAGAAATGTTACAATCCGATGAAAAGTGAATTCAGTTTCCATTTGACACCAGGCCTTCACATTTTAGCCTATCCAAAGTCACGATTGGCGTCGTGGCCAAGTGGTAAGGCATGGCTCTGCAAAAGCTTGACCGCCGGTTCGAATCCGGCCGACGCCTATCACTGAAAATTCGCCTGGATGGTGGAACTGGTAGACACACAGGACTTAAAATCCTGTGGGAGTAATCCCGTGCGGGTTCGATTCCCGCTCCAGGTATGAATCGAACGACTACGAGCGAAAAAAATGGTAGCGACCCATAGGGAGCGTGAAGCCATTTTTCTGAGGACAGGATGTCCGAAGTCGCGAGTAGGACGGGCTGAGATCGAAAGGCCAGGATGGCCGAAGATCGAAGCGATTCCCGCGGACATTCCTAATCAAACCAAAACTTAATTCTAGCATCTCTTCATCCTAGTGACCCATAGGGAGCGTGAAGCCATTTTTCTGAGGACAGGATGTCCGAAGTCGCGAGTAGGACGGGCTGAGATCGAAAGGCCAGGATGGCCGAAGATCGAAGCGATTCCCGCGGACGTTCCTAATCAAACCAAATTAAAATCAACATCTCTTACTCTTCCCCCTATCATTCACAGTTTCCCGAAATCTCAATTCTAGGCAAAACCGGTCTTTCTCCCTTCCAAGTATACTTCAGTCCAAAATCGATAAACTCTGGTTCCTTTCCTAAATATTCTTTCGGATCGACTTGGAACCTTTGGATTTGTTTTGAATTTTTAAAACTCACTTTTTTTACAATTCGTTCCGCTTGGACTCTGTATTCTTTGTCTTGGTCAAAACTTTCTCGTTTGCGAATTTCTAATTCTATGGATTCGGGGAGTTCTCCACTTGTTAAGTCTTCCCAATGGATTTGGAATCCAACTGGCACCTCTCTGACTTTGTGCGTTTCGTTAAAGTTAGAATCATGATCCAAACATCCAGCGAGTTTAAAATACAATTCTTTGGTACCCTCTGGTACATTCACTGGCGCACTGGCATTGATGGAGACTTGCGCTAAGGCAGCGGGAAAGTTTAGATCTGTGCGAGTTCTGTGAAAAAAAAGATCCTTCGCTGGAGTTTTGGTCAAATAAAGAGCTCCCAAACTCGAGAGGAAAATCCAAAAAAGAATGGATGCGAATACTTTCTTTTCATCGTTTTTTTTCGAGGGAAGAGACTGCGTAAAATTTTTTAATTTTCCAGAAGGTAACAAACATAAAATCCCTAGGAAGGGAAGGAGGACTTCATCATCAACCAGATAACATTGAAAACTTCCAGCAAAGACAATGGCAAAAAAACCTAAATAAAATCCTGTTTGTTTACCTGCTCTTAAAATGAGTTTTGTTTCTAAGTATAAAAAACTAAGAAACGAAACCACTGCGGTGAAACCACCCAAAATCCAAAACTCTAAAAAATCAAAATGCGCATGGGATTTGGGAGTGATCGAAAGATCATAATACAACTCAGGAAATTCTTTAACCAAAGTTTTTGCCTGTGTTATAAATTCTGTTTGGTAATTACCGGATCCGATTCCTAAGAAATAAAAATCCTTTAGGATCGCAAAATTCATTTTATGAATCCATACCCTTTGATTCTCTAACGATCGTTTAGCGAATAAATCGTCGATGGCTCTTTGGAAAAGCCAATTGTTTTGGTAGAGAAAAAAAACTATCCCCACAAATACCAAAATCCCCAAACTAAGTGCAGGTAGATATTTTTTGATTTTGATCTTTTTTTGAAAGGAAATCAAAAAGATCCCAAACAGAAGTCCAAACCAAATGGAACGACTCTGGTTGAGGAAAAGTAAGATAAAACCAACAAAACTGGATGCCAGAAAAAAGATTTTATAGAAATAAGGAATTGGTTTTGTTTTTGCAATTTGAAAACAACGAAAGGTTCTTTGGAAAATAGAAGGGAGATAAATCGCGAGTAATCCACCATACGTAAGATGGGTACTTTGGAAACCAATCGGCAAGTAGAGAGGTAGTTTTTGCCAGAGGACAACCAGTAGGTGCGGAAGTCGTTTCCCCTCGATATATTGGAATCCATCCATCACATAGGGTGCAAGCCGATACGGGAATAGTAAAGAAACAAGGCCAGATAGAATTAGAAAAACGGCTCCGACCAACACCGCTTGTTTTAACTTTGTTTTTTCTCGGTATGAGAGCCTTGTATGGTGTAATAATAAAAAGGCCATCCAGACATCTCCAAACTCAGAACCTAGAATGGTTTTTTTCCAGTTAGTTTCGTTCCCGTTGGATGCGGGTGTGAAAAGAAAACTAAGGTAGAGTAAAATCCAAAAAAGGGTCTGGGTTTCGAACTGGGGAAGTTCTCTTTTTTGGATACAATCCAAGAACAAAAAGAATAGGGAGGCACCGGCAAAAATCTGGCAAAGGCTAATGGAAAACGGAGAAAGAGCGAAAAAAAGGTATAGAAAAACAACAGAAATCTTATGAAATGTTTCTTTCCCAATCATATTTGGTTCTAAGAATAGGTTTTAACTCCTATGGAAGGCAAGAGAAAAAGAAAATTGTCGGTGGCCATCATCACCTTCAATGAAGAAAAAAATATCGGGGATTGTATTCGATCCATCGAGTCCGTTGCCGACGAAATCGTTGTTTTAGATTCGTTAAGTACGGATCGTACAAAAGAAATTGCGACTTCCTTTTCCAAAGTCAAATTTTATGAGTCCCCATTTCCTGGCCATGTGGAACAAAAGAACAAGGCCATTGGTTTTTGTTCCAATGATTGGATTTTATCTCTAGATGCCGATGAACGAGCTGACAAAACATTGGTGCAGTCTATCGAACTGTTTCTAGAATCAGAATTGGTAAACGCGGATGGATTTAAAATAGCAAGGTTAACCTATCATTTGGGTCGGTGGATTCGTTATAGTGGTTGGTATCCTTTGCGCCGGTTTCGTTTGTTCCAAAAAAAGGCAGCTACTTGGGTCGGCGAAAACCCCCACGATTACATTGAATTAAAAACCGGTTCTCACGGGAAAACAATGAAAGGAGATATCCTACATTATAGTTTTACTGATTTTAGTCATCAAATCACTACCATCAATCAATTCTCAAGTATCGTTGCTTATACTCGTTATGCGAAAGGCGAAAGATTTTCTTTGATTAAAACGATTCTGAAACCACTGGGTAAATTTTTTGAAATTTATATTTTTAAGTTTGGGTTCTTGGATGGGATTCCTGGACTTTGGATTGCAATTGCTTCCTCTTTTTCTACCTTTCTGAAATACGCCAAACTATATGAGTTGGATCGAAAACAAATTGAGCGGCCGTCTAATATTAGAAAAGAATATGGCAAAAACTAAAAAACCATCCAAACCAGGAATTTTTGCCCGGTTCTTAAATTTTTTCCGTTCGAATGGGAAAACTGAAGACCAAGACCAAACAAAAAGAAAAAAAGAACCAAAATCATTCGCTATGGAATGGGCTGTAGCCCTAGACAATTGGAAAAAGAAACTACGCACAAAACAAGTGAGTTCAGGCGTAGTTTTCGAATCACCTAAGTTTCGCTTAACAAAAACAAACGAAAAATTGTTTCGAGCAGAAGGATTAGATTATTCTTTGATTTTAGTCACTGGAAATCATTTGTATAAAAATAAAGAAGATAAATGGGCCGGCGTTTTGTTTGTGGATGAAGGGGAACTAAATAAAAGTTTAACAAAAGATCTTTCGGGTGTGGATGGATTATTATCAGCTCTTTCCATTCCCAAAACAGATTTATTTTTAGATAACGATGCTCCTCGTGAAGATTGGAGAGTGGTTCTTTCCTTCGAACGATTTTGGCAGGAACAACTAGTGTTACAAATGAAACCCAATTCCATGGCACTTGCAATGCTTGCTATCGGGGAAGAGTGCCGAATTTTTTTTGAGTCCGTGGCAACGGATAGACAGAAGAAACTCGTAAGAGATGAATTATTTTATCTGAATCTCGGCAATGCAGACCAAAATAACCCTTATTCCAAAGCCAAAAACTTATTTGGATTCGGGTCTGCTCTTGTCGAATTTGGCAATGCTGTCAATACCATTAAAGAAAGAAGAGAAAAGGAAATAAAACATGGATCATAAATCACTCATCCAATCACAAATCGAAGATTCAATTGCCGTAAAACAACAGTTACTCCCTGTTCTTCTGCCTTCCATTGAAAGTGCTGGGAAACTTCTGGTAGAATCACTCAAACAAAATGGATTATTATACTTTTGTGGGAATGGAGGTTCTAGTTGTGATGCATCACATATCGCAGCCGAACTTGTAGTTCGTTACAAATCTGGCAATGAAAGAAAAGCCATCCCAGCCCTTGCCCTCAACAGTGACCAAGCAGTTCTTACCGCTTGTTCCAATGATTATGGATATGAATATGTTTTCCAAAGACAAGTTCAGGCATTTGGAAAACCTTCTGATGTTTTTGTTGGACTCACCAC
This sequence comes from Leptospira kanakyensis, assembly GCF_004769235.1. Lineage (NCBI taxonomy): Bacteria > Pseudomonadati > Spirochaetota > Leptospiria > Leptospirales > Leptospiraceae > Leptospira > Leptospira kanakyensis. The sequence goes on along the minus strand of NZ_RQFG01000019.1, from coordinate 561,310 downwards.
TTCTGGAAATTCGCAAAACATCATTTTGGCGGTTGAGGAAGCTCGGAAAATTGGAATGAAGGTTGTTTTGTTTTTGGGTGGAGACGGTGGAAAACTAAAAGGAAAGGCTGATGTGGAAATCATTGTCCCATCAAAAGTAACGGCTCGAATCCAAGAATGCCATATTCTGATTGGTCATATTCTTTGTAGCATCATTGAAAAGGAACTCTTTGGCCTCGACTGAGTTTCCCGTTGTCCAAATCAAAAATGCAACCATCGAAACAAAGGGTGGGCAAAGGATTTGGAAAGGAATTTCTTTAGAAATTCCCAAAGGAATCATTTATGGGATCATTGGAGAATCAGGATCCGGAAAATCCACACTTGGATTTTCCCTATTTGGAATGATCCCCCAAGGTTGCCGACTCCGATACGATTTATTTACTGTGCTCGGCGAAGATGTTCTTTCGAATTCTTTTCGTTCGCAAGTTTTTATGGTTCCACAGAATCCAAATTCTGCCTTCCACCCTTTCCGCACCATAGAAGCACAAATCAAAGATTTTTTCAAACTATCGGGACTAAACAAGGTTCCTTATGAATCTATACTTTCCACTTGGGATCAGTTGTCCATTCCCAGAACTCATTGGAAGCAGTATGCAAGAACCCTTTCCGGCGGCGAAAAGCAGAGGATTCTACTTTCCCTCGCTTTTTTACGAACTCCTGCAATTTTGATTTTGGATGAACCCACCACAGGCCTCGATGCCTTTTCTGAAAAAATTGTCTTGGAAACCATCCAAAACCTTGCAAAAATGGGGGTATCAGTTGTTTTTATTACACACGAACTTCGGATCATCGAAAGTCTGGCCTCCCAAGTTACGATAATGAAAGAAGGGGAAGTCATAGAAACCATTTCGGTTCTAAACCAAAACCTGGAGCCAAAAACAGAATATGGAAAACAACTTAAGGAAGCTTCTCTTCTCTTTTCGTAATGGGATTTTCCTCTTTCTATTATTACCCACCATTCTTTTAGCAGATCCTGGATTCAAACTCAGGTCGATAGACGTTCGTTCTTATCCAGAAGTTAAGGTTCGATTCCATTCCAATACAAATGTTACACCCCAAGGATTTGTTCTTTCCGAAGAACTTAGTTCTGTGGCAAGACTTACCGAATCCTTTCGTTTGGATCCTTTGGAATCAAAAAATCCTGTCCACTTATACATATCCATTCCCAGTTATTCTAATGCAGAAGACAGACGTTGGATCATCCAATTGGCAAACCAACTGGTCAAAATTTCGGAACAAACGGGTGGGACGTCTAAATTACAAATCCAGTCGGATTCCAATAAACATTCTTTTGAAAGGATTCGTTCTAATGTTTTAGACATATCTTTTCCTTTTCCCAAAGAACCGGCTCCAGTGTATCCCATCCGGAACTGGGAAAACTTTTTAGAAGGGATTCCTAAAAATACATCCACCGAAGACCATGTTCTGATATTTGTTAGTTTCTCTCCTGAATGGCAGGATCGATTTGAGATTCCGGAACTTGCAAAACGAATCCGAGATAAAAACCTCCAACTCATTGTTCTTGCCCCAAGTTCTTTAGAAGCAACGAAGTTAGCAAGTTATGCGAATGGAAGCCATTACCCAATCACAAAGTCAGACAGTTATCCGGAACTTTTTTCCTATTTGCGTCATTTGGGAAATCCAGATTATGAATTAGTATATTTTTCTCTTTGGAATTTGTCGCAGTGGAAAACGAATTCAGTGGCGGGAAGTTTGGTTTCAGTAGACCAGGGGATACGATTTGAATTTCGGTATGAACTATCTTTTTTCAAATCCTTGTATTTGAAACTTTCGGATCCCTTATTCTTTTTCCCGGTCAGTTTGTTTTTCATTTTTCTTTGTTTGGCGGCTTTGTATTATTTACGTGGTTATGAAGAACGAGACCAAGGCATCCTAACAGCTCCACCTCTCGAACCAGAGTATTCAGAAAGAAAAGAAGAACTCCAAGTTTACGATCGGATGTATGGAGAAACAATGGAGAAGGCAGCTCGTGACCGTGAAATTGCTCTTACCATTGCAGAGAAAACACCTCCCGCTGGGACTTCTTACTCTTACGCAGTTCTTTTACGAAGAGATGGAAATCAAAATTCAGAACAGTATTCATTACAGTTTGAAGAAATGACCATTGGTAACTCTGAATCCAATCATTTAGTTCTCCATGACCCCTCTGTGGCCGGCCTCCACGCAAAGATAAAAAACAAAAAGGGAAAGTATATATTGTTTGATTGTGTATCGGAAACAGGTGTATACTTAAATGGCAAAAAATTACTTCGCCCCAAGGTTCTGCATAACTTGGACGAAATCCAAATAGGAAAAACTGTCTTATCGTTTCGAGGAAGGTAGAGTTATGTTTCGGATGTACCCATTCAAATTGTTTTTATTACTCATGAGTTTTTTTCTTTTTTCTGTTTTTTTCGGGTGTTCTGGAGAGACTTCTAAAAACGATGCTGCAACCTCACTCGTTTTAGCTAAAGAAACGGGAGCGGATGGATGTACTGTGGCTGGCCTTGGAACACAAATCAAAGCTGGTTATACTGGAATCACAACTACTTCACAGTCAGTCTCCTTTGCTCTTGCCGGCGATACCTATTATGCAGTCATGCAAATCACCGGAGCTCAAATTGGAACAAGAGTCGTACTCTCTCGTTATGCGAAGCTTTCTGTTTATGTTTCGACAAGTTGTCCTTTGGATCTTTCTGCAGCAGTCCTAGCAAAAGAAGGAACAGAATATTCCAAAGCAGATTCACCGGCAACGGTGATCACTTTTACAAAGGCTGGGAGTTATTTGTTCTATCTCTACCAAAAAGAAAGTGCTTCGGTAAATCCGCTGACGGTTTTGACTGACGGTACTCCCGTACAAACAATTTCTGATTCAGACCTTTCTGACCTTCTCAACGGGGGTTCTACTAAGACCTTTAAATTTGCTTGTGCTGTGGGTGGTGGTGTCTGCCAAAACTATTATGGGTATCTCACAAGTTGTCTTTCCGGAACCAAACAGACGTCTAAATGTACGGAAACAAGTGTGGTGGGATCTTGTAAGGTCACCCAGTCCAGTGTTGGTTATATCATCAGCGTTTATACAGCTCCTTTGACGGGAGGGGCGGGGACTGCTGCCACACATTGTTCCGGGATATCGGGAACCTATGTAGATGGGGCTACAGTCCAGACCCCTTAGAACTCATCTATTTTTCCAAATTCCCTGGACAGACTACCCCATGTCCGAGTTATGACTGGAAGTGAGGGAGTCTAGTTATGAAAACCATGTTTGAAAAGATTTGGAATGACCATTTGGTCCACGAGGAAGATGGAACCTGCCTTATCTATATCGATAGACACCTAGTCCATGAGGTGACAAGCCCACAGGCTTTTGAGAGTTTAAAATTAACCAACAGAAAAGTGCGCCGTCCAGATGCTACTTATGCAACAATGGACCACAACGTATCCACAAGGACTCGTGACTGGAAATCAGTAGATCCTATCTCTGTTTTGCAAATGCAAACTCTGATGGACAACTGTAAAGAAAACGGAATTACATTATTTGATATCAACCACCCAGACAATGGGATCGTACACGTTGTTGCTCCTGAACTGGGACTCACACATCCTGGTATGACAATTGTTTGTGGGGACTCTCACACTGCCACACATGGTGCATTTGGAGCACTTGCTTTTGGAATTGGAACATCGGAAGTAGAACATGTTCTTGCGACACAAACTCTCGTCCAAAAGAAACCTAAAACTTTAGAAATCCGTGTGGATGGCAAACTATCTCCACTGGTTTCTGCAAAAGACATTGTTCTTGCGATCATCGGAAAAATTGGAACCGATGGAGCGACTGGGTACGTGATTGAGTTTACTGGAGAGGCCATTCGTTCTCTCAGTATGGAAGGCCGTATGACAATCTGCAATATGGCGATCGAAGCTGGTGCTCGTGCAGGACTCATTTCCCCTGATGATACAACTATCAATTATATCAAAGGAAGAGACTTTGCTCCTAAAGGTGAGGCTTTTGATATAGCAGCTGCTAAATGGAAGGCATATGCAACGGATACAGGCGCAAAATTTGATAAAACAGTTGTTTTGAATGCAAATGAAATCGCACCTATGGTTTCTTGGGGAACTTCTCCTGGCCAAGTGATTCCTGTGACAGCAACGGTTCCTGCTCCTACAGACTTTACTGACCCTGTGCAAAAAAAATCAGCAGAGTCTGCTCTTGCTTATATGGATTTAAAACCAGGCCAGAAACTAATCGATGTCAAAGTGAATAAGGTTTTTATTGGATCATGCACCAACTCTAGGATCGAAGACTTACGTGTGGTTGCGGACACTGTCAAAGGTAAAAAAGTTAGCAAAGAAGTAGAGGCCATCATTGTGCCTGGTTCTGGTCGCGTGAAACGACAAGCAGAATCGGAAGGCCTTGATAAAATCTTTTTAGAAGCCGGTTTTCAATGGCGTAACCCTGGTTGTTCTATGTGCCTTGCCATGAATGATGACGTTCTTTCACCAGGTGATCGTTGTGCTTCTACTTCCAACAGAAACTTTGAAGGAAGACAAGGAAAAGGCGGACGAACACATTTGGTTGGCCCTGCGATGGCAGCGGCTGTAGCAGTCGAAGGACATTTCGTAGACATTCGGGAGTGGAAATAAAATGAAAGCATTTACAAAGTTAAAAGGTATCGCGGCCCTTTTAGACAAGGCAAACGTAGACACAGACCAAATCATTCCTAAACAATTCCTTCGGAAAATTGAAAGATCAGGGTTTGGACAACATCTATTCCATGACTGGAGATTTCTCGATGATGCTGGGAAAAAACCAAATCCTGAATTTGTTTTAAATGCAGAAAGATACAAAGGTTCTAATATTCTTGTGACCCGTGACAACTTTGGTTGCGGATCCTCAAGAGAACATGCTCCTTGGGCCTTAGAAGATTATGGATTTCGTTCCATCATTTCCCCATCTTATGCAGATATTTTTTACAATAACTGTTTTAAAAATGGAATGTTACCCATCGTTTTACCGGAAAATCAGGTAGAAGAAATTTTTCAAACCATTGATAAAAAGCCAGGTGCTAACTTGGAAATCGATTTGGAAAACCAAGTGGTAGTGACAGAAGAGGGTAAAAAATACTCTTTTGAAGTGGACGCTTTTCGTAAACATTGCCTTCTGAATGGACTTGATGATATCGGACTCACCCTCCAAAAGGCCGATTTTATTCAAAAATTTGAGGAAAAGAACCAAAAAGAAGTTCCCTGGTTGTACGAGAAAACTGTATAATCGCACTATGAAACTGTTTTCAATTTTACTCGGATTTTTATTTGTAACAGGTAGTCTTTTTGCGGACGAACTTCTTATCCAAGACACCAAACAAGGGTTAGGAAGAGAGGCCATTCGCGGAACTACCGTAGTGGTTCATTACACTGGTAAACTTACCAATGGAAAGGTGTTTGATTCTTCTGTGGATCGTGGGGAACCATTTAGTTTCCAATTAGGCCAAGGACAAGTCATCCAAGGTTGGGAACGAGGAATTGTAGGAATGAAAGAAGGTGGAAAACGTAAACTCACCATCCCTCCACAATTTGGATATGGTGCTCGTGCCGTGGGTCCGATTCCTGCGAATTCTACTCTCATCTTTGATGTGGAACTGATTAAAGTAAAATAATGATAGATCCAATTTCCAAAGGCATCGACGACTTAGGCAATAGTCTACTTCAGGCGCTTAACAATGTACAAGGTATCTTTGGAAAGGAACTTTCCGTTGCAAGACCGATTCAGGACAATATCCTCCAACTGATTGGAAATACTCCTCTCATTCGGTTGAATCGAATTGGATCGGAATATTCCGGAGTTCAGTTTTATCTCAAAGCCGAATTTTTAAATCCTACCGGATCGGCCAAAGACCGTACTGCCATTGCCATGTATATCGATGCAGAAAGGCGAGGGAAACTAAAAAAAGGAATGAGTGTGGTACTGGTTGGTGCCGGTTCTTCTTCTGTGAGTTTCACTTGGATCGGAAAGGTAAAAGGATATCCTGTTTACTGCCTGGTCCCTCTTCATACAAGTTCGGAGAGGATCCAATTGCTTCGAAGTTATGGAGCCGAGGTCACTGTGACGAATGAAGGGGATCTTAGTCGTTTGTATGACCTAGCCGAAGAGAAAGCCAAAAAAATTGGCGGCTGGATTCCCGATGAAGCTTCCAATCCCGCAAATCCTAATTTCCATTTCAAAACTACAGGGCCTGAAATTTGGAGAGACTTACAAGGGAAAGTGGGGGCAGTCATTTCTGCACCTGGATCTGGCGGGGCCATCACAGGAATTGGTAGGTATTTAAAATCCCAAGACCGACGTGTCAAAGTCATCATTGCAGGAAAACCAAACTCACCTTTTATGGAATATGGAAAGACGGACAATCCGAAAGAAAGGGAAAGGATCCAACTTCCAGCAGTTTATGACCCAAAATTGATCGATCACTACTTTCATGTAAACCCAGACGAAGCCTTACACTTGCAAGCTGACCTTTATGAAAAAGAAGGAATTTTTGCAGGGCTCACAACTGGGACTGTGATCACTGGAGCATTACGGTTTTCCGAGTCCCTGCCCGAATCTGAAAAAAACGAAAGAAATCCATTTAACATAGTGATCCTTTCTCCCGATCGGGATTAGGTTTTTTCGCTAAACAACTGTTTTATTTCCTCGAGGGAACTTTTGACAACAGTTTCCCCGAGTTGGATGAATTCAGAACTCCGCCAAAATTCAAACCAATTGGAATTCGGAAGGATGGGGTTTAGATACACATCTGCTTCCTGAGCACTGTACTTTCCAATCCGATATTGCAAAGAATACAAACTATTCACAATGATATCCAGTACATTCAAATTCAATAGTTTGTTTGTTTTCATTTCATCTTTGGAACTAGGCATGGAATTGATGGCGATGATTTTCCCAACACCTTCATGGCTTAGAGCAGAAACAGGGAGTGGGTTTACGATCCCGCCATCCACATAAGTTTTTCCATTCTCTTGGGGTTGGGGAACAAAAACTCCAGGGATGGAAATACTCGCCATTACCGCATCGAGTACCTTCCCTTCCGAAAGTATAATTTCTTGTCTTGTTGTGATGTCACAACTAATCAGTCTGAGTTTGATCGGAAGATCCTCAAAATATAAATCCCCCAAGTACTTTTCAAGAAGGGAACGAACATGTTTACCATGGAGAAGGCCTTGTCCCGGAAAGGATAAGTCCACCAGTTTGAACATTTTGAAAATACTATCAATTTCGCCGAGTAGTGGTAAGATTCCCTTGTATCCAAGTCCACTGGCCCAAAAAGCTCCAATGACAGCGCCAATACTCGTTCCTGCAATCATATCAGGAACAAGACCTTCCTCTTCCATCACCTTCATGATTCCGACCTGAGCTAGCCCCAAGGCAGCGCCACCACCGAGAGCCACACCAATTTGGACTCCTGAAAGTTCTCTAGCTTTTCTTCTGACATGGATTTCCCATTTTCCATGACTAATCACATCTTGGATTTGGGTTTCATGATAAAGGATTTCATTTTCTTTGGATTCACTCGTAATGGAATCACAAAGATTGATTTTTTGATTCAAAGAAAGATAATTTTCGATATGGTCAGCTTCGTCGATTAACAGACGTTTGAGTTCTTCGTCTGTTTCAGGAAACACTTCTAAAAAAATAAAAGAATGGCTGGCGTAGTGTTTGCCAAGGGTTTCTTTGATTCGGTCAGAATCTTTAAATTTATAAGATTTTACATAAGGGTTTTCGGTTTGTCCATTTTGTCCAAAATGTAAAATTACAGATTTTTTTCCGGATTCTTCTTCTATGGAAGTTACTAATTCTTTTGCCAATGTATTCTTCGCAATGGGATCGGAATGCACCAAACAAACCACAGAGTTACGAAAGTATTCCCTTCCGCCTAAAAGTTCTCCCCGGAGTGACTTTGTGAGCATTTTAGAAAATGTAAGGGATAAGTAAGGAATTTTTTGGATTAATTTTTGGAATCCCGATTGGGAGAGAACAAGAAATCTTGATTCAGAAACAGTAACAGCTGTATGACTGTGTTTTTCTCCAGTCAGTAGGGATTGGATACCAAAATATTCCCCCTTTTTGAGGTATTGGACTTCTTCCTCTCGTTTCCCTTCCCCTTTTTTTGGCAGAAACAATTTGATCCCGCCGGAAAGAATTAAATATAAACTTCGGTCTGAGTCTCCAGCCGTGAATAGGGTTTCTTCCCTTTCTGATTCTACGATATGAACCGATTCGGCCACCCAGACCTTTTCCTTCCGAGACAAACTTCGGAATAAGGGAAGGCTGGAAACAAGGTGGATTTTTCCTTCTAAATCTTTCATAAGGGCCTTTTCCACCAGGGTTTCAGATGGGAAAGAGAGAGAAATTTTGTTTTTTGGCCTAAAATAAAAAATTTCATTGACTATCTATTTGTTAAGTAGTAATTGTATGTATAGCAAACAGGAGTCTATATGATTACACATTTGAAAATTAAAGATTTTGCACTCTTTGAATCCTTGGAACTTTCCCTTGCGGATGGTCTCTCTGTCTTTACTGGCGAATCCGGTGCTGGAAAATCCTTAATTTTCGATGCATTGGCTTCCTTGTTTGGAGGACGTTGTTCCACTGCCAATATTCGGCAGGGAAAAGAGAGGTATTCTTTACAGGCAGTTCTTTCCTTAACGGGACAAAACCTAGCAAAGGACTATTTGATGGAGCAAGGTTTCCGTTATACGGGAGATGAGATCATCATCACTAAGGAACTGATGAAGGATGGAAAAGCCCGGGTAAAAATTGGTGAGAGTTTGGCTTCTACCACCCATTTGCGAGAACTAGGAAAAACTATGGCGGAGATCCATTCCCAAAACGAACAGCTTTTCTTACTGGAAAAATCCAACCAATTGGAATTTCTTGATAGGTTCGGTAATTTGGAGTCCCTAAAATTCAAATTCAAATCCGCATTACAACAATACCGTCATTGGAAACAAAAATTATCTGATTTTGAGGAAACGAGACGAACCATGCTCAAACGTAAAGAAATCCTCGAATACGAAATTGAAGAGATTGAATCCGTTTCTCCGAAAGAAGGAGAAGATGAAACTTTGTCTACAGAAGAATCTCTTTTGGCAAATGGAGAAAAATTAGCAGAAAACTACCGTTTGGTGTTAGAGGAATTAACAGAAAAAGAAAATTCAATTCTAAAAGTGTTCCCGACTCTCATTCATGCCATTCAAAAGATTTCTATTTTGATTCCTGAAAAAAAGGAAATGTTAGATGAATGGGAAGAGGTTTATGACAGGTTAAAATCTCTCAAATCTGTGATTCGCGAAGAAGAGGAAGAATTATTTTTTAGTCCCGAACGTTTGGATATGGTTCAATCTAGACTCCAAGATATCAAAAAATTAAAGAAAAAATATAACGTTAGTTTGACGGAAATCAACTTACTTCTCGAAGAAAAAAAATCAGAACTCGAACGTTGGAACGAACAAGCCGGAGATGAAGATTTTTTGCGAATCAAAAAAGACCAATGCCTCACCGAGATGAAGGAACTGGGATTCCAATTGTCTAAGTTACGCCGCAATGTCATTTCGCAGTTTGAGGAAGATGTCCAAAAAGAGATGTCCGATTTAGGGCTCGAAGGTGGAAAACTCCAAGTGGTTCTTCGTTGGGAAGAAAATCCGGAAGGTGAAGTGGAAGAAGGTTCCAAATCCTATTTTCTCTCTGAATCCGGTCTTGACCAAATTGAGTTCTATTTTAGCGCCAATCCAGGAGAAAAACCACGGCCTCTCCGTAAAGTTGCTTCTGGGGGAGAGTTGTCTCGGGTGATGCTTGCCCTTCGGAGTGTTCTGGGAAAACAGGCTCCTTCCCCCCAAATGTTGGTTTTGGATGAGGTGGATACTGGTCTCGGAGGTGAGGCTGCCGAAGCAATGGCGACAAAGCTTAAAAAACTAGCAAGAAACTCGCAAATTCTCCTCATCACGCATACCCAACAAGTTGCGGCATCGGGAGACCACCAAATCAAGATCGAGAAACGCCTAGAAGGTGGAAGGACAGTGTCTCAGGCTTCGGTTCTTGACTTTGAAGAACGGAAACGGGAGCTGGCTAGGATGATTGGTGGCAAACAAGTGACTTCTGCGGTGTTAAAAGCAGCTACTGACCTACTGATGAAAAAAGCAGGTTAGTCATTTAAAAATAGTATTTGGCGAAAAAGGGAAGACTGAAAACTCTATTCGTAATCCTTCAATGGGGTCCCATTCATGTCTTTTCCTTTCGCTAAATCAGATTCAATCATTTCGTCGGTTCCGCCACAAACCATTCCGATTTTAATCATCTTTGTTTCTATTGTTGGTTTTACCATCATCGTGGAACGACTTGTGTATTACTTCCGATTAAAGGCCATTCCACAAGATCATTTCCGTCGTGTTCGGGAGCTTGCTCGTGAACAAAAATGGGATGAAGCTAGAGATATACTCACTGCTGAAGTTCAATCTCCTGCAGCGGTTCTCCTTCGTATGGCATTTGATCTCAAACGCCGCGGAGTTCAGTTCTGGGAAGAGGACATCCGCCAAGAGGGTTTTCGACAAATTTATTTGATGGAAAGATACCTAACTGGCCTTGGAACCATTGCCACCATTGGCCCATTACTTGGTGTTCTTGGAACGGTTATCGGGATTGTTCGTTCCTTTGCTGAAGGTGCAGGAACACAAGGTGCGGAAGTTGGTATTTCTGAAGCTTTGATAACCACGGCTATGGGGCTTGCAATTGCGATTCCCGCTTACATTTTTTATAATCTTTTCACTCGAATGAAAGAGGAAAGAATTACGGAAATGGAAAACGTAACAGATTTGGTGTTACCTCACCTAAACAAACGATAGAATTAAATGAAATTTCGCAAAACGCAAAAATCATTTAATAACATCGAACTAGCACCGCTGATTGATGTTATTTCCTTTATAGTGATTTATTTTTTAATGAATGCAACTTTGGAAAAAAACACTGCACTCAAAGTGGAGTTACCAAGGTCTTCTAGTGTAGCCAAAGAAAAACAGAAAGATGAACTTGTGATCACCGTTGATAAACAAGGGAAAATTTATTTGGATCAAAGTCCAGATCCTGTTGCTTTGGAAGGACTCACTGAAAAGATCAATGGGTTTCTTGGACCAGAAAAAGAAAGAGACCCTAAAAAAAACAAAGTCATTATTCGTGGAGATGGTGGTGCGTCCTACCAAGTTGTGGTTAAGGTAATCGATGCAGTCAATGCTGCGGGTGTTAGTCGCTTTAACCTAGCAATGGTAAAAGGCACATCCAAGTGATTTTTTGAACATCCGAAAAAAAATAAAGTTCTTTAGCCTTTTTGTATTATCTCTCCTTTTACTAGTTTCGGCAGAGTGGGTTTCCCTTTGGTCGAATAAGTCTGTATTTATAGATAAAGTCATTACCAAAGTAGAGTTTAAAGGAAATATCAATACTTCCTCTGATGATATTTTGGAATTAATGGACATGCGTGCTGGAATGCAATTGTCGCAAGGCCTTTTGAATGCCGATATGCGCGCTCTATTTGTTTCGGGATTCTTTTACCATATTGATATCCAGGGGGAAGCCGACGGGGATGGAGTCAAAATCCTTGTTGTCGTAAAAGAACGACCTAGGGTGAAAGACATTGATTTTATCGGTGCCGATGAAGTTTTCCCATCCGATTTACGTGATAAAATTCCATTAAAAGAAAACGAAGTCATCACTCCGAAGAAAGTGACTCTTTCGAAAGAAGTGATTTTGAAGAAATACCGAGATGAAGGTTTTTTTCTCGCTTACGTTCGTTTTGAAACGGAACCGGTGAATCCGGAAACAAACACTGTAAAGGTGAAGTTTATTATTGATGAGGGGGAAGAAATTCCCGTCAGTAAAATCAATATTTTTGGAAATAGCGAAGTTGATACCTATGATCTTCAAGGGATCATGGACTTAAAAGAAAGTGGAATCATTGAATCTGGAGTGTTTAAAGAATCTGCGTTTGAATCTGATAAACAGAAAGTTGTAGCTTACTTAAAATCCAAAGGTTACGTAGACGCAGAACTCAGCAATGAAGGTACCAACTGGGAAATCCGTTGGGAAAATCCGCAAAAAAAAGACAAACGTGTTGTGATTGTTAACTTCAAAATCATTGAAGGAGAACAATATTTCTACAATGGTTATTCCACAAGTCATGATCTAACCATAGCCCCGAACGGGATGCCGCAGTTTTTAAACAAAGAAAATAACCCAATTGGAACTCCTAAAGAAGAATGGTCTCCGGTTTATCCGATCAAATTTTTAGAAGACCAATATGAATTTGCACCTGCTGATGTGGGTGAGGTTTTCGATGAAACTAAATTCCAAAAAGATAGGGCTTCCATCAACGAAGCATATTCTGCCAAAGGGTATTTGTTTGCGCAGGTAATCCCTCGAAGAAAGGTGATTGAGTTAAGTGATGGATCCTTATCTCGTTATGAAAATTGTGAAAAACGAGGGAGTAGTGATGCAATCTCTGATTGTAATGAAGAATACAACCGACTCAATGTTTCAAAATTAAGAAAAATTTATGAAGAAGAACCCAAACTAAGAGGGAAAAAATTCATTCACGTCGATTTTACCATTCGTGAAAATAACTTAGCTTTTATTGAAAATATCATCATCAAGGGTAATAAAAAGACCCAAGACCGGGTGATCCGAAGAGAACTCCTATTTAAACCTGGTGATCTTTTTAACTCCACACTTGTAAACAGGTCGAGGGAACGTATCTTTAACTTGGGTTATTTTAAAGAAGTAAACTTTAATATGAGACCAGGTTCTGATGAAACCAAAATGAACCTCATCATTGAGCTTGTGGAACAACCGACAGGAACTGTATCAATGGGGGGAGGGTATGGAACCATTACGGGATTTTCCATCTTTACCCAGTTAGGTGAAAATAACCTGAACGGATCTGGACAACAGATTACAGGTCGTGTGGAGTTTGGACCAATCCGCCGTTATTTACAAATATCTTGGACAGAACCTTGGTTTATGGACAAACCTTGGTCACTTACACTTTCTGCATTTTATTCCTCCCGAACTTTGTATGTGGGAGCCACTTCCATCACTGAAAACAACAACCAAGGGATTAAAGAGGTGGCATCTTACGAACGTTCGGGTGTGGGTGTGAGTGCAGGACTTGGCCATAGGTTTCTCATCAACTGGACCCACTTCCACCGTTATTCTCCTTCATTTTTTGCATCGACTAGACCAACGTCACTTGTATCTGACCAGGTTTTGGCGGAGGTTGATCGCGGGTGGCAATTTCGTTCTCAGTTAACAAACGGTATTGCTTATGATAGCCGTGACAACGTATTCAATTCAACCCAAGGTTTTAATTTAATTTTTTCTGTGGATAACGTGGGTCAGTTCCTCGGTGGAGAGTCCCATTTCGACCAGTTCAGCCCTATTTTGGAATACTATCATACTTGGTTTGATTATACATTTTTTGGACTCATTCGCAAAAACGCACTTAGGCGATGGCGCGTGGTGCAACAGTTCCGAACTTCATCAGTTTTTACCTTTGAAAGGACACCAAAGTACAAAAATCAGGACAAAGAAAGAATTCCTTACATCCAAGTTCAAGATCGTCTTTTTCTTGGGGGATATGAATCCCTTCGTGGATGGTTTTTTGATGATAAATACTATCCAGATGAATGGAAAGATGGAGCTTCCAGCAGGGTTTTATTTACTTCGGAGTTACGGTTTCCCATCGAACCATCGTTATTATGGTTTGTTGTTTTCTTTGATGCGGGATCCATGTATGAACAAATCAACCGTGCTGTGGGAGAACGAAAAGAGTTCTTTAAAAATTACGACAACCTAGTGCGAGCACAGCGAGTTTCTGAGCCAGTTGAAACATACCTTTATGAAAATTATAATTCCTATGGCCAAAAATTGCCTGAGTCTCCTCTTGTTGTGAATGACCCTGGAAATTTAGTTTTATCTAGTAAAAACCTCTCAATGTCAAATTTTAGATTCTCTTGGGGTTTTGGTCTAAGGATTCAAATTCCTGTATTACCTCTTCGTTTGTATTTTGCACAACGGATTCGTTATACGGGAGTGGAAGATAGACCCTTCGGGCTTTATCCAGACAATAACAGCTTCCAGTTTGTTTTTGGTATTGGAGATATGCGGTTCTAAGTGGAGTTAGTTGGACTCAATTCTGAACAAAAAAAAGCAGTTGAATCGGTAGATGGCCCATTACTGATTTTGGCTGGGGCGGGTTCTGGGAAAACTCGCGTGATTACCTACCGAATTGCCAACCTAATTTTAAATCATAAGGTTTATCCTAACCAAATCCTAGCCGTTACTTTTACAAACAAAGCCGCAGAAGAAATGCGAATTCGTTGCAGGAGTTTAATCCCCGAAGGGACTGGGGAACCTTTGGTGCGAACTTTTCACTCCCTCTGTTTGTATTTACTTCGTCGGGAAGGAAAGGTTTTGGGACTCGGAAATAATTTTACTGTTTATGACAGTGATATGCAAGAGTCACTCATCAAAGAAATTTTAAAATCCAAAGATATGGACACAAAGGAATTTCGACCATCTGCTCTTGCGAATGCATTTTCTGCTGCGAAAGATTCTTTTATGACCGCAGAAGAATATGCTAAAAAGAAAGCAGATGATTCTTATACAAAAACAATTGCTTCTGTTTTTCTTGAATATGAGAAACGAAAGGACTTACGAAACGCACTCGATTTTGGAGATTTGATTTTAAAAACAGTTATTTTGTTTCGTGATTATCCTGTAATTTTGGAGAAATACCAAAGGCTTTGGAAATACATCATGGTAGATGAATACCAAGATACAAATAAAATCCAATACCACCTAGTACAGTCTCTCTCATCATTTCATAAAAATTTATGTGTTGTGGGTGATGACGACCAGTCTATTTATTCCTGGCGTGGTGCTGATATTTCGAATATTCTTAATTTCAAAAAAGATTATCCAGATGCAGTAGTGGTTAAGTTGGAAGAAAATTATCGTTCCACAAAAACCATTATTGAAACTGCTGCTGCATTAATTGCAAACAACAAACAAAGAACAAATAAAACCCTTCGAACTGAAAATCCTTTGGGAGATAAAATCAAACTTTCCTCTTACCAAAATGAAATGGAGGAGGCAGAAGGAATTGTTCAAAAAATTCAAATGGGTGCGAGAAGGGGACAGAAGTATTCGAATTTTGCGGTATTTTATAGAACTAATTCTCAATCCAGGTATTTTGAAGAGGCCTTACGAAAAAAAGCCATCCCCTATAAAATATTTGGTGGTTTTCGATTTTTTGACAGAAAAGAAGTAAAGGATCTAATTGCTTACCTTTCTGTTGTTGTGAATCCAGTAGATTCTACTTCCCTCCTTCGGATCATCAACTCTCCTCCAAGAGGGATTGGTGATACAACTGTGAATCGTTTGTTATCCTATTCGGTGAGTGAAGGGCTTTCTTTATTTGAATGTTTGGGAAAATCGGTTCCGGATATAAAAAAGGGAACCTTGCAAAAGTTAGCTTCTTTATACCGAATGTTTGAATCAGCAATGGAAGATTTGGGTAAAAAAACTCCTTCCGAAATCGCTTATGAGGTTTTGGAACATTCTGGTTACCGTGAATTTTTGGAAAATGAAAGTACTGAAGATTCTTTTTCGCGGTTATCTAACTTAAATGAGTTTGTCAACGCCCTTAAAGAATTTGAAGAAAACAATCCAGAAGCCACCTTGGAAGAATACCTCGGAAATATTTCACTCATCACTAGTGAAGACAACACCAAAGATTTACCTGATTATGTAATTCTAATGACTGTCCACAACGCAAAAGGTTTGGAATTCCAACATGTGTTTATGGCGGGTATGGAAGAGGGAACCTTTCCTCATTTTTTATCAATTGATTCTGCCGATGGATTGGAAGAAGAACGAAGGCTTGCATACGTTGCCATCACTCGGGCAAGAAAAAATCTAGAAATTAGTTTTTCAAGATTTACTCGTAAATTCGGGGATATTGAAGCGAGACTTCCCTCTCAATTTTTGGAAGAACTCCCCAGCCAATTTTTAGATGGGGAATTTACAGAAAGTCGTTATGGGGTGAGACGGCCTGAGTTTGCTCCAAGAGCCGAAAGATTCCAAAAATCAGAAGAAAAGTTTGAAACGGTGCTTGCCAAAACAGGCGATGGAGACTACCAAGTGGGAACTAAGGTGCGTCATAAAGTTTACGGGGAAGGACGGATTTTATCCGTTTCTGGATCAGGAGATAACCGTAAGGTAGAAGTCCGATTTGGTTCCCATTTAGATAAAAAATTCTTATTGGCATACACACCATTAGAGATAATTTCATAACCTAGAAGAGGATTGGCAATGAAACGAGTTTGGATATTTTGTATTGTTGTATTATTTCCGGTGACTTTTATACATTCACAACAAAGCACTGGTTTGGCGGAAGAGTTTACTAAACTAGAAGATTATCTTAGAAATCCAAAACTTACCGAAGAACAAAAGAAAAAGAACTTTGAAACCAATATGGTAAGTTCAGTTCGTAGCACTCTTTCCAAAAAACTTTCTAATCCAAAAAAGGATTTAAAAGATCTCAAATTTCAAGATTTACAGACAGAACGTCCGGAAGGAACCAATACATTTTTTGTAAAGTATAAGAACTTTTATTTCCAATACCAATTTCCGGTGGATCCAGAAACTTATGTTACCTCACCATCTGAGGAAATAGTTTTAGAGAAACCAGATGGTTTGGATCTTGGTGCGGGTGCGCACAAAGAAGAAAAAAAGAATTAAATTTTTAATCAGGACGGAATGGAAGAAAACGATTTTAGGGAAGTTTGGCGGTGGGTGTTATCGGTAGGGGATTCGATCCTTTCCATTTATAAATCAGATTTCCAAATTCGTGACAAAGGTGGTAATGATCCCGTTACCGAAGCTGATTTGTTTGCGAGTGAATTTCTTTTTGAAAAAATTTCGAATCAGTTTCCAAATCATGGATTTTTGTCCGAAGAAAAAGTAGACACTAACAGTCGTTTGGATAAGGAATGGGTTTGGATTTTAGATCCCATTGACGGTACGCGTGAGTTTGTCAAAAAAAATGACCAATTTGCGCTTAGTTTGGGACTCGTTCGTAATGGAGAAGCCATCTGGGGTGTGATTTTTAATCCTTCAACAGGTGAGTTTTTTTCCAAAAATAGAAATACTTTTTTTGCTAAGTTGAATCCTCCTTTTGCCACAGAAGAAAATTTTAGAACCTTAGTTGTGGAAAGTAGTTCTGTATTAGAACCTTTAGTGGAAGAAAAACCAGTTACCAAAAAACCAATTCTCCTTGTATCTCTATCCGAAATGAAAGAAGGATTGTTCTCCGATCCCTTTTGGCAGGAAGATTTTGAAATTCGCTCTATGGGAAGTATTGCGTATAAGTTAGGTTTGTTATCTGCCGGATTTATTGATCTTATCGTTTCACTAAAACCAAAAAATGAATGGGATATCTGTGGAGGGATTGCTCTTTTGGATGAAGAGAATTTCACTTGTTTCCCATTGAAAGACAAAGGATACAAGTTCAACCAAAAAGAGACACTTTCCTTCGGTTTAGTGGCAGGTAAAAAAACGGCTGTTTCTTATTTGGAATCTAAAATTGATTTCCACCAGTTGTCTCTCAAGGTAAAGGAACGATGGTAAAAACCACCAAACGGATTGGACTTGATGCCAGACCTTTATCCACACGTGTATCGGGAGTGGGAAGGTTGATTGCCGAAACACTCAAAGCATTTCCTCATAAAGAAGAATATGATTTCTTTTTGTTTTCTCATTTGCCGATTCATGAAGATCATAAAGCCGTTTTAAATTTACCTAATGTAACTTGGGTGAAAGGTGGGGGTTTTCTAAAATGGAAAGGTGGATTGTATTACAATCTATTCATTCCTTTTTATTTACTAAAACATCGATTGGATTTGTTTTGGGGTTCCCAACAAGTTTTACCACCTTTTTTGCCTAGTTCCTTATCTGCGGTTTTAACTTATTGTGATTTGGTTTTGTATTTGTATCCAGAAACTATGCGTTGGATTGCCAAAGTCCAACAAAGGTTGTTCCAAAGTTATTCGGTGAGACGCTCAAGTTTTATCCTGTCCATATCCAAACAAACTAGCGATGATATGTGTCGTAAATTTGATTATCCCGTAGACCAAACAGGTGTTTCCTACCCAGGAGTGAATCCAGAGGAAATGTTGAAACTTTTGGAAACGGAACCATCTCTACGGGTGAAAGATTTGGGTACAGATTATTTACTTTCTGTATCCACCATTGAACCAAGAAAGAACTATCCGTTTTTACTCGAAGTCTTTCGTGAGTATCGAAAAATCGATCCGCACCATTACAGACCTTGGGTGATTGTTGGAAAAATTGGTTGGGAGTCTTCGGAATTTATAGAAGAGTTAAGACAAGAACGTGCTTTGTTTAAAGACATTCATATTTTAGATTCTGTTTCTGACTCTGAATTACAACACCTCTACAAAAGAGCGGGACTATTTGCTTTTGCGAGTAAATATGAGGGATTTGGAATTCCCATGGTAGAAGCCATCTTTCATGGTTTGAATTGTGTGGTTTCTGACATACCTACTTTTCGTGAAATAGGAAAAGATGGTGTGACTTACCTTCCTTACCAAACCAAAGAAGATGCAAAAATCTGGGCGGAAAAAATCAAAAAATTCTTTGAGAACCCAGTCCCGCCTGAGGTTTCCATCTCCGAGTTTACTTGGGAAAATGCAGCAAAAATTACGGAAGAAGTTTTTAGAAAGGTTTTAGAGGAAGGAGAATAAACCCGTTTTTTTTGTGACCACACCTGAATAAAGAATTTTAGATTTGTCGGATTTAGGTAGGACGTGTAAGTGGAAGCGGTCTTTGGTCATGGCTTGGATTTCACATTCCCAATCTTCATTTTTAGCAATGAGTTTGACGCGGTCACAAAGAACATCCGATTCGAGAATCCAAACCAGAGCAAATTCTTGTTTTCCACGTTTGAAAAGAGATTTGATTTCTTTTGGGCCTGCTTTCCAGATAACGGCTGTTTCGTCTCCGGTTTCATACGGTTGTACTGTCGAAGGAATCATAGAAATTCCTTTTCCCGTCCAGTTTCCCTTTACGTAATCATTCCATTCGTCTAAGTTGGAGAAGTAATTATAAATCAATGAATTCAAAAATGATGACCCAAGTTTTCAGACGTTCTACATCCAGTTTTTATCTGATCTTTCTCCTTTCTCTCTTTTTTTGCAAACCCTCAAAAGAAGTGAGTGATTTTTATCCCGATTCCCTACCTGGACTTACAGGGGAAAAAGAAAGATTAGAGGATTTTAAAGGGAAGGTTGTTGTTTTAGATTTTTGGGCCACTTGGTGTGAACCTTGTGCAAAAGCAGTCCCTACCATCAACCAGTGGAAATCTTCGGTTTCAGAAAAGGACTTTGTCTTTCGAGGGATCAACACTGATACCTCTGAACCTTTGGAAAAAATCCAAAAAGATATGAAACGATTGAAGATGAGTTATCCCACCTTACTTGACAAAGACTGGAAAATGACAGATTTTTATCATGTAGAAGGAATTCCTTGCCTTCTTGTCTTTGATCGCACCGGAAAAATTGTGCATAGGCAGTATGGAATCATTGGGTCAGACCTTTCTGGGCTTGTGATTCGCTCTCATGTTTGGGCGGCGACGGAACTGCCATAATTGTGCAATGCGAAACAACATTTTGATTTTCCCTTGATTTCAATGACAAGATTGAAAATGTCTTGACTCATGTTCGTTAAAAAAGTCCCTTAAAGATACCTTTTTACGTTTTCTTTTGAGAAAGGAGTCAGAATAATGCCAGCCAATTTGCCCGAACTCTTCCAGCAGAGTGCTGAAAAATTTGGGAACCGCCCCGCGTTCGTCAGTAAGGACGAATCTAAGTCCTATAAACCCGTCACTTTTAAAGAAGTATATGATCTTGGTATCAACTTAGCAGAAGCTCTCATTGATTTGGGTGTATCTGCCAAAGAAAATGTTGCCTTGCTTGCAGATAACCGATTGGAGTGGATTGTTTCCGATTATGGAATTCTAATGAGTGGTGCTTGTGATGTTCCAAGAGGAACAGACATTACCGATTCAGAAATTGCTTATATTCTAAACCACTGTGAAGCAAAAGTTGTGTTTCTTGAGAATGACAAAATGCTCGAGAAATTCCAAAAGAATCGCTCCCAATTGGAATTTGCAAAAACCCTGATTGTTATGGACAATAAGTCGACTGCAACAGGTGTTTTAAAACTTTATGATCTTATCGAAAAAGGTAAGGAACTTCGTGCGAAGGGTTCCAAAAAAGCAGAAGAGCGAATGAAAGCAATCGCTCCTGATGACCTTTTCACAATCATTTACACTTCTGGAACGACAGGTATGCCAAAAGGTGTTATGTTGAAACATAGCAACATGATCCACCAAACATCTGTCATTTTAGGAAGTATGATCGAAATCAAAAAAGATGAAAGGATGTTGTCCATTCTTCCTGTTTGGCACGTATTTGAAAGAGTATTTGAATACCTAGCGATTGCAGCTGGTTGTGCTACATACTATACCAATGTTCGTGACCTTCGCGATGATATGAAAAAGTCAAAACCGACTTTTATGGCATCTGCTCCTAGACTTTGGGAAAGTATCTACAACGGAATTTATACTAGAATCAATGATCCAAAACAAACTCCTGCGATCCGTCGTGGTTTGTTCAATATGGCTTATTTTTTCTCTAAACATTTCAACGCAGCTACAAGGTTCTTAAAAGGAAACCAAGTAGATTACGTAGGAAGAAATCCAATTGTTTCTCTATTTAGAGGTTTCTACTATTTAACCGTTGCTACCTTATTGGCAGTTCCGTATTTTCTATTGGATTTAGTTGTGCTCTCTAAAATTAGAGAAGCTACTGGTGGGGAGCTCAAAGCTTCTGTTTCCGGTGGTGGAGCTCTCCAAAGACATGTGGATGCATTCTTCAATGATATTGGAATCAATGTTTTGGAAGGATATGGAATGACGGAAACTTCTCCGGTAATTTCTGTAAGAACTTTCAAAAAGTTAGTCCAAGGTTCTGTTGGGGTAATCACGCCAGAAACTTCCGTACAAATTCGCGATGATTTGGGAAAGGTGCTCACTCATGTGGATGCCAACCAAAAACTCATTTCTGGTAAGTACGGAGCTCGTGGGGTCATCCACATCCGTGGACCACAAGTGATGAAAGGTTATTATAAAAATCCAGAAACAACAGCGAAAGTTCTGAAAGATGGTTGGATGGATACGGGAGATATTGGAATGTTCAATTTCAAAAAGACCCTAACCATTACTGGCCGTGCGAAAGATACGGTAGTCCTTCTTGGTGGTGAAAACGTAGAGCCGGTTCCGATTGAAGACAAACTCACAGAATCTCCTTTCATTGCACAAGTGATGGTGATTGGGCAAGACCAAAAGAACTTAGGTGCTCTTGTGATTCCTGATTTTGATAAATTGACAGAATGGGCAAAAGAAAACGGAATTTCCGAGACTGACAAACAGAAACTCATCGAAAATCCGAAGGTTCTCGATTTCTACAAAAAGGAAATCAAAGCTCTGAACAATACCAAAACTGGATTTAAGTCTTTTGAGCAGGTAACTCCCTTCATTCTCATTACCAAACCGTTTGAAGTGGGTGATGAATTGACAAACCTTTTCAAAATGAAACGCCACTTAATCACTGAAAAATACAAAGACAAAATCACTGCTTTGTATGCTGCTGATTAAGCTAATTTAATTTTAAGCCGCCTGTGGTTCACGGGCGGTTTTTACTCTTCTCTTTTTCTCCTTCCGTCGATATTCTTATTGTGAATCGATCGGACGGATCTTTAGTTTCCTCATCTACAGGCGTTTTTTACCCCTACCAACACCAGGACTTTTATGCGATGGATTCCTTGTTTTTATCTCATTTAAAACAGGAAGAAGTCTGGGACTTCCAATCTGTGACTCAGGTGCATCTGGGATTTTTAGGTTTTTTGACCTTAAGAGGTTTTTTAAGGGAAAGTTTGTCTTTGCCAAAACTCCAAGTGAGAGGACTTTCCAAACATTGGAAAACTTACCTGGCCAAAGTGAATTTTTTAGGTAAAGGAGTTCCTTGGGAATCCCAAGAATTTATCCCCAATTTAGTTTCTGGTTTTGAGTTACCCACTTTAGCATTTGGTGGGAAAGGGCATTGGAATAGCGAATTCCATTGGGAGAGAGAGGAGAAAGACACAACATCAGTTTTCTTTTCTGCGACAAACAAACAAAGTGAAGGTGACATTGCCATTAGTGATCTAATGAAAGATTTTTTACATTATTCACAAACCAATCACTACTTAGAACGGGCATACATCCGAAAAGAAAATTCTAGTTATTTGTATTTGAATTCTAAAGAAACAAACCCAAGGGTATTTTTCCGTGAAAATCCAACAGATTTGCCCGAATTTTTATTTTTAGTCGCTGAATTAAAAACAAAACCCTCTACTCACTTAAATTAAGACCAAGTAAAACTGTTTTGAGAAGGTCAGCTTTGGTTTCCAAATGTGTAGTTTCCAGAATGGTTTGTTTTGTTTTAAAATCGAAGTAAATCAGTGAAGCTATAAAATCAACTGGAAAGGGATGAACCAAAATTTGATTCATTTTCAAAATTAAATCTTCTTCGGCTCCCTCGGCAAGTAAGATTCGTTTGGTGAGAACAAGTAACTCTTCTATTTTTTCTTTTATGTTTTCTGGAACATTTTTATTTCTTTCATGTTCCCGGCGAACAATTTGAGCGATGTAAAAAGGTTCTGTGGAATCCAAACTGACAATCTCGGCGGTTCCGATTCCTTCTAAAATGATATTGGATCTCCCGTCAGGTAAGGATTCCTTCTGGATGATATGCCCATACCCCACAACCTCAGGGATAGGAGGAAGTCCCGCACCAATCCAATTCTTCGGGTAGGGAGCCATTCCCAATTCCCCACCATTTTCCATACAAAAGTCGAGCATCATCCGATACCTAGGTTCAAAGATATGGAGAGGCAAAAACATTCCCGGGAACAGAAATACATCTGGTAAGGGAAAGAGAGGTAAGGGGAAGGTTGACACAGAGAAAGGTTTTAGATTCTCTGTTTAGTTGTAAACCAATTCAAGGATCTGGCTTTGTTGAAAATTAAGAAAACTTCGCTTCGTAAATCTTTTGAGGATTTAGGCAAAATCAAAGTGCTCGTCATCGGGGATTTGATTTTGGATGAGTATTTGATTGGTTCAGTCGAACGAATTTCCCCGGAAGCACCCGTTCCAGTGGTTTGGGTTCGCAACGAAAAACAATCCTTAGGTGGATCGGGCAACGTAGTTCAGAATTTATCTTCCGTTGGTGTTACTGGTGTTGTTTTTGGAAGGATTGGCGAGGACAAAGCAGGGGAATCTTTAGAAGCACTTCTACTCAAAAATTCTGTTTCAAAAGAAGACTTAGTTCTATTAAAATCCAAAACCATACCTACCATTTTAAAAACGAGGATCATTGCGACCCACCAACAAATTTGTCGAGTGGACAGAGAGGAAGTAGTCCCTCTGACAAAAGAGGAAGAAGATTCTATCCTAAAACAATTTGAATCAAAATTAAAAGAATGTTCCGCTGTGATTTTATCAGACTATGATAAAGGATATCTCACACCTTCTCTCATTCAGGCGGTGATTGCCATCTGTAACCGAGAAAATAAAATTGTGACAGTGGACCCTCAAGTCAGTCATTTTTTCTTATACAAAAATATCCATATTATGACTCCGAATCATCATGAAGCCGGAAAGGCTTTGGGAAGAAAACTGATCAGCGATTCTGAAATTGAAACGGCCTGTCGGGAAATTTCGGAAAAACTCACACCCGATGCTATGATGATCACTCGTGGGGAAAAAGGAATGTCCATTTATGAAAGAAAAACGGATTCCTTTTACCATATTCCGACAGTTGCCAAAGAAGTATTTGATGTCACTGGTGCAGGTGATACGGTAATTACTACTTACACTGCCTTTGTAGCTACGGGTATGCCTATTGCTGATGCGGCTCTCATTTCCAATGTGAGTGCAGGGATCGTTGTTGGTAAGTTAGGTGCTGCAACAGTCACAAAAACTGAAATTGAAGAGGCCTTACAAACACTTGGTTATTTGGATGTAACCGCATGAGTTTCTACGATACATTAAATTCAAAAATTATTTCATCCGACCAGATTGAATCCAAAAGGAAGTCACTCGAAGGGAAACGGATTGTATTTACCAATGGATGTTTTGATATTTTGCACCCAGGACATGTAAGTTACCTCGCACAGGCTCGTGATTTAGGGGATTTACTATGGATTGGGGTCAACTCGGATGCCAGCGTTAGGCGATTAAAAGGAGAATCTCGACCCATCAATTCTTGCGAAGATAGAATGCTTGTGCTTGCAGGACTCTCTTCGGTGGATTTTGTTTCCACTTTTGCTGAAGATACCCCTCTCGAAATCTTAAAAAAAGTAAAACCATCTGTCCATTCCAAGGGCGGGGACTACCAAGTGGAAACCCTTCCGGAATACCAAATTTTAAAAGAGATGGGAGCGGATATTCAAATTTTACCTTTTGTCTCCGGAAAATCGACAACAAGGATTTTAGAAAAAGCCAAATCTCCTTCCTAAACGTATTGATTTTGGACCCAAATCCCACCACTCTGTAAAAAACATTCTTTTTTGAGGTTCATTTTGTCCAAGACCAGATATATTTTTATTACCGGTGGTGTTTCCTCTTCTTTAGGAAAAGGCGTTACCGTTGCAGCTCTCGGTTGTTTGTTAGAAGCCAGGGGTTATACCGTCTCTTTACAAAAAATGGATCCCTATATCAACATTGACCCAGGTACCATGAGTCCGTACCAACATGGGGAAGTGTATGTGACGGAAGACGGAGCAGAAACCGATTTAGATTTAGGATATTACGAAAGATTTACAAAATCTAAATTCTCTCGAAAAAATTCCGTATCCACAGGTCAGATTTATCATGCGGTGATCGAAAGAGAAAGAAAAGGTGATTATTTAGGAAGAACCGTACAGGTTGTACCACATATCACCAATGAAATTCGAAACCGAATTTATAACTTAACACGAGACCAAGAAACAGATTTTGTAATTGTGGAAATTGGTGGAACTGTTGGTGACATTGAGTCAGTTCCCTTTCTCGAAGCCATCAGGCAAATGCGTTATGAACATGGGGCAAACCAAGTATTGTTTTTGCATTTAACACTTGTTCCGACCATTACAGCCGCGGGCGAAGCAAAAACGAAACCAACCCAACACTCGGTAAAAGAACTTCTTGCTCTTGGAATCCAACCAGACATTTTGATTTGCCGTATCAACAAACCAATGTCCAAAGAGATGAAAAATAAAATTTCTCTCTTTTGTAACGTAAAAGAACAAAATGTAATCTCTGCAGTTGATATTGATACTTCCATTTATGAAATTCCTCTCATGTATCGGGAAGATAAATTAGATGAAGTGGTTTTAAACGCACTGGGTATGGATCTCCGTAAACTGAATTTTTCCCAGTGGGAAAATATGGTCAAAAAGATTCGAAATACAAAAAAGACAGTAAAAGTAGCGTTAATCGGAAAGTATATTTCCTTACAAGATGCGTATCGTTCTGTTTATGAATCTCTTGCTCACGGTGGGATTGCCAATGACGTAGAAGTCAACGTTGTTAAAATCAATCCAGAAGATATTGATTCTAAAAATATCAAAGAACTACTCAAAGGTGTTCATGGAGTTTTGGTTCCTGGTGGATTTGGTGAACGTGGGATTGAAGGAAAAATTGCCGCGATTCATTATGCAAGAACCAAACAAATTCCATTTTTCGGAATTTGTCTTGGGATGCAGTGTGCCGTGATCGAATTTGCAAGAAATGTTCTCGGTTTCAAAGATGCAAACTCTACAGAATTTAAACCCAATGTAGAATATCCTGTGATTTCAATGATTGAAGAACAAAAAGAAATCGAACGAATGGGCGGAACCATGCGACTTGGGGCATACCCTTGTATTGTCAAAAAAGGAAGCCTTGCGTATTCAGAATACAAAGCAGAACGTATTTCCGAAAGACATAGACATAGATTTGAATTCACTTTGCGTTATAAAGATGATTTTGAGAAAAAAGGTATGAACCTTGCGGGGTTCTCACCAGATGGGAGTTTGGCGGAAATTGTAGAAGTGGCCAACCATCCTTGGTTTGTTGGTGTTCAGTTCCATCCAGAATTTCAATCCAAACCAACTGACCCACATCCACTATTTGCAGGGTTCATTCGAGCCGCATCCAAATTGGCTAAAAAAACGGAGGATTAAGATGTACGATTTAATTGAAGAAAGAGAATTTTTCGGTAAAAAAATCGGGGGTCGAAATCCCTTCTTTTTGATTTCCGGACCATGTGTGATGGAAAACAAAGACTTACTCGATAGAGTTTGCGGCGAGATGAAAGCGATTTGTGATGATTTGGGAATCGTTTATATTTTTAAATCTTCGTTTGATAAAGCCAACAGGTCTTCTATTAATTCTTACAGAGGACCGGGTTTAGAAGAAGGAAGGAAACTTCTAGATTTTATCAAAAACAAATACAATGTACCTGTCCTCACAGACATTCATGAAACCATCCAAGTAGACCCTTTAAAAGATACAGTTGATATCTTTCAAATTCCTGCTTTTCTCAGCCGCCAAACTGATCTCATTGCAAAGGCAGCGGAAACAGGAAAATGGGTGAATGTAAAAAAGGGCCAATTTATGGCACCGGATGACACACGTCATATCAAAACAAAAATCCAAGAGTCAGGATCTGAAAAGTATATGGTAACTGAAAGGGGAGCCAGTTTCGGATATGGTAACTTGGTATTTGATCTACGTGGAATTCCCATGATGCACAAACATGGAATCCCAATTGTATTTGATGCCACTCATTCCGCACAACTTCCGGGAGCTGCAGGAAACATCACTGGTGGGGTTCGTGAATTCATCCCTCATATGGTAAGGGGTGCCGTATCTGTTGGTGTGGAAGGGCTTTTTATGGAAGTGCATCCAGATCCAGAAAAAGCACTGTCTGATGCCACCACACAGTTCCCTTTGGCCAAAGCAAAAAATCTTTTAACACAGTTATTGGAACTTGATCGTTTGGTAAAAACCAAATTTTTAGAGGTTTAAAGTATCTTTTATGATGCGAAGGTTGATTTTTCCAATTTATCTTTTAGCGATTGTTAGCTGTAAAGATAAAGAATACCTTCGCATTGAAGTCGAAAAAGAATCAGGTTCGATGGTTTCTATGCGTAATTTTTCTCGTTCTTCTTACAAGGAATCGGGCGAATTGGAATGGAAACTAAAAGGAGACGAATCATATATATTTCCTAAAGAAAACAAAACTATCGTGTATGGATTTGAATTCAAACAATTGGAAAAGGGAAACGTCACCTCTGCAATGACTGGAGACCGAGGGGAAATCAACCACTCCACAAAAACGGTAGTCCTCAGTGGGAAGGTTAAATTAAAAACCAATGATGGTAAATATATAGAGTCGGAATCTCTTACTTATAACTTGGATGATAAAACATTATCTTCGGAAGATGATGTCCTTGTTTATTCTGATGGAACCACCATTCGTGGGAAAGGACTGCGTGCCGATAAAAGCCTAAATAAGTTTACCATCATCCAACCAAAAGCTGTGACTGTGGGTGGTAGTAATCCCCTGAAGGATAAATGATGAAAAAACAAATTTTATTTTTCTGTTTTTTTGTTTCTGTCCTTCGAGCGAATCCATCACCAATACCGGTGTTATACGGCTCGGAAGATTTGTTAAAAAAAGAAAATTCTATTTTTTCTCCTGAAAAAAAGAAAGATAAAAAGGATAAAATTCCTGTAATTTGGGGAGGGAGTAGCCTTACCCAAGAAGAACGCACCATCAACGGATTTCCGGTAAAGGTGTTTGTTTTAGGTGGTGGTGCTTATATTATGCATAAAACCATCAAACTGAGTGCTAGGGAAATTGAAATCATCGGGGAAGATGCACTCATTGGAAATCTAAAAGGACAGGTTGTTGTCGAAGACTTCCAAAACGGTGTGACTCTCACTGCATCAAAAGGTGTTTATGATAAAATGGCGGGAACGGTTAGTTTAGAAAATAACCCAGTTCTCAACCAAAAAAAAGACGGAAAAGTTGTAAAAATCCAATGCCAATCCATTGTTCGCTACTTAGAAGAAGCGAAAACCAATCTTGCGGGTAAGGTAGTGGTAACTTCTGATGAATTCCAGGTGTTTGGTGAGGATGCGGTATTTTCAGAAAAAGAGGATCGGATTGATTTGGCTGGGGAACCTTTTTTGTTTTCTGAAAATCGATTTCTCATCGGCAAAACCTTGTCTTACTTTGTAAAAGAAGGAAGTATCCAGTTGGATGGAGATGCTACCATTTATCAAGTGTCATACGAGAATAAAAAAGATAAAGAAAAAGACACCACAACCAAAGAACGAGTGGTTACTTTGTTTACGGGAAAAACTCTAACCCACCAGAACAAAGGGAAGGAAACCATTACATCCATGAATGGGGATGCCTTTATGTATCGAACGAGTTCTGAATTTAAAGCCAACCTTTTAGAAAGCCGCCGTAATAATAAAGATATTAAGGCTACAGGAAATGTAAGTTATTTGGATCGTGACAATGGATATCGAATGGAAGGTGGATTACTTTCCTATGACAAAGACAAAGGTTATTCTTATTTAACGGAAAACCCCCGGATTGTTTTTTTGGACAAAAAAGAATTAAGTGAAAGAGGCCAGTTAACTGCTGTTTTTTTAGAAAGATTTGATGAACGTTTTGAGGTAGTCGCACGAGGTAATGTTCAGGTGGAAACCCAAACCGCGACTGCCACTGGTGAATATGCAACGTATCATGAAAAACGAGATGAATTGGTGATGGAAGGAAATCCTACTCTTGTCAAAGACAATACCAAGGTTTCAGCGGGAAAGATCATTCTCTTTCCCAAGTCGGACAAGGCCTTCCTCACGGATGGGCTTAAGGTAATACCGAATGGCGAAAAAAAGTAAAACACAAACAATCCAAAAAGAGAAGGATCCGAATGTAAAAACATTTCGGATGGAAAATTTAGTAAAAATCTATAACAAACGTAAGGTTGTAGATGGTGTTAGTTTTTATATTAGAAAAGGCGAAATTGTTGGTCTCCTAGGTCCAAATGGGGCAGGAAAAACAACTAGTTTTTATATGAGTGTTGGTTTTGTCACTCCTGATGAAGGCCATGTTTTTATTGATAATGAAGATCTGACAAAAGCTCCCATGCATATCCGAGCAAGGATGGGCGTTGGTTATTTGGCGCAAGAAGCAAGTATCTTTCGTAAACTAACAGTTGCTGAAAACTTAGAAGCCATTTTAGAAACAATGAATTTGCCAGGTGATGAAATCATTCGTCGCCGGGATGAACTCCTTATGGAATTACAGATCATGCGAGTGGCGAACCAAAAAGGGTACACTTTGTCCGGTGGTGAAAGGAGACGTTGTGAAATTGCAAGAGCTCTTGTTACCAATCCAGATTTTATTTTACTCGATGAACCGTTTGCTGGTGTGGATCCGATTGCCGTCAAAGACATTCAAAACGTAATTCAATCTCTAAAAGAGAGAGGGCTTGGGATTTTAATCACAGACCATAACGTAAGAGAAACATTGAAAATTACTGATAGAGCTTATATCATGTACAGCGGACGAATTTTAATTTCTGGGACTGCTGATGATTTGATAAACGATCCTGAAACTAGAAGAATTTACTTAGGTGAGGATTTTAAACTATAAATGAAACTCGGGGCTTCACTTTCACAACGCCAAACGCAAAAATTAGTGATGACCCAGGACTTACGTCAGTCCATTGAACTTTTGTCTTTATCCACTTTAGAACTTTCTGACAAAATCCAAAATGAACTTTTGGAAAATCCTCTTTTGGATGAAGTCGGAGTGGATGAAAAAACCAAAATGCCGGAACTTTTTTCTATCGATGAAGTAAAACGTTTAGAAAAACTAAATCATGAAAAAAGTACCGATGTCAATTGGCAGGACTCTTATTCTTTAGAGGGGCCACGTTCTTATGATACGGAAGCTAGTGACAGAAACCAAAAATACATTGAATCCTCAACTCGTGGGGAAACCTTAGAAGAACATTTACTGAATCAATTACGACTAATCAAACTAACTAAGTTGGAGTTTGAAATTGGTGAAGTCCTTATCAGTATGATTGACGATAAAGGATTTATCACAGACGACTTGGCAGTTGTTTCTAAAGAAATGGGATACCCTGAAACAAAGGTTCGGCGAGTGTTGCAAGTTGTTAACGAACTTGATCCCATTGGAATTGGGGCGAAGGATATGCAAGAAACCCTTCTCATCCAAGGAAAAATTCTTTTTCCGGATAACCATCTTTTACACCAGTTGATTGGTGAATTTTTATCCGACCTAGAAAAGGTAGATTATAAAAAAATAGCAAAGAATCTAAAAATTACCGAAGAAGAAATTTTAAGTTTAGCAAGACTAATTAAAAAATTAGAACCTTATCCAGCCACAACCTACCAAGGCCGGAAAATTGATTATGTTGTGGCAGACGTAGTTGTAAAGACCGTAGGAAACGAATTTAATATCTTTATAAACGATGAGTGGTTGCCTAAACTTTCGATCCAGGAAGAATACAGGGAACTTTTGAATCAAAAATTGCCACCAAAAGAAAAGGAATATTTCCAAACAAAATTTAGTTCGGCGCAGTGGCTCATTCGTTCCATCCAACAAAGAAGACAAACATTACAAAGAGTTGTCAGTTGTATCATTGATTTTCAGGTCGATTTTTTTCGCGGAGGAATTGGATTTATCAAACCACTTACCTTAAAGGAAGTTGCTGAAAAATTAAACTTACATGAATCTACAATCTCTCGTATAACAACGAATAAATATGTCCAAACCACTTGGGGGATTTTTGAACTCAAATGGTTTTTTTCTTCTGGGGTTAAATCAACAGAAGGAGGCAAAGAAAGTTCTAAAAAAATCCATGAGATCATTCGTAATTTGGTGAAGGATGAAGACGAAAACAATCCTTTATCAGATCAAGATATCGTTGAACTTATGGAGAAAAAAGGAATTGAAATTGCAAGGCGTACGGTTGCAAAATATAGAAAGGTCTTAAGAATCCTTCCTTCTAATGAAAGGAAGAGAATCAGTTCTCTAAAGGGGTAATCCAATGCCAGTTCCAGGGATCACAGTTGATACAATTTTAAGAGATCATGAAGATCTACAATTGAATTTGATCACGGGAGAAGCCGGGTTATCGAATCGGATCAACAATGCAGAAATCAATCGTCCTGGATTATCGCTCACTGGATTTTTTGATTTTTTTGCCAATGATCGCATTCAGATTTTAGGTAAAGGGGAATGGGCTTATCTCAATTCTTTATCAGAAGACAAACTCCATGAAATCACGGAGAAGTTTTTTGAATTCCATTTGAATTGTATTATTTATACTCATGGAAATGAACCACAAATTCCTTTTGTAGAAAGAGCCAAAACCAAAGGCATTCCGCTTTTTAAAACAGAAATTGCCACACATAGATTCATCACACTTATTTCTCAAATTTTAGATCGCGCTCTTGCACCAAGAACAATGCGTCATGGTGTACTCATTGAGGTTTTTGGAATTGGAACTTTGCTTACGGGTCGTTCTGGTGTGGGTAAAAGTGAAACTGCCCTTGAACTGATTGAACGTGGGCATAGGCTTGTGGCTGATGATATGGTGGAGATTCGGAGACTCAGTGAAAGTTATCTGATTGGATCTTGTTCTGATTTACTTCGTCACCATATGGAGATTAGAGGCCTGGGAATTTTAAACATCAAAGATCTGTTTGGTGTTGGATCGGTTAGAGATCACAAACTCATTGAACTGATCATCAACTTAAAAGAATGGGAAGAACAAACTTCTGGTGAATATGAAAGGACTGGAATTGAACAGAGTATGGAAGAAATTTTAGGAGTTTCTGTTCCATATATTGAAATTCCTGTCAAACCTGGAAGAAACATTCCTATCATTGTAGAAACGGCAGCAATGAACCAACGTTTACGCAAAATGGGAAAAAACAGCGCCAAAGAATTTTCAAATAAACTAAATACTTATATCCAACAGAATTCCATTGAAACAAATCCAGCTAAAGATTAGAGAAGATAGTACGGGGCTACATGCAAGGCCTGCTTCATTATTTGTGAAGATGGCAGCTAGTTTCCCTTGTGAAATTTTTGTCATTAAAGACGATATAGAAGTCAATGGCAAATCCATCATGGGACTTATGATGTTAGCACTTGGACCTGGAACCGAGTTTTCTGTAAAGGCTGATGGGAAAAGAGAAGAGGAGGCTCTTCTTGCTTTAGAAGCTTTGGTTGGTCGTAATTTTGAAACCAATGCCAATTAGGATATTCAAACTCATTCCACGTTTGTCTGATGAAAGCAGATATTATTTACGTGATATTTTTATTTTTTTCCTTACCTTAGGAATCTCTGTTGGCTTTTCTGAGTTGGTTTTTTTTAGAGAAGAAGAAGATATTTCTTTTTTCTCCAAGTTGGATACGTATGTATTCATTTTAATTCCGTTTTTTATCCTTTCATTAATCTTAAGTTATGTTTATCGGAATCGCCGAAATAGAGAAACCGGAAAAATTCGAAGTTCTATTAGGTATCGTCTAACGCTTGCTTTTTTGTTTGTGGCTCTTGTTCCTTCTCTACCGATTTTTATACTTTCTTCCAACTTAACCGGAAGGCTGATTGAGGGTTTTTACAGGGTTGATATTTCCAATGCACTTAGGTCGGCAAACCTTATTGTTCAAAATGAAGAAAAGGAAATTGAATCTGAATTCATAGAAAAGGTAAGTATTTTACGTTCTCGATTGAAAGGACAAAAATCCGATGGATTTATTGTTTTTCAAAAAGGCATTGAAAATGGACTCTTTGAAAAAAACGAATATTATCTGGGTTTTGTTTCATCGGGGATTCTTAGTTTTGAATCCAAAGGAGTGTATCGGCACATTTTAGGTCTTGAGTTTTTGGAATCAAAACGACCTGGAATTTATACTTCACGTTTGTATTTGAGTGACCGGTCTTATTTATTTTGTAAGTTTTTTTTGGATGAAAGTAGGGAAGTTTATGTTGGGCAGAGAATTCACAAAGGGATGGAGTCAGATGTTTTAAATATTGTAAACGCAACTTCTACATATGAAAAGGTAAGCCTTTGGAAAGAAAAAATTCCCTTTAGTGTTCGAATCACCATAGCCTCTTTTTCATTCGCTATGTTTCTCATAGCCATTTTGTTTTCTTTTTTGTTTGCGAGAAGAATTTCCCGCCCTATCATCAATTTGGCCAATGCCACCAAAAAAGTTTCGTTAGGTGATTCTGACATTCGATTGGAAAAAACAGAAGAGGGGGAGATGGGAATTCTGATTGATAGTTTCAACCAAATGGTGAGCGATTTGGATGCGAAGTCTGAAGAGTTGATGCATACCCAAAGGATTGCTGCTTGGAAAGAAGTGGCGCAGCGGATGGCACATGAAATTAAGAACCCACTCACACCCATCCAACTTTCCGCTCAAAGGATCCAAAGAAAATTCCAAAATCCAAAATCTGAGAATTTAGAATCCGTCATTTTTGATGCTACAGAAACCATCATTGGCCAAGTGCGAGTCCTCGAACATCTTGTAAAAGAGTTTAGTGAATTTGCAAGAATGCCTGTGCCAGTACTTATCAACCAAAAATTAAATCCAATTTTGGAAGAGGCTTTTGCTTTGTTTCGAGATACAACGGATATTGAATTTGAACTTAAATTAGCTGAGAATTTACCGGAAGTTTTTTTGGATAAAAGGTTGTTTCTCGGAGTGATCAATAACCTTATTAAAAATGCAGTTGAGGCAATCCAATCGGCAGAAAATCCGAAAGAGGAAATGGACATTTTAAGTCTCAAACGAAAAAAAATCCGAATCATGTCCAAGTTACAAAAAAAGGCTCTCAGAAAGTCGATTGTGATTGAAATCGATGACTCAGGTCCTGGACTCAAAGAGGAATGGAAGGAAAAGATATTTGAACCCTATTTTTCAACTAAGGAAAATCATGGGTCAGGCATTGGGCTTGCCATTGTTCAAAAAACAATCATTGACCATCATGGTCATATCGTTGTAGAAAATTCTAAATTAGGTGGTTGTAAATTTAGAATTGAACTTCCGTTGGATAGTCACTAATGCAAAAACTCATTTATATTTTGGATGATGAAAAAGAAATTCGAAAATCATTACGAGTGATTTTGGAAGATGAAGATTACACGGTTGAAGATTTTGCAAATGGAAAAGCTTTATTAAAGGCACTGGCAAAGGAAAGACCTTCACTTGTTTTGCTTGACGTATGGGTTGGTAAAGAAGATGGACTTACCATTTTAGACGAATGTAAAAAACTCTATTCTAGTTTGCCAATTGTTATGATTTCGGGACATGGAACGATTGAACTTGCTGTCAACGCTACAAAAAAAGGTGCTGTTGATTTTTTAGAAAAACCTCTTTCGATAGAAAAAGTAATCCAAACCATTGAATCAGCATTAGAAAAAACCAAGGATCATGAAATTCCGGAATTCCAACTGGAAGTGGATGAAATTTTAGGAGAATCAGCTTCTATCAAACGAGTGAAGTTTGCTATATTCCAAGCTGCACAAACCAATGCACGTGTTTTTATTTTTGGCGAAAATGGAACGGGAAAGGAATTAACGGCAAGAGCCATCCATCAAAATTCCAAAAGAAAATCAGAACCATACATCGAATTCAATTGTGCTGCGGTTCCAGAGGAAACCTTAGAACAAGAGTTATTTGGATATGAAGTTCACGGAACCCAAACCAAATCCGAAATCAAAATGGGAAAATGGGAAGCGGCCGGGAATGGAACTTTGTTTTTGGATGAGGTTTGTGATTTACCACTTTCCATCCAATCCAAAGTTTTAAAGGTAATTTTGGAACAAAAACTGGAACGCGTTGGGGGAAAAGATACAATATCCGTCGATGTTCGTATCATTGCCGCAACCAATTCCAATGTGGAAGAAGCCATCCGTGAAGGAAGGTTTCGAGAAGACCTATACTATGCTTTGAGTGTGATTCCATTAGAGTTACCTCCGTTACGCGAAAGAAATTTGGACATTCCTTTACTTGCAGAATATTATTTAAAAAAGTCTATTTCGGAAAATAAACTTTCTCCGAAAACCATTGACCGGGAGGGACTCGATGCGCTCACCACGCATTTTTGGCCCGGAAATGTAAGGGAACTCGGAAATATTTTAGAACGATTGAGTATTCTGGTTCCAGGGGACACCATCCGCGCGAAGGATGTAAAGGAAGCCTTACATGGATTTAAAAAAGCCAATGAAATGGTGGCTCGAGGCGATTTGAAACATGCCAAGGAAGAGTTTGAGCGCCAATACATCATCAAAACCCTACAAATTTGTGAGGGGAATGTGACAAGAACCTCCAAGGCATTAGGCATTGAAAGAACTCATTTGTATCGGAAATTACGTTCCTTAAATATATCTGTGGAACAATTGAACGAAGGTTAGTATGGATCAAAAATCAATATTAGGGCGTTTTGCCGATATTCTAACAGAGACAAAATTTTTAATCCAAAACAAATCAATTTCTGTTTACCGGCTCCAAGAAGAACAAGACCCGAATGACATTGTATTTCCTTGGAAATCTAAGGTTCCCGAATCCATCGAAATCCAAAAAAAACAACAAAAAGAAAACCAAAGAAAAAATAAGGATCTCATAAATTTTTCTTGTACTCTTTGCCAAGGAAAACTGAGTGGTGTACGCCAGTTTCTACATAAAGGAAGAAAACCTGTCCTTGTTTTACATTATTCCGGTGCCACTAGTCCGAAAGAAAAACCGTTTACCAAAACAAAACCCAATCAAATTTTCAAAGACAAACTAACGGAAAATAGTTGGGGAGAACTCATTCAAAAGGTATTTGGGTTTTCTTTTGAAGAATTTTATTACCAAGAATACCCGGCTTGTAATTTTTCGAATATGGATTCCAAAGACTCCGATTGGCAAACCAGAGTTGAAAATTGTAAATTTCATGTAAAAGATACTGTGGAAGAATATGGAATCAAATCCATTGTGATTTTGGGATCATCCGCCAAGTTATTGTTTGGCGCCGATAAAGCAAAAGAATTTCTTGGTAAAGAAACTAAATGGGATTTGTCTGGACTTTCTATTCCAATTGTCACCACAAGATCCCCAGAAGCCCTAGTGTTTCTGGGAGAAAAGGCTAAAAAAACAGATTCCGAAAGTAATCTTTTTCAATACGGAAAAGAAAAACAAGAATTGGAAGAAAGTTTTATTTCCCATTTATCCCTTATAAAAGCATATCTTTAATATGATCCAATATGCGGAGGTAGCGCTCAATCTATCTTGGGAAAGTAGAACCCTAACCTATGAAATTCCCGAGGACATTCCAAACTTAGTAAGAGGGGTTCGTGTTCTTGTTCCTCTGAATGGAAAGGAATGGGAAGGGGTTGTGATCGAGATCCACTCGAATGAGCCAAATTATGAAACTCTTTCCATTTTAAAACAAGTTGATTTGGATCCAGTTCTGACAGAAGAACAATTGGATCTAGCACATTGGATGGCGGATACTTACTTATCTTCACTCGGGGAAGCCTTGTTTTTAATGGTTCCCAAAGGGAAAAAAAGAAAACAGGAAAAACCGACTCCCGTCCAAATCCAATCAGATCTATTACATCCGTTAAACGCTTCGCAGAAAAAAGCCTTGGATGAAATAAAGGCAAATGGAAATTCCAACACACATTTGTTATATGGAATTACCGGTAGTGGAAAAACAGAAGTATATCTCCATCTGATGGCAGATGTACTTTCTAAACCCAAAGGATCAGTAATTTTTCTTGTTCCTGAAATTTCACTCACTTACCCGACCATTACAAGGATTGAACGGATTTTTCCTGGACAAGTGGCGGTTTTACATTCTCATCTCAGAACTTCCGAAAAATTCCAAAACTATTTGGATTTAAAGGAAGGAAAAAAACGGATTTGTATCGGAACTCGTTCGGCAGTGTTTGCTCCATTGTCTGACATTGCACTTATTATTTTAGATGAAGAACATGATGGTTCTTATAAAGAACACGGCTCTCCTCGTTACCATGCACGCCAAGTGGCTTTACAAAGAATCGTAAAAACAAACGGTAAATTGTTGTTAGGTTCCGCTACTCCGAGTTTAGAAATTTTTTACTTAGCAAAAGCAGGTCAAATTGGATATTCGGCACTAAAGGAAAGGGCCAATCCAGAGGCATCACTTCCCACAGTAGAAATTACGGAAAAAAAAGAAGATAGTGAACTTCTTTCGGGGGACTTACAATTTAAAGTGGCGGATCGATTGAAAAAAGAAGAACAAACCATCATTCTTCTCAATCGTCGGGGTTATAATCCTTTTATTTATTCCACAACCACAAAAGAATTTGTCCATTGTCCAAAATGTACGGCAACACTTTGTTATCATTCGGATAAAACGGTAAGGTGCCATCTTTGTGGGTACAAATCGACCTTACAAAATTTAAAACAGATTCACGGTGAGGAACTCGATTTGTTTGGGGCTGGGACACAAAAATTAGAAGAGTATTTACTTTCCCATTTTCCCAAAGCTCGGATCGAAAGATTGGACCAGGACAGTTCCAAAAATAAAGAAGTCACCCGTGATGTCCTCGAAAAGTTGGGGGAAGGGAATTTAGACATCCTTACAGGAACCCAAATGATTGCCAAAGGACTTGATTATGCAAACGTCACTCTTGTGGGAATTTTAAATGCCAATCATGGGTTGGGTGTTCCTGACTTTCGCAGTAGCGAAAGAACCTATTCTCTGATTTCACAGGTGGCAGGTAGGGCCGGTCGAGGTGAAAAAAAAGGGGAAGTCCTCATCCAATCGAATGACCCCGAACATCCTGTACTCAAAATGGCGATGGAACAAAACTATCCTGCATTTTTCGAGTGGGAATTAACTTTTAGAAGGGATTTGTTTTATCCACCTTTTTCTCGTTTGGCGAGACTTGTATTTAGATCAAAATATGAAGAAATTGCAAATAAACAATCTGTAGTGTATGCGGAAACTTTAAAAGAGAATATGGATGCATCCATCACCATTCTTGGCCCAAGCCAATGTCCTTTTTACAAAATCGATAATAACTTTCGTTATCATATTTTGTTAAAATCCAAATCCATCACTACCTTACGTAATCTTTTGCGCGAAACTAAATCAAAGTTTAAAGTTGATTCCAAATGTTATATTGAATATGATTTGGATCCTTTAGAACTTGTTTAATAGGATAAATTATGAAACTTTCAATTGGCTACTTTGGATCCCCGGAACATTCCAAAGAATTACTCTCTATACTGCTGGATGCTGGAATCAAAGTAGACTTTGTAGTGACCAATATTGACAAACCAGTGGGAAGAAAACAAATCATCACACCCACACCTGTGAAGGAATTGGCAGTTTCTAAAGGAATCCCTGTCATCCAATCTCCGAAACTCCGAACAGATGAAGAAGCGCAAAAACAAATCTTATCTTACGGTTCTCCTGTTCATATCGTTTATGCTTATGGATCCATAGTTCCCGATAATGTATTCCAAGATCCCAAATTCGGTAGCATCAACCTACATGGAAGTTTACTCCCCAAATACCGCGGTGCCTCTCCCGTCCAAAGTTTCCTCCTCAGTGGGGACGAAAACTCTGGGTTTACCATTCAGTTTTTAGCCAAGGAAGTGGATTCGGGAGATGTCATTTCCCAGAAATCTTGGAAGGTGGAGACCACAGAAACCACGGCTTCCCTTTTGCAATCGATTACAAAAGAAGGGGCAGAAGAACTCATCCGCCTCCTTAAGGAATTGGAATCTAAGGGAACCGCTTGGATTTCAAAGCCTCAGAATGCCAATGAGGCCACACATTGCAAAAAAATCACTGCCGCTGACCGTCCCATCCAATGGTCGGAGCCTGCCAAAAACATCCACAACCGCATCCGTGCCCTCTATCCAGATCCTTTGGCCGTGACCGAATTTCGGGGGAAAAAATTGATCCTGATTTCATCCTTTCTTTTAAAAGAGGATGAGGAACCGGTGCCTATCCCTTCGAACCTAATTCCTGGTTCCTTTTTTCTATACCAGAAAAAAAGGCTTTTCTGCCTCTGTGGAGACGGAAACCTGCTTGGTATAGATACCTTACAACCCGAAGGGAAAAAACCCATGAAAGGATTTGAATTTTTCAATGGGGCGCGGGTTTTAGCCGGAGAATCATTTACGTGAAAGAAAAGTTTCTAAAAATCCTACCTTACAGTGGTTATGTTCTATTTGTTGGTTTAGGGCTCCTTGTTTTTTTTGTAGCTGCTTTTATGGTAGTTGTAGTTCGAACCAAAGAAGAACAAAAGGTAATGATGCCTTATGTGATTGGTAAAAACTACATAGAGGTTCATAACGAATTACAAAGACTCCAACTAAAAGTTCGATTAGAAACCCAAAGGATCCCCGAAAAAACAGATGGGATCATTCTGGCTCAATCCATTGATCCGGGTAAGGAAGTGGAAGCAGGATCCAAACTCTATCTCACTGTTAACATTGGATTTGATCGGGTCACCATTCCCGATGTCAAAGGCCAGGATCTAAAACGTGCCAAAGCCATTTTAGAAAAAGTACTTTCTGGTGAAGTGTATGTTCCTTTACAAATTGGTGGGATCACTTATGTGCCAGCTGTAGGTGATGAACCGGCTGATACCATTGTTGATCAAATTCCTGGACCTGGGAAAGAAACCCATTCCGGTGAAAAAATCTATTTACTCGTAACAGAACCCAATACAGAAAAAAAATCCAATCAGTCTTTCAATGAACCGTTGGATTCTACAAAGTTTGTGGGAACCCCTGTTCCATTTGTTGTAGATTACCTTCAAAGAAAAAAAATCCCATACCTTTTGAAAGAACCCACAAAACCAGAGTTTCGTGAAGGGCATGGACTCACATCCTCCTTTGAACTAAAACCTACTGGTGCGGAAGTAGGAGCTTTCTTTTTAAAACCTTCTGAAACGTTTGTTCAAGATTATGAATTTTTGGAATATGAAGTGGATGATGATGATCTGTATTCAGCTAAAGTAAGTTATACGAAACCAGGCGAAGATACAGAAATCGAAAAAGAAATCTTTACCAACCAAAAACTAAAAGAAGATGAATCCGTGCGTTTTCTCATCCATCGATCGGGAAATGTAAAAGTCACTTTATTCGGTAAAGAAACCGGTGTGGCTAAGGTTTGGAAACTCAAAGGAACTTATTAATATGAAAATTTCTGCATCGATCCTTGCGGCAAAACTGACGGGCCTTGCCCAGGAACTACCCACATACAAACAGGAAAATATCGACCTCATTCACATTGATGTGATGGATGGAAACTTTGTTCCTCAAATTTCCTTTGGAGAAGCTTTCACCAAAGAAGTAAAGTCCCATACGCAAATCCCACTCGATGTACATTTGATGGTGAGTAATCCAGAACTCCATGTTCCCAAATACTTTGACCTCAATCCTTATTGTATTACTTTCCATATTGAAACGACAAACTTCTCTGTAAGACTCGCAGAAGAGATCCGAAAAGCAGGAATCAAAGTGGGAGTTTCTCTGAATCCCCAAACTCCTCCGGAATCTATCTCTCAAATCCTTCCTTATTTGGATCTTGTTCTTCTTATGACAGTCGACCCTGGATTTTACGGACAGTCCTTTGTGAAATCCGGTTTTGAGAAGATCGCAGCAGTTCGTAAACTCACAAAACCCTACAATATTGAATTGGAAGTAGATGGGGGCGTGAACGAGTCCAATATGGAAGAACTCGCAAAACTCGGAGTGGACATCACCGTTGTGGGATCTGGTCTCTATAAAACGGGAGATCCGAACGCACAGGGCAAAAAATTAAAGGAACTCGCTGCAAGTGCTAGAACTCGCTCTTGACAGATCGTCCTTATTTAAAAAACTCGCTATAAAAGGGGTATTTTTCCTTGGTTAAATTAAGATTACAAAGAACGGGAACAAAAGCAGACCCGCACTATCGCATTGTCGCAGCAGACATCCGTGCACCACGTGACGGAAAGTTCATTGAAGCGATTGGACATTTTCATCCATCTACTTCCTCTGTGAAAAAAGCAACTTTCAACGAAGAAAAAACTCTTTCTTGGTTAAAAAAAGGCGCTCAACCTACTGATACAGTTCTTGCTCTTTTGAAAAAAGACGACGTTTGGTCAAAATTCAAAGGTTAATTGATACATGGAATCCTTAGTTCGTTATATCGTTACATCTCTCGTTGACCAACCAGAACAAGTGGCTGTCAACCAAGTCCCCGGAGAGGAAGAAACAGTGATCGAACTTCGGGTAGCAGCAAAAGACCTAGGTAAGGTGATCGGAAAAAACGGAAGGATTGCAAAATCTTTGCGTACTGTTTTACAAGCAGCCGGAACCAAACAAGGCAAAAACTATACTTTAGAAATTGTCGACTAAACCAAGTTTAGTGAAAGTGGGGGTCATAGGATCCTCACATGGAATCAAAGGGTTCATCAAAGTTTTCACAGAAGGTGATACCCTACTATCCGCCAAACCACCGTTTACCTGCACAGTCGAAGATGCCCGCGGAAATCAGACTACCATTCAAATCGAGGAAATCAAACCCAATGGAAATCATTTCCTAGTCAAACTAAAGGGTTTTGAAACTCCAGAAACTGTCATCAAATACCGTGGATTCTCTTTGTTATGGAAAAGAGAAGATTTGCCCAAACCAACTGACGGCGAAATTTACACCGAAGATTTAGTCGGTCTTGTTGCTATCTCCAAAGAAACTAGCCAATCGCTTCAATATATTGTGACCCAGGTCATTGACAATCCCGCCCATCCCATTTTGGAACTAAAACCAAAATCAGGGGAAGGCGAAACTGTCCTCATTCCTTTCCTCAACCGGTTTGTGGGAGATTGGAACTTAGAATCCAAAACCTTAGAAATCATAGGCTGGGAGCAGTGGATTGAAGTTTAATTTCATCACTCTTTTTCCTGAGAAAATCACCTCCTATTTTGATACCGGAATCCCGGGCAAAGCTGTCAAACAAGGGGTGGTCGAGATCAATACTGTCCACCTCCGTGACTTTGCGGATAATAAACACCAAAAGGTAGATGATACCATCTATGGTGGTGGACCGGGGATGCTTTTGCAAGTGGGTCCGATTTACCGGGCCTTAGAATCCCTTGGCGAAAATAAAGGGAAGGTCATCCTCCTCAGTCCCTCAGGGGAACTTTTCAACCAAACTCTGGCAAGGGAGATTTACGAGTCCTCAGAGACCTTTACCTTAATTTCTGGGTACTATGAAGGGGTGGACCATCGTGTCGCGGAGCATTTAATTGACAGGGAAGTGGCCATTGGAAACTATGTTATTTCATCGGGGGATTTAGCTGCTCTCGTTGTTGCCGATTGCCTATCTCGGTTTGTTCCGGGGTTTTTAGGAAAAGAAGAAAGCCTTCTCGAAGAATCGCACAACGAAACGGAAGAATTAGAATACCCCCAGTATACAAAACCCTATGATTTTATGGGTTGGACGGTTCCAGATGTTCTCCTCGGTGGGCATCATGAAGAGATCCGTAAATGGCGGCAGAAAAACCGCAAAACAAGAAATCATTCTTAGAGGAAGCCATGAATCAGATTCTAGAAACAGCACTCGCAGGCGAAGCAAAGAACGAACTTAATTTCGAAATTGGTGATACTGTAAAAGTTCACTACAAAATCGTTGAATCTGGAAAAGAACGTGTTCAGGTTTACGAAGGCATTGTGATCTCCATTGCGAACAAATCACAAAGCAAAACGTTTACTGTAAGACGAGTGTCTTATGATATCGGAGTGGAAAGAATTTTCCCACTTCATAGCCCACGCATTGCAAAGATCGAACTCGTTCGTAAAGGATCTGTTCGTCGTGCAAAACTTTTCTATCTCCGTGATAAAAAAGGAAAAGCGGGACGTATCAAAGAAAGAAAAGGCGGACAAGCCATTGTTGCCAAAGATAAAAAGAGACAGGACGAAGCTTCTAAAGCTGCTCTTGCACAAGCAAAAGCTGCAGAAGCACCTAGCGCATAATCTCTCTTGAAGCGGTCGTCACTCGGCCGTTCTTTCCTGAATTTCAAATTCCTCACCTGACCTGTTATTCACTCGATGAAGCAGGTCGTGGTACGCTTGCCGGCCCCGTTTCTGTGGGCTGTGTTTCCTTTACTCTTTCCACATTAGAAAAAATAAAAAGTGGAGAAATCCTAAAAGGTCTTCGCGATTCCAAAAAAATTCCCGAACCCAAACGAATCGAACTTAGAAAGGAAATCATTCAGTATGCTTCCTATTTCCGAGTGAGTTTTGTTAGCGCCAAGTTCATTGATCGGTTTAATATCAACCAAGCCATTTTTTATGGGATGAATCGGTGTTTGCCGACAAACTCACAATCAATTGAATCCAAAACTACTGCGAATGAAAAATTGAATTTGTCCACTTCGACTTACGATGAAGAGACAAATCGGAAAGAAGACAAATTGTTAAATGGTAGGCCTTATCTTTTGGCAGATGGAAATTATAAACTAAAGATCACAAAACCTATCGAAGGTTATTTCTCTCTTCCGAAAGGCGATGATTTGATTCCTTCCATTTCTGCGGCCTCCATCCTTGCCAAAACCTATAGAGACGAATATATGGAAAAAATGGATTTGAAATACCCCGGCTACGGATTTGCCAAACACAAAGGTTATGGGACTGAAGAACATAGGGAGGCTCTTTTGAAACTCGGAATTTCTCCGATCCACAGGTTGAGTTTTTGTAAATTTCTCCGATCTGAGGGAAGTGAGCCCTCTCTTTTCTAAACTCGCCAAAGTACAGACCATGACTTCCTTCGGGAAATGGGGATTGGCACCGACTCTCCGGGGAAATCCACCCTTGTTTGCCGCATCCACAAGCCAGGAGAATCTGGAAGTCCGGAATTTGGGACTTGGCAAAACTAAAAAACTGTTTCAAAGTTCGCATACAAAATCCTCTTTAGGGTTTGAGAATCCTGAGTTAGATTCTAGTCCTTCGAAACCAAAGACCGTCTCTCGTTGGGCCTCCTTTATCGGCCACCAATCCAGTTCTAAACAGGTTGAAGTCGCGGATCTAAAACCCATCTGGAATTACTTACTGGGAGAAACCGGATTTTCGGATCTACTTTCCTATATCCATCCTGATTCGAAAGAATCATTACAAATGGTGGTAGAACCGAAAAACAAGGGTTTGGTTCTTTATGTATTTTGGGAATCCAAAGAAACAGGTGCTATGGGAATCCAGTTTCATTATGATCCT
Organism: Leptospira kanakyensis; assembly: GCF_004769235.1. NCBI lineage: Bacteria > Pseudomonadati > Spirochaetota > Leptospiria > Leptospirales > Leptospiraceae > Leptospira > Leptospira kanakyensis. Next base: position 516,708 of record NZ_RQFG01000019.1, on the reverse strand, counting down.
GAAAAAGAAAAACCGATCTTCGTACAACTCACTACAGAACGATCCTTCCAGGGAGAAGACTTCACAAAGTATTTTGTGGGTCTGATTCGGGACTTTCCCCAAATCCGTTCGGTGCAAATGGAAACTTGGAAGGAAGAATCCTTTAACGGAGATTATAGATGAAACAAAAAATGGCAGCCCTTGCTTATGATCCGAACCTCCATGCGGCGCCGAAACTTGTGGCGAAGGCAGAAGGAAGGTTTGCTGAAAATTTGATTCGGCTCGCAAAAGAGTCGGGAGTTCTTATCATACGTGATGAAGTCATGATTCAAACCTTAGATCATCTCCCTAATGGGAAAGAAATTCCAAGGGAATTGTATGATGCAGTCGCGGCAGTGTTTCGAATCCTTGTTTTAGAGAGACAAAAGAAAAACAATTGAAGTTTCTACGCTTCTTACTAGGATTTACGCAATTATGCGGAAAATCTCCATACGTGACTTAGAACCTGGATCCAAGTTTACTAAGTCAATTTATCTGGATAAAGACACAGTATTTGTTGGAGCCGACCAACCCATCACACAACAAGACTTAGACCGATTGGTTCAATTTGGGATCACCTTTGTGTTAACCGATGGAGAAAAGGTGATGGCTGATGGTGGAGATAAAACTTCCTCAGGTGCAGGGCCCGGATACTTCGATACCAACCTTCCTTTTTACCAGGATGATGAAAATTCCACACGTTTTAAATATTTATTAGAAAAAGCAAATACCACCAAAGTAGAATTCAATGCGGTTTTTAAAGATTGTTTTGATTTGGTTCAAAAAACTTACAAATCAGCATCTGAAGGTCGTTATACGGAAATTCGTGAGTTCCGTGAAATTGCCGAACGAATTGCAGATCATACCAAAGCAAACGCACAAATTCCTATTTTACTTTTGTCTCATTCCCATTCGGGTTATTTTTTATATACACATATCTGTTATGCGACATTTTTTTCCGTGATGCTTGGAAACTTCCTCGAGTTTTCCAGACCCAAACTGATTGATTTGGCATTGGCTTCTCTTTTTGCAGATATTGGAATGGTGACTGTTCCCGAGGAAGTCTCAGAAAAAAAAGGTGCCCTTTCTGAACTAGATTTAAAAACCATCAAACGCCATCCGGTGACTGGTTATCAAATCCTTACCCAAAGGTTAAAGTTGAAAAACTCTCTGGCCATTGTAGCTCTCCAACATCATGAAGCAGTGGACGGTTCTGGTTATCCGCAAAGGATTCTTGCCAACCAAATTGAAGAACTCACAAAAGTGTTTATGATTGCTGACCAATTTGCTGCTATGATCCACCCAAGGCCTTACAGGCAGGCCATCCTTCCTTACGAAGCGATGAAGATTATGATCAGCGAAAACGTGAACCGTTTTGATTTAAAAATGGTAAGACTATTTTTAAATAAACTTTCTATGTTCCCAGTGGGGTCCGGAGTCATTCTTTCTGACCTAAGAATGGGTATGGTCATTGAATCCAATAAAGACAAACCGCTTCGTCCGGTCATTCGAGTCACAAAAGATGCAGAAGGCAAACGCCTCAAACATTTGGAATTTGTGGATCTAATGAAAGACTTAAATCTCTACATCCAACAAGCCATTCCCTTTTCACAGATCTACTGAAATCGATTTGTTTTTCTATGGTTTGGGAAAAAACAAAAAAGGGCCGGGCCGGAGAGGATCTGGCGAAGGGATATTTGGAATCCGAGGGACATTTGGTTCTTTTCCAAAACTACCGAAAGGCTTTTGGCGAATTAGACATAATCAGTTTTAAGGATGAATTCCTACATTGTTCAGAAGTTAAGTTTTGGAAGGAAAGTAGCGGATTTCACCCTTTGGAATGTTTTCATGAGACAAAACGCCTGAGAATGCGGAAGGTATATTACTATTTACTAAAAGAGATTCCTGCTTTTTATCACCTAACACCTTCGTTTAATTTGATCCATATCACGGAAAAAAAGGAAGTTCGTTTTTATTCGTCAATCTTCTAAATACTTCATCAAGGGATTTTTGTACCGGGCCGATTGATCATGTATCCCTCAAGGGAAAACGCTCTCAAGGACGAGAGTTTGATTGTTACAAGGAAGTAACCGCATGAGACAATTTAGTATTTTTGGGAATTTAGCAGAAACCGACGAATTTGGGCCAGATCCGGTATTACTCCGGAAAAGGGGAATGGCATCGACCATTCAGAAAAAATTCGAAAATTACAAAAAAAAGATCGATGATCCAGCTTATATGGATTATGCGATCAATAAAATTGCGATGGAAATTTCGCATTTTATTTCAAAGTAATTAGCCCAAACTATAAATCCATTGGTAACCAATACAATATTCCACTGCCTCCCAGATGTGTACTTCCTTCGTTCGGGAGGAGAGGTTCCAATCAGCAATGGTCCTTGCTAAAGAGATGATTTGTTTTTTCTTTCGTAAGGACAGTTGTTTGGTTTGTTGTTCTGTATCTAAAATTTTTTGAACTTTCTTTTCCTCATTCTCTGGAACTAGTCTAGAGTTTCGAAATAAAAAACGATCTCGTAAAACTATCCTCATTTTTAATTCTTCTAATTTGATACACCGATCATTGGTGGTTTCAAATAAGGTTTGAAAGATGGTGATTCGATCCAAAAATGCTCCACTAATTTTTTGCAAATACAAACGAATCTTTTGTAAAGAACAGTGGCAGGTTTGGTAACTGTGGTAGTTCCCGCAAGGACAGGGATTTGCCGAAAGCATGAGAGTAAAATCTGTTTTTAGTTTTGTGATTTCATTCATACGAACGATTTCTAAGTAAGAGTCTTCCATAGGCATCCGGAGGCTTTCTAAAATTCGATCTTTAAATTCTAATGCTTCATCCAAATACAAAATCCCTCCGTAAGCTTTTGAAATTTCCCCAGGTTGGAAGGGGAGACCTCCACCCACAAGTCCGACTTCTGTGGCTGAATGGTGGGGGGAACGAAAGGGTCGTTTGGTTGATGGGATTTCAAATTCCCCACTGGAAGTCCAAATGCCTTGGCCTGTTTGGTCTCTTGATTCTTTGGGTGGAAGTAGGGATTCTAGCATCCGGTGGAGCATTGTTTTTCCTGATCCCGGACTTCCTAAGAGGAGGCTATGGTGGTTGCCAAGAAGGGAATATAACAAACCTTGGAAAACCTTCATTTGGTAGGGATCTAAGTAGACTGTATCCCAAGTGGTATTTTCTGATGGCAAAACCTCCATCTCTCTTGTGTTAGGTGTTTCTACAGGTAGGTTTTTTAAATCTTCCAGATGGTTTAAGAATTGGTAACGACCTTTGGGGAGAGGTTCGTTTTCAAGTGTTGCCGGGAGACAAAAAGAATGCTCTCGAGATTCGGAACTTTGCCAAAGATACGGTAGGAGTTCCTTGCCACCTAGAATCCGTCCATCCAGACCTAGACTCCCTAAATACCGAATGGGGTAATTGGGACTAGGAATTTGGCCTGTCGCTAAAAGAATTCCCGCAGCCATTGCTAAGTCCAAACAGACCATTCGTTTAGGGATATGGACGGGTTTTAAATTGATGATGATGGTTTCCAGTGGGAACTGAAACCCAGAGGCCTCTAGAGCCAAACGGATGCGATCTTTGGACTCTTTTGTGGATACGGAAGCAGATCCCAAAATTTGAAACCCAGGAAGTCCTCTTCGGATTCCCACTTCCACTTGGATTTCTTTGGTTCCATTCCATTCATATAATAAACTTCCGACTTCTGCTCGTTTGGGGATCACATCTATCTTGGGTCAGGAGATTTCTCTTTTGGGCCAAAAAATAAAAAAGACTTTTCATAATTGAGGCATCATGGTGACTTTTCCTCAGAGTTTGCTTTGGATTGTAGTATCATTCGTGTAATTCCCCTCGTTCTTCTCCTTGCGTTCAGTCATTGTTCCCAACGGTTGATCAAAAAAGAAAAACTCAGAGAAATCAATGAATACTATGATGGAAAGACGTATCTGACACAAGAAGAGATCAAGTTTTCAAAAACAGAAATTTGGAAAAAAGGCACTCTTGTTAAGATCTACATTGAATCCACTCCTTCTCTTTTGAAATTGAAGGTTTATCCCATTGCAGAGTCGAGAGAGTCTTCTCTTGGAAAATTGGCTGACTACATCATCAATGATGATGTGAAAAAAAGGCAGTATGACTTGGAAGATATTGAAGAGTGGGTGGGTAAAAAATTCACTCTGGTTGAATCCAATGTCAAAAAAAAGAAATAAAGGTTAGGGAAGTTGTATTGTCTCAAGTAGTTCGTTTTTTCTCTTTCTTTGTTTCTGGTTCAAGATTCTTCCCTCGAGTGCCCGATATTTTATCTGTGAAGATCTCCCGGTTGGTATCATTTATTCTTTTGGTTCTTTCGGGAACTGGACTTTCTGCCAACCCATTCCAAAAAATTCATACAGAAATCAATGAATCTCTTCCTGGTGGGGAACAGGGAATGTTTCGTCTCTTTGGTTCCCAATCACAAGAATCAGAGATCCATAAACTTTTTTCTGTTGGTGTCAATGCCACAGGTGAAGAAGAAGAAGTGGAACTTGCTTCCCTCGACTTACCAAAATACATCGATGTATCTCCTGTTGTGAGTAATACCGTTGTCCACGAGTCAGGCATCGTATTAAAAAAATATACGGTACAAAAAAAAGACAATCTCTCAAAGATTGCTCGTTCCTTTTCCATAGAATTGGCAAAATTAAAAAAACACAATGGGCTGACAAATGACCAATTAAAAATTGGCCAAGTTTTAGAAGTTCCAGTCCAAGTTAAGAATGCTTCTTCTTCGAGAGTTGTTTTGAAAAAAATCTTTATTATGCCAGTTCCACAAAGTCGCGTGACATCTCGGTATGGAAGGCGTGTCGATCCTTTTAATAAATACAATCGTGTGTATCATACGGGGCTTGACCTTGCGGCAAAAGTAGGGGCGCCTGTGCTTTCTTCGGCTGATGGAGAAGTTGTTTTTACTGGCCGTAACGGCGGGTATGGCAATTCAGTCACCATCCAACATAAAAATGGTTATAAAACAGTTTACGCCCACTGTTCCCAGATTTTAGTTGAGGTTGGGGAAACGGTGAAGATGGGTCGTGTGGTTGCCCTTGTCGGAAGGACAGGTACAGCAACAGGAGCACATCTGCATTTTGAAGTGTTTCGAAACGGGAAAATTATGAATCCTGAATCGGCTCTTAGCATCACGGAAAAACAAGTCACTAGACTCCCTAAATCTGAAGTAGCCGGAATGTAATCGGAGCCTATCTCCGGTTTGTGGGGAGTATGAATTTAATCCTTCAAAGAATCCAATCGAGTCAGTTTTTGACATTGATTCCGGCAGTTTTACTTTTTTCTTTTTCTCTCGCCTATCTGTTAAAACTTGTCCTCTTACTTTTGTTTTCTACGGAAACGGGGATGAGTGCAGCGGGCAACCTCCGTCCTAAACAAATGCGCCAAGAGGTCATCCTTGCCGTTAGTACTTATGAAGATGTAGTGACTGGAAATCTCATTCGTGGTCAAGTTTATGACCCGAACGATGCCACCAAACGTGGGGCAGATGGGGCACCTCTCGATCCAGAAATTGCTCAGGATAACGGAGATGACGACCAGATGCTCATCACAGGAACTCTTTCTGGGCACTGGTCTTTTGCTCGGGTTACCATCCGTGAAAAACAAAACAATGATTCGGAAGAATATGGAACGGGTGAGATGGTCGGTGGTTATAAAGTCCAAACCATTGAACAACATTATGTAGTCTTAAAAAAGGGTGGCCTAAGCCTTCGTGTGAATATTGGCGAAACTCCTGCCCAGGCCAAAGAACGAATTCGTCCCAAAGATGCTGCTGCCGTTTCGAATTTAGGGCCATCCAGCCAAACGGTTCAAAAAGTTCTTTCCCGTGAGGACGTGAATCGGAAACTAAAAGACCCGAATACCATCTATAAAAATGCAAGGTTTGGCCCTCATTTGGTAGACGGAAAGATCGAGGGTTACAAGATCTATCAGGTGGCAAAAGACCATGTGTTTTATTCCCTCGGTGCTCGTGGTGGGGATATCATCAAACGAGTCAATGGAATGCCACTGAACGAAACAGAGAAAATGTTGGAAATTTGGGGATCGATCAAACAGGCCCCAAAAATTACAGTGGATTTAGAGAGACAAGGCAAAATAATCACATATGAATTTATCATTCGGAATTAAAATGAGAAATCGTCTTCCTTTAGTTGTACTCAGTATTTGCCTTTATATATTTGTAACACCTGGTTTTTCTCAAGAAAAAGGGAAACAAATCAAATCTAAATCTTCTCCTGAACCAGCTAGTTTCACAGCCGATTGGAGAGATACGGAACTCAAAGATTTTTTAATGGGAATGAGTGCCATCATCAAAAGAAACATTCTCATTGATGACGCTGTAAAAGGGAAAAAAATCACCATCATTTCTCAAAAACGAGTGAAGATTGAAGATGCTTACGGATTTATGAAATCCGTTTTAGAAACACAAGGTTTTGGTCTCATCGAAGAAAACGATCTTATCAAAGTGGTGAAAATCAAAGATGCACTTGCCAAATCACCCATCGTTCGCATAGGAAAAGATCCTGTTTCCGAATCAGAAGTTTCACTGAATAAAACCATCACTCAAATTGTTCCATTAGAATTTTCGAATGCGATTGAGTTGGAACCAATTCTCAAAAGAGTAACTTCTCCTGATACCGATATCATCATTCCCAAAAACCAGAACACATTAATTTTTTCTGGTTCAACCTCTGATATTAACAAATTACTGAAGTTAGTTGATAATTTGGATGTTCGTGCGGATGGCCCAGGATCCATATCCTCTGCAGGTGACATTCATATTTATACTTTGGAATACAATGAAGCAGAAAAACTAGCTGCCATTTTAGTAAAGTTGGATATGCCAGATGCTCCCGCGGCTCCCACACAAGGCCCCCCGGGGGAACCTGGTCCGGATGGAAAACCACCGCAGCCTCAACAACCAGTGGCCCAAGCTCCCAAAGTTCCTGGCAAACAGGATAAAATCAAAGCAGTTGCTCACAAAGAATCAAACTCCCTAATTGTGACTGCAACTCCTCAAGAATGGGAAGAAATCAAAAAAATCATAAAAATTCTAGATACTCCCAGAAAACAGGTGTTACTTGAGGTTCTCATTGTGGAGCTCAGTTCCACAGACTTAAATGACTTCGGTATCGATTGGCGTTACCAAGAATTGGCGTACGGACAGTTTAACACCGGTCTTGCGGCCCAAGGGGGGGTCATCGATAAAAATGGTCGACCTACGAATGTCAACACACTATCTGGATTTTCCCTTGGATTCATCCGTCGTGGGGGCCAACAGATCATTGGTATCTTAAACGCAAACTCTACGAATGAAAATTTTAACGTATTGTCTGCTCCGCAGATTTTGACCTTGGACAACCAAGAAGCAGAGATCAACGTAGGTCAGGACGTTCCAGTTAGAACCCAAAACCGTAACGCCGGTCTTGGCGGGGACAATGCGGTGACTGTGGCAAACTTTGAATACCGCCCCACAGGGATTAAACTTAAATTCACTCCTCATATCAATAAAAACAATCGTATCACTTTAGATCTTTACCAAGAGATCAAAAACGTAGCAGGGATTTCTTCCGAAGCCACAGGGGGAAACCCAACGTTTAACAAACGTGATATCAAAACAACGATTGTTGTGGATAATATCCAAACCATTGTGATTGGGGGATTACTTTCCAATGACAAACAAAAGAAAGTGCAAAAGATCCCGATTTTAGGGGAGATTCCGTTACTTGGAACCTTATTCCGAAGGACTACCAATCAAAATCGTAAAACTAATTTGATGGTGTTTTTAACACCACACATCCTAGACGATCGAGACAAGTCAGACCGTATCACCATCCAAAAGAAAAATGAACAAGAAAGGATGGTCGACGAACGAGAAAAGAAACTACGATGAGAAAGAGTTTAGGACAAATTCTTTTAGAAGATGGGATCCTTACCGTTAAGGATCTTGAGGATATTTCCAAACAACAGGAAAAAACCAATCTTCCTATCACTCATATCATCCAAAAAAAAGGTCTCGCTTCCGAAACAGACATCCTAAAGGCACTAGCAAAACTCCACCGCATGGAGTTTGTCGACAAACTGGAGTTTGTTGCCAGTGAGGAAGTGTTTGCTAGAATCCCTCTAAAATTAGTCCAACGTTCCAAAATTGTTCCCGTCTCTGTGAAGGGCAAAAAGGTAATTGTTGCCACTTGTGATCCGACAGACCTCCATCCTATGGATGATATGAGGTCTTTTCTCAAAGGATATGAAATCCAATTCGTTCTCGCTACCGAAAACGAAATTATGAGAATCATCCACTCTCAGTTCGACAAAACTACTGCCGAAGCCAAAGAGATGATGGATGAGATGGACGGAAGTTTTGGTGACCTCTCCGATGCTTTTGAATCGGATGCACTTGATTTATCAAACGAAGCTCCTATCATCAAAATGGTAAATGTGATCTTATCACAAGCCGTATCGGAAAGGGCCTCGGATATCCACGTGGAACCATTTGAGAAATCAGTTGTGGTTCGTTACCGTGTGGATGGTGTTTTACAAAAAGTATTAAGTCCACCTAAGTCTTATTTGGCGGGAATTTCTACCCGTATCAAAATTATGTCGAATTTGAACATCGCTGAAAACCGGTTACCTCAGGATGGTAGGATCAAACTTAGGTTGGCTGGGAAAGACGTGGATGTTCGTGTGTCCATCATCCCTTGTCAATTCGGGGAACGGATCGTAATGAGGATCCTAAACAAAACTGACCAAAAATATTCCATCGAAACCATGGGTTTTAATAAAGAAATTTTAGGTGACTTTAAAAATTTAATTTATAAACCTTATGGAATTATTTTAGTCACAGGTCCCACAGGATCTGGTAAATCGACAACACTCTATTCTGCACTTTCCGAAATCAATACAGAAGAACGAAACATCATCACTTGCGAAGATCCGGTGGAATACCAAATGGATGGAATTTCACAGATGCAAATGAACGAAAAAATCGGTCTCACTTTTGCTGCAGGCCTTCGTTCCATCCTCCGTCAAGATCCGGATGTGGTAATGGTAGGGGAGATCCGCGATGAGGAAACAGCAAGGATTGCCATCCAAGCATCCCTCACTGGTCACTTAGTATTTTCCACTCTCCATACGAATGATGCATCCTCAGCCGTGACAAGGCTTGTAGATATGGGAATCGAACCTTACCTCATCACCAGTTCCGTGTTAGGTTTTATGGCACAAAGGCTTGTTCGTGTGATTTGTAAGGATTGTAAAACGAGTTACAAACCTACTGACAAGGATCTCGCGGGTCTTGGAATCCAAAGAAAAGAATTAAAAAATGGTGTTTTGTATCGAGGGAAAGGTTGTTCTTCTTGTCTAAATTCTGGATACAAAGGCCGAACCGGATTGTATGAACTTCTCACCATGAACGATGAAATCAAACGTGCCATTTTGCAAGGTGCTGATGCCAACCGCATTAAGGAAATTGCATTGAAAAATGGGCTTTCTACTTTGCAAGATTACGGCAAATATAAGGTGATTGAGGGTGTCACAACTCCGGAAGAAGTCCTACGGGTATCTTAATTTATATGCCACTTTATACGTACGTTGCATTCAACAGAAAGGGGAAAGAAGAAAAAAATATTATCGATGCCCCGAATCTTCAGGCGGCACGTAACAAACTAAAGGCGAAAGGCCTTTATGTCAGATCCATCCAAGAAGATAGAGAAAAGGAAGAAAGAGAACTTTTTCCGTTTTTATCAAAATTATTATACCGAATTCCCAGAAAAGAAGTGGGATTATTTTGTAAACAACTCGGAACCCTACTTGGTGCGGGTATTCCACTTGATAAATGTTTGTTATCGATCATTGACCAAGTGGAAAATATCTATTTCAAAAAAGTTTTGATTGAGATGAGAGCGGACATTACGGAGGGAATGAGTCTTTCCGAGTCCATGAAAAAACACAAAACGGTTTTTCCTGACCAGTATCCCAGTTTGATTTCCGTGGGTGAGTCCACAGGAAATTATGAAAACACGTTACACCGGTTAGCTGAACTAGAGGAAAAATCCTCTGAATTAAAATCGAAAGTCCAAGTGGCGATGATTTATCCCATGATTATGGGTTTACTTTCTTTGGGTGTTTCCATCTTCCTACTTGTGGTGGTGATTCCACAAATTGAACAGTTGTTTGCATCCTTTGACGCTAAACTTCCGCTACTCACAAGAAGTGTGATCTTCTTATCTTATGTTTTAACCAATTATTGGTTTTTTATTTTAGGTGCCATTGCCGGTGGATTTTTAGGATTTATGAAATGGAAAAGTGCGGGTGAAGGAAAAAAAACTTGGGACAAATTCCTCCTTCGATTGCCAGTCATTGGAACCTTACTTCGGAAAATCCTAGTTTCTAATTTTGCAAGGAATCTATCTATTTTGCTTTTGAACCGGGTGCCTCTCATTGTTTCATTGAACATTGTCTCTGACGTTGTCGGACACACGGTTTTTAAGGAAGAAATTGAATCTGCCATCATCAAAATCAAAGAGGGTGGAAAACTTTCTGATTCTTTACAAGGATCTCAAGTCCTCCCGCAAATGGTACTTGGGATGCTGAGTGCCGGGGAAGCCTCTGATAAAGTCCCCGAAATGATGAATAAACTCTCGGAAATCTATGAATCCGAGGTGGACACGGCAATAAAATCTTTGACCCAATCATTAGAACCAATGATGATCATTGTAATGGGTGGAATTATTTTTACAATCATGGCGGCCATTATGACGCCAATGTACAAACTAACTCAAGAAATCCAGGGGATGTAGGGTTTATGAAAACTAAAGGGAAACACAGAAAGATACGTGAGGGACTTACCCTAATCGAGATTACCGTAGTAATGCTCATTTTAGGATCTCTTATGGCAATTCTTTACTCCAGTATCGGTAATCGGGGTGAAGGCGAAAAAAAACTGAAGCTTAAAAATGATAGTGCTGTACTAAAAACAGCTCTCGAACGTTATTTAGAAGTGTATGATAAATACCCTTCAGAAGAACAAGGTTTACAAGCTTTAATCGAAAAACCAGACGATGACAAAGTTGGTGATGATTACGAACCAATTGTTCGTGAAAAAGCAGTTTTAAAAGATCCGTGGAAAACTCCTTATGTATTAAAGTTTGAAGGTGCTATCCCGCAAATTCTTACTTTAGGTGAAGATAAAAAAGAAGGTGGAGAAGGAAAAAATAAAGATTTTAATATCCTTTCACCGGATGATTACCCGGCCGCTTTCCGATAAAATATCGGTTTTGAAAACCAAGCGGAAATTACGCGATGGTCTCACACTCATTGAGATTGCCGTTGTAATTTCCATCCTTGGTCTGATCATGGTGATTGTCGGAGGAACTCTCCGTAACCTCATCATTCCTTCTACCGAAGATATCGCTGTTAAATTACAGGAATCTTTTAAATTCGGATACAACAAAGCCCAACTCACCAACCAAGCTGTTTTATTCCAATACGAGTTTGAAAAAAGAGAATACCAGTTTTTCCTCTTAAAAAGAGAAGAGGGTGGGCTCGAAGAAGAACCTATCTTAAAAAAAGTAACACTTCCCTTTTATTCAAAAATTGTCAGCGTACGTGACTTAGGTGGTAAACCGAAAACAGAGGGCAAAATTCGAATTGTATTTACCCCACAAGGAACCACAACAGATTTATTGTTATATATTGGCTCTGATTCAGAGATCAAACGAACCATTCAAATCTACAGATATGGTGGAAAAATCAAAATTCATAAAACGGAATATTTTCCTGAACCAGAAACTGGGCCCATCCAAAAGGTTTCTTATGGTTTGGATGAAAGGGATGAACAGGTGGAATCAAATGCGAAAACACCGCCTAAATAAAAACACCCGTTCGGCTTTCACACTCTTTGAAGTCACGATTGCTATGGCTATGGCCGCGATGGTAATGACTTATACATATTCGCTGATTGCCGAAGGAATTTCATATCAGAAAAAAGCAGTTTTACTTGCCAATGCTGTACATTTAGCAAAAATCAAAATGGCTCAAGTGGATTCTTCCACTACTATGCAAACGGACACCTCCCGAGGTTCGATTGATGCCTTCCCTGGATACACATTCGAAACAGAAATCAAAGAAGAAGAAATGGACTTACTCAAACTAGCCGGTGGTCCTAATGCAGAAGCTCTTCGTAACAAAGCCCCCAAGGATATGTTAGGTGATAAAGACGTAGGTTTTAGCGACCTAATGAAAAAACGGGGTCAGAAAAAAAGTTTTGAAACTGGTGGAGTTTTGAAAGTATTTCGAGTGAAGGTTTCTATTTTTTATATGGATGGGAACAAAAAAGAAACCTATAGTGTCGAAACATTTAGGAGTACAAAATACTAATGTTTGTTTATCGTCGTAAACGTGGTTTCACACTGGTGGAGATATCCATTGTTGTGATGATTATGGCGGTAATTTTTACGGGAATATTTTCTGTATTTTATACAGCGAATAAAATTTCAAAAAAAGGAGCTTCTAATAAAGGAGCAAATCGAAAAGACATTCTTTATGCAATGGAGAATGTTCGAGGAACTCTCACCCGTACATATTTTATCGATAACCAAAAACGAATTTTATTTGTGGGTAAACAAGAAGGGGTGACTGGGGCAAGGAATGACCGTGTAGTATTTGCAACTGCTAATCCCAATTCCGAAGAAGAAGGACAGGCATCTGTCAGGGAAGTTTCCTTTTATTTACGTAAGATGCCGAATCCAAAAATGGAAGGACTGTCTTACTTAATACGCCGCGAAGATGAGATGATCGATACCTTCCCTACCCAAGGTGGCGTTGAACATGTATTACTTGAAAATGTAAAAAGTTTTCAAATGAAATTTTCCGAACGTGGGGACAAATGGGTTGATGATTGGAATTCCCGTACAACAAAAAAAATTCCAAGACTCATTCGGTTTGAAATTATATCACTTGTGGGGAATGCATTTGTTAAATATGAATCACTGGCGCATCCGGTTATCCTCTACAAATAAAAGAGCCAAAAAGGGATTTATGGTTTATCTCCTTGTGATGGCCATAGGTACTGCTTCACTATTCACGGCATCCAAATTCTTTGAAGACGCCGCGACAGAATACCGCGTGGCTCGTTCTCAGGCTGATGGATTTCGGGCTCATATGCTCGCCAAAGCAGGGTTTATGGGTGCCGTGGGCGCATTGAAAAAAATTCCAGAAGAAGTTTTATACCAATCGGGTCTTGCTATGGATCCACCTCCCATCCCCCTCGGTGGTGGTGTCATCTATTACACCATGAGTCCTGAAGATGGAAAAATCAACATCAACTCTCTTGTGAAGATTTACGACGACCAACCCAACCAAAGAACGATTGAGATGGTGACCCGACTTTTTTACCAATTTGGATTAAAACGAGAAATGATTTCGCCCATTTTGGACTGGATCGATGAAAACCATCAGGAAACCGGGGGCGGTGCGGAGCAGTATTACTACAGCCGGCTCACTCCTCCAAGAAAGATCAAAAATGCTCCATTTTATTCCCTTTCGGAGCTTTTGAATGTCAAAGGATTCGATCGTTCTGTGGTTTATGAAAGTTTAAAACCCAAAGATTATGATAAAAATAACTCCAAAGACTTTATGACAGAGGAGGAAAGAGCCCTTCGTTCCGATAAAGATTATGTGCTCTCCAATAATGTTACCGCCTATTTGCCTGCGGGTGATTCTTATGATGATCGGATCAATATCAATACGGCACCGTATTTTGTCCTCATTTCCCTTTCTGACTTTATGACCAAACAAGCCGCCATGAAAATTTTGAAACTCAAGTTGCAGAAAGGAGGCTATATTAAAGAATTGAAAGATCTGGAGACCGAACCAGAATTTCAAGTCAAAACAACAGGGGATCTCACTCTGTATAAGGAACTTGCGGGAGAGGGAACAGATGTCTCTGGTGGGCGAATCAAAACCAAAGGCGAAGTTTATAAAATCACAGGGGTTGGGATTATAAAGGATAAAGTGGTTCGAAAGGTATCTGGTCTTTTTGACCTTACCAACAACCAAATGTTATACTATACTGAAGATTAATTATGTTATCATTTGACCAATACCTAGCTATCGATTATGGTTCTACGTTTCTAAAAGGAGTCCTTTTTAAAAAGGTTCTAGGAAAAGTGGTTATCCTCCGGACAGAAAGTCTTCCCGTTGTGGAACTGGATGATTCGGAAGGGGATCCCTTTGAATACAATATCATTCGATTCATTCAAAGTTTTTTTCCGGAAGAAAATCGCTTTCTCCTCAATTTAGGAATCCACAATCTTTTTGTCCGAGACCTTACCGTTCCTTTGGTTTCAGAAAAAGCAATCCAAGAAGTTTTACCTTTTGAGGTAGAAAACCTGGTTCCTTACCCGATGGAAGAATTAGAAGTCATTGGTAAAACTTGGAGAACAAATAAAGAAAACTCTGACGTTATTTCCTTCAATGTCCATCACACGGAATTACTTCGCGCCTTAAAACCTTTTGCTAAAGGAGATCTTTCTTTATCTTGTTTGTCTCTCGATTCCTTTGCACTTTCTTCATTGGTAACTAAAAATTACCCTTTGTTACTTACCGAACAAACCATCTTACAGCTGGATTTGGGAGGACGGTATAGCATTCTGAATGTTCTTTTTGAAGGAAAACTTCGCCATACACGACAAATTTATATTGGTGGTGAAGAAGTGAGTTCGGAAATTGCAAACTTACTTAAAATTGAATTAGAGGATGCGAGGGTTTTAAAAGAATCACTTCCAACCGGTTTTCTTTTTGAAACAATTGAAAAAACAGAAGAGTCCAGTTTCCTTTCAAAATTCCATATGAATTCCACACAGTGGAAAAACCTTCGTAAGTTTATATTAGCTAAGATAGACCAACTCATCCACGAAGTGGAAAATAGTATTTTTTCACTTCCAGAAACAGAAAGGCCGAGTCTCATTCTTTTGTCTGGCGGGGCGAGTTTGTATCCTGGCCTTACTTCTTATTTAGAAGAAAAATTAGGGATTAGAACGGGTCGTTATGAGTTTTTAGGAATTAATGATCCTAGTTTTGTTACGGCAGTGGCTACTGGAACTCATTTTGAATCTCGTAGCCGCGTTAATTTTTTAGAAACTGGATTTGCAAAAAGAATTCATACAAACAGGTTTAAGTTATCTGCTTTTAAACCTCATCTAATTCTTGTCAGTATCTCTTTGGTATTGTTGTTTGGGGTATTTTTAATCGGAATTGTTTTAGACAAACGAAAAATTTCTGCAAACAAACGTGTGTTACTTGAGAAATATAAAAACGGAATTGGTGGCGAACTTGGAGAAGAAGAGGATCCACTCGCAGAGGCCAGTAAAAAATTAAAAGCAGAACGGAAAAAAACGGAAATTTACCGTCTATTTCTTTCCCAAGAAAGTGTTTTGGATGTTTTGAACGAAGCCACAGAACAATTTCCATCCCCAGAAGTATTACCTTTCATTTTAGATCAGTTTAATTTTGAAGAAAAGGAAATCCAAATTTACGGGCGGGTGAATGAATTTGGGGAAATTGGAACCATCCAATCAGCACTTGAAAAATCTGAAAAATTCACAAACATTCAAATCCAAAACAAAAGACTAATCACCGGTGTTAGTAAATTCAAAGTTAGTTTTAAAATCAAAATGGATATTGTGACTCCTAAGGATGAACCATAATGTTTGATCGCCTAAATGAAAGAGAACGTGTTTTAGTCACTGGACTCATTAGTTTTGTGGCTCTACTTGGAATTTATACAATCATCACTCTATTTTCTGATTTGAGAAATAGTCTTACGGAAGAAATTTTCGAAACCAGATCGCAAGCAAGCGAACTTGACCGAGTGATCCGAGAATACAATTATTTACGTGGATTACAATCTGGTGGAAGCGAAGAAGATGTAAGTGTGATGTATTCGAAACTGGACCAAATTTTGGTTCGATACAATCTCAAAGACAAAGTCCAAACCATGAAGGATACAAGTAATGTCATCCAAAAGGACTATAACAAAATTACAATTGATGTATCCTTTCGTTCTGTGCTTTTGCAAGACATTATCAAACTTGTTTATGATATAGAAAAAAACAAACAAATCCAAGCAAAGGTTGATCTACTTAGCTTTCGAAAACCATTTGCTGAAAAAGAAATCTACGATGTAAACTTAAAAGTTTCATCTTATAGCCGTTTGTCCAAAGGGAAATAATATGCCAAAAGAAAATGAATTGGAAGAAGATTTCCTAGACGAGGAAGACCAAGAAATTCAAGAAAGTCTTTTGGAAGACGATGGTGATTTGTTTGATGAAGATGGGGATGAAGAACATTCCAAAGTAAACCGAAAACAGGTTTTTACATTAGTAGCCATTGCAGTTGTATCCTTTCTTGTATTTACTCTATTTATTTTTCCGTTAAACGAAATTGTTCGTTCTGTGTTAATCAAAACAGGAAAAGAAACCGGTATCTTTATGGATGCCAAAGAAATTCATTTTCCTATGATTGGAAGAAAATCTTTTGATAGTTTTGTTGCGAGTTTTCCAACGGGGACGTCGATCAAAGCAGAAGAAATTAGTTTGGGAATTTCACTTCTAGGGCTTTTGCAATCTAGATTAGATGGTGATGCAAATATTGGTTATTTTAATTTCGAAGGAAGTGAATGGGCCATGAGCATCCAAACTTTGGACATTCCCCTTCGCCTTTCTCCCATTGATGATAAAATTACAAAATGGAATGGAGAAGGGGAGATCGACCTTTCTGGTGGAAAAATCAAAGAATCTGCCGAAATTCCATTTTTAGGAAGTTTAAAAGGAACTGACATCCGTAAGGCGAATTTTCTGTTTAAGATTCGTTCGGGAAAATTACTTTTGGAGCGAGGTAGTTTAGAATCTTCCCTTGCCAAATTCCAATTCCAAGGTGTGGTTCGTCTCTCTGATACCTTATCCTTTTCACAATTAGATTTAAAAGTTTGTTTTACTTTAACCGAAAAGTTTGCTCAGGAACGCCAAGATTTGGTGGGTATGGTGGCCTTACTTCCTCAGGAAGGTGGCAAAACTTGTATCCCGATTCGTGGCACCTTTTCTGCTCCAAAAGTAGATCTCCCCAACTTAAATCAGTTAGGTGGCGGTGGTGCTCCCAAAGCAGAAGATACATCCATTGAACCGGCTCCGGTTCCATAGTCTCGCTTATCGTTTAGTTTGATCAAAATGATTTTATTTGGCGAAACTGTCTTTGTGATACTTTCGCTAAAGGAAGTGTCGTTGTTCTTGAAATTTTTCCAGATTTTTCCGGACATCACTTACTGGTGAATTTAGCTTAACTCCCGATGATTCAAAATTCATCTCTCATTACCAACAGCAAAGATTCCACAGGTATCTTAAATTCAATGCGAACTGTAGTTGATTTAGGAGATAAAAAAAAGATCTCAAGGATGATTCCTCGAGATCTTTTTTCTAATTAATTCTAAACTCTAACCTTAAAGATTAGAGGTTAGTGGTGTTTGTTTTTACGAACAACCAGTTGTGGATCCGCAAGAGATACACTTCAGGCAAGCCCCGTTACGAACCATTTGGAAGGAACCACATTCTGTACAGGAATCTCCTGTATAACCTTTGGTTCTCGCTTCTCCGATGATTTTCAAAGTTGCCGCTGCCGATTGTGCTGCTGTTGGTGTTCCGGAAGCAACTGCCACCGGTTCCGGTTTTTCTTCCAAAACAGACTTCATGGAAATGGGAGAAACTTGTAGCGGAACACGAAGTCCGCTACTTTCCTGCTTTCCCACTAGATCCTTTGTTGGATCTGCTTTTCTTCCTACTTCATCTGTTCTTAGATCCTCGGGAGATACTTGTGCCAAGTCGTATCTTCCTAGGTAAGTAATGGCAAGTTCTCTAAAGATGTAATCGATCACAGAAGTTGACATCTTAATGTGAGGGTTGCCAGAAACCATACCGTTTGGCTCAAACTTGAAGAATGTAAAAGCTTCTACAAATTCTTCTAGTGGAACTCCATGTTGTAAACCAAGAGAAACTGCGATCGCAAACGCATTTGTAAGGGAACGGAAAGCCGCTCCTTCTTTATGCATATCGATAAAGATTTCACCGAGTTGGCCATCTTCGTATTCTCCTGTGCGAAGGTATACTTTGTGACCACCAACCATAGCTTTTTGTGTATAACCTGCACGACGGTGTGGAAGTTTTCTTCTTTCCGCAATGTATTTATAAACAAGTTTTTCCGCCACTTCCGTTACCGTTTTGGGAGCAGAAGAAGTTTGAAGTTCTTCCTCTTCTTCACCCACAGCACTTAACAACTGGAATACGGAGTTAAGTGGTTGTGAAAGTTTAGATCCATCACGGTAAAGTGCGTTTGCTTTGATCATCACTTTCCAAGACATGAGGTATGCATTTTTTACATCCTCGATGGTTGCCTCCTCGGGAAGGTTGATCGTTTTAGAGATCGCACCCGAAATGAATGGTTGTGCCGCAGCCATAATTCGGATATGTGATTGATAAGATAAGAAACGTTTTCCGTATTTTCCACATTTGTTTGCACAATCAAAAACAGCTAGATCCTTCTCTTTGATGAAAGGTGCGTTTTCGATGGTCATCGTTCCGCAAACATAATCATTTGCTTGTGCGATTTCATCTGCAGAAAATCCAAGTGTCTCTAAAAGGTTAAAACTCATAGAGTTATAAACACTTGCATCGATTCCCAATGTTTTGGAAAGGAAATCTTCACCTAACGTAAACTTGTTGAATGCAAATTGGATATCAAAAACAAATGGAAGTTGTTTTTCGAGTTTTTCCAATACATCTTCTGTAAAACCTTTTTCTTTCAAACGAGCTGTGTTCACACCCGGTGCTCCATTGAAAGTTGCATGGCCTTTACAGTAGTTTACAATCGCATCTTGTTCTGCTTGGCTGTAGCCGAGTTTTTTAAGAGCCACTGGCACTGATTGGTTGATGATTTTGAAATATCCACCACCAGCCAATTTTTTGTATTTCACGAGAGCAAAGTCTGGTTCGATTCCTGTTGTGTCACAGTCCATCACAAGACCAATGGTTCCTGTTGGTGCAATGACAGTCACCTGTGCGTTACGGTATCCATACAATTCACCAAGTTCCAAGGCTCTGTCAGAATCTTCTTTCGCTGCTTCGAGTAAGTAGGAAGGAAGGAAAGATGGATTGATTCCCACCGGAGTGATGGTTAGGCCTTCGTATTCTTCTTTTGGTGCATTGTAAGCCGCACGTCTGTGGTTACGAATCACACGAAGCATGTGGTTTTTGTTTTTTTCGTATCCAGCAAACGGTCCGAGTTCTTTTGCCATCTCTGCTGAGGTTGCATAAGAAGTCATATGCATGATGGAAGAAATCGCACCAGTCACAGCCATCGCTTCTTGTGAATCATAAGGAATACCCATGATCATGAGAAGGGAACCAAGGTTTGCGTATCCGAGACCTAAAGTTCTAAACTTGTAGGAGAGTTCTGCAATTTCTTTGGAAGGGAACTGCGCCATAAGCACAGATACTTCTAAGATGATGGTCCAAATTTTGTTTAAGTAACGGTATCCCGCGACATCAAAACTTCCGTCTTCTTTTAAGAATTTAACAAGGTTTGCGGAAGCCAAGTTACATGCCGTATTGTCGAGGAACATATACTCAGAACATGGGTTCGATGCATTGATCGCTCCGTCTTCTGGGCATGTATGCCATTCGTTGATCGTGCTATGATACTGTGTTCCTGGGTCTGCAGAGTTCCAAGCAGCATTGGCAATTCTTTCCCAAAGATCACGCGCACGTAAAGTTTTGGAAGGTTTTGCTTCTCTGTTTGCGGCCTTTGCTTTTTCTTTTTCCGTTCTGTTATAAAGGTGGAAAGGAAGGTCTTTTTCCACTGCTTCCATAAACTCATTTGTGATTCGCACAGAGTTATTGGAGTTTTGTCCAGAAACAGTGTTATAAGCTTCAGATTGCCAATCAGTTGTCAATTCTTCAAAGAGTAGGTCTTTGTAACCTTGTTTGGAAAGGTCAATCACTCGTTTGATGTAGTTGTCTGGAACAAATGCTTTCCTTGCTTTTTGGATCGCTTTTTTCAGATCTAAATTGGCAGCTGGGTCGTAAGCCGCTTCTTCACCAAGTGTTTGTTTGGCGGAAGAACAAGCGCTCATAATATCGTTGAGGAGGCGGTTGTTGAGAATGGATCCCGTAACAAGGGATGCCACTTTTTTCTCTTCTTGCACTTTCCAATCAATGAACTCTTCGATGTCCGGATGGTCCATATCAAGACAAACCATCTTCGCTGCACGACGAGTGGTTCCTCCTGATTTGATGGCTCCCGCAGCTCTGTCCCCAATTTTAAGGAAAGACATGAGCCCAGAACTTTTTCCACCACCAGAGAGAGATTCATTGGCAGCACGTAAGTTAGAAAAGTTAGTTCCTGTTCCTGATCCGTATTTGAAAAGACGAGCTTCACGAACCCAAAGATCCATGATTCCACCTTCATTCACTAAATCATCATCCACAGATTGGATGAAACATGCATGGGGTTGTGGGTGTTCGTAAGAAGAGGCTGATCTTACAAGTTTCCCCGATTTTGGATCCACATAGTAATGTCCTTGTGATTTTCCATCAATTCCATAAGCCCAGTGGAGTCCTGTATTGAACCACTGTGGGGAATTGGGTGCAGCCATTTGGCTTGCGAGCATAAAAATAACTTCTTCATAGAAGACACGAGCGCTATCTTCATCTGTAAAATAACCGTATTTATAACCCCAATACGTCCAACATCCCGCAAGGCGGTGGAAAACTTGTTTGGAATCCGATTCGCCTACAAATCTGTCTTCTGGATTGAGTGCGGAAAGTTTTTCATCATCCGGAACCGAACGTTGCAACCATTCTGGGATGCCTTTCTCAACAACCTTCTTTAAATATTTGGGAACACCTTTTCTTCGAAAGTATTTCTGCGCGAGGATATCTGTTGCTACCTGCGACCAAAAATCCGGAACTTCCACTCCGTTGGCCTCAAATACAACTGACCCGTCAGTATTCGTAATTTTAGAATCCTTACGGACCCAAGTTAAATTCGGGTAAAGACCCGTATTCCCTTTGGTAAAATGCCTCTCAATTTTCATGCAGACCCCATCTACAACAACATATACAATTTCTATTTTTTCCCCTACCAGGAGCGGAGAGGATTATGTCACAATGAAGGTATCTTTAGTTGGAAACATCCATTTTTTAAAGCTAGGCTCCCTGATTTTTTAGAATTTTTGCAAAATTTCTGTAGGCTCTGAAAGTTTTTTTTCGTTGACCTAGCGACCTTCCTACGTAGCATGGTCACAGATTCGAGATTCCCCTTTAGCTCAGTCGGTAGAGCAAATGACTGTTAATCATTGGGTCGCTGGTTCGAGCCCAGCAGGGGGAGCCATCTGAATCGTCCCAGAGTTTTGAAATCCATCAACTCTCCGAAATCCCTAGCATCTTGGCTCCATTTTCTAGGCCTCTCCCTAAAATCCAAGCAAATTCAATACCACAAGATCAATTGTATCACTGTTCTTTTTAGTTTTCTTTATTTTTTTTCCCTCTTCCCGCTTTCTGGTGAAGGAAATTCTCCATCAAATTCTCCTCTCCCAGACTCAGAACAGATCCTTTTCATCACTGCAAAACCTGGTGAGACCACTGGATCTTTAGATTTTTACGCGCTCACAGAGGGAGAATGGACGCCGATCCTTGAAAAAATACCAGTTCGTCTCGGGCGAAGTGGGCTTATCAATGGAGTGGAAAAAAGAGAAGGGGATGGACACACTCCTTCCGGGATTTTTCCCCTCAAAAGGATTGTTGGCAAACAAAAAAGGCAAATTCGTAATTTAGAATACAATGAAATTCGAAAGAATTCTCATTGGAGTGATTCTCCTAGTTCTAAAAATTACAACCAACTGATTCCATACCGCGAAAAAGGGGCAGTTTCTCTTTGGGATTCTTATATTTATGAATTATTTTTTGTGATCGAACACAATACAAAACCAGCAGTACCCGGGTTTGGAAGTATGATCTTTTTACATCCATGGAATGAGGACAAACCAACATCCGGTTGTGTGGGTGTATCGAAAGAGATTTTAGAGACCATCGTATCAAAGTTAGATGGCAGTAAAAACCCAAGTTTTTTTATCCAGATTTTGGACTAGATAAAACCTGTCTTCACCACTGATTGCTCTGGAAATTCAAAAAAAAACCGGCATTGGTTTGCAATACCGGTAAAAATGTTGTTTAGGATTTTAAAAAAAGTTAAAAGGACTGCAAAACAAAGTCTTTGTACTCAGGCGTTTTCATTTCCTTTTCCCAACGACTCCAGGTATAAGGCCACATCGCAGGATCTCCATCTGGATCCAAATACCAACTTTGGCAACCACCGAGCCAAACTGTATTTTTCATCCCCGCTTTGAGGTAAGCCGCAAATTGTTTTAAGGCATCTTCTGTGGTCTCAATGGAATCAAATTTCTTTTTTCTCCAATCTTCTATGATTTTCATCACATATTTGGTTTGTACTTCACTCATTGCAATGACAGAGAAGTTTCCAATCGGAGTATTCGGTCCAAGCATCAAAACAAAATTGGGAAAGTGGGGAATGAATAAAGATCTGTAAGCTTGGACTTTCTTTTTCCAAACGGTTTCAATCGAAATTCCATCTTTTCCTGTTAGGTTCATTGGACGCATGAAGTTGAATGGGTGAAATCCAGTTGCTAGAATCAAAACATCCAGTTCATGGAGTTTTCCATCTTTTGTCACAACACCTTTTTCTGTGATTTTTTCGATTCCCTCTGTGACCAAATCTGCATTTGGTTTTTGAATCGCATCGTAGAAAGTAGAATTCACAATCACTCGTTTGCATCCTACGCGGTAGTTAGGTGTTAGTTTTTTTAGTAGGATAGGGTCTTTGATGGATTTTTTTAGATTTCGTTTGCAAAGAAAACTCATGAGCAAATGCGGGAGTTTTTTACCGATAACCGCTTTTGAAAAAGTTTGTTCTACGGCAAATGTATACCATCTATGAAAACGTTTGAGAATATTTGTGTCCTTTCTCCAACGTTCTTTATCTTTTTCTGTATAATTAGTATCAGGTACTTTTACGATCCACTGCGGTGTCCTTTGGAATACAGAAACTTTTTTTCCTAGTTTGATTACTTCCGGAATCACCTGGGCTGCAGTGGAACCGGTTCCTATGATTCCAATTCGTTTTCCTTTTAAATCAACGGAATGATCCCATTCCGCAGTATGAAAACATTTTCCTTGGAAGGAATCTAGGCCTGGGATGTTTGGGCGAGCTGGGTGGTGTAAAATCCCTGTTGCTGAAATGAGAAAATCAGAAACGTAAGTTTTTCCTTGGTTGGTTTTTGTTGTCCATTTTCCATTGTTATACGATGCTTCTGAAACGGCTTCATTGAAATGGATTTTGGGAGTGACCTTGTATTTTTCGCTGACTCGTTTGAAGTAGGCTTGGATTTCATCTCCATGGGCAAAACGATGGCTCCATTCCGGATTGGGTTCAAAACTGTAAGTATACATATGGGCGGGAATGTCACAAGCTACACCCGGATAGGTGTTTTCCCTCCAAGTCCCACCAAGATCATTTTTTTTCTCTAAAATTGTAATGTCTTTGATCCCTGCTTTTTCCAATTCAATGGCAAGAAGGATACCCGTCATACCAGCACCAATCACCACAACGGACGGATTTCTAAGATTTGCTGTTGTCATCTGCTTCCTCATTCGTAAAAATCTAGGAACTTTCTAATAAGAACATTGTTCCGAATTTTCTCAATTGAACAGAATGACATCGGATTAAAAAACGTTTGCAATAAAAAAAACATATATGTGATAAAAAAGGAATTCGTGTTTTTTAATTAGAATCATACTGATTCCAGAAAATTAATTGCTGAACAATGGGTAGGTTGGTTCAGTTGTTAGTCAACTTTAGCTTGTTATGTGTAATAATGCCTCTTTCCAGGCGAACCTAATCATCATAAATCAAATATGTGAAATCAATATTTTTTATTTTGATCATTGTATGTGCTACATTCATTCGAAACAAACCAAACCCTTCGTATGTTTCAAGTTTTGATTAAGATTAAAAAAATGCTTAATTAAGTATTGACTTAATTAATAGAATTCTTCATATTATGCCTATGAACACCTTTGCTGTTTTAGCGGATGATACGAGAAGGGACATTGTAAGGCTTGTTGCAAAGAATGGGGAATTAACATCCACAGAAATCAGTCAAAATTTTCAGATGAGTCCACCAGCCATTTCACAACATTTAAAATTGTTAAAAGAGGCAAATATCCTTCTTATGAAAAAGGATGCACAGAAACGCATCTATAGCCTGAATCAAAAGGGAATGAAAGAAATGGAAGATTGGATTTTGGAAATTAAAAATCTTTGGACGAAGCGTTTAGATAAATTGGATCGTTATGTAATGAAATTAAAAATGGAGAGATCTCATGATAAGAAATAACCTAGAAACAGTGATTGAGGATAACAAAGTTACCTATAAAAAGTATTTTGATGTACCGGTTGATCTTCTTTTTGAAGTTTGGTCGAGCCCCGAACACTTAACGGAATGGTGGGGACCGGATGGTTTTACATTAACCATCAAAAGTTTGGATTTTTCCAATGGTGGGATTTGGGAGTTTATTATGCATGGCCCAGATGGTCATGATTACAAAAACAAAATCCAGTTTCTTGAAATCCAAAAACCAAATCTTATCTCTTATAAACATATTGGCGATTGCGAGGGTGATGAAGATGTAAATTTCCAATCAAAGATTATTTTTGAAACTAGTGGCAAGGGAACGAATCTCCTGATGGAACAGATTTTCTCTAGTAAACAAGAGTTAGAAAGAGTGAATGCGAAATATGGTGCGATTGAAGGTGGAAAACAACATGTGGTAAACCTTGCGAAGTATGTAGATAAAATCCGGTAACGGATTGTATTGGTTCACTTAGGTTTTATGACGATGCATTTTCTTTTGTATTTTTAACTTCCTTTCCTTTGATAATTTTGGGGCTTTTGCTCGTTCGAGTCAAAATCCTTAACTTTTCGATTGTCAAGGTTAGATATAAATACTTACTTTCAGTTGCTGTATTAAACTTACTTCTTCTATCGATTAGTTCTTCTGCAGTCATTCATAGGATTTTTCATCGCGAATCTTTAACCGGAAGCCTGAGTGCTGCTTCAATTCTAGGTCTTCTTTTTGCAATCAATGGGAAAGTTATTTTTGACCTTTGTAAGGAAAATGTTCACTCATCATTAACTCGGAAGTATAAGAGCAACAGTTCACGAGAATAAAGCAATATGCGATGACTGGCATTTCGAGTAGATTATTACGTGGTGCAGTGAGTAACTTCCCATAATGTATATTATGTCGCATTGTGGATTGGGCTTTTTGTATAGAAAGTCACATCGGTAACACTTTAGATCACTCACATGCTTTACAGTTTTGTTCTCCGGATATAAGACTTTGTCACCTTTGAGAAAGGTTCTGATTTCTATAAGTAGAATGAAAATCCTTGGAAGAAACAATTTGGCTTAATCCTTCTTCGATTGCTGATTGGATGCTCGTAGCGATCTTTTCGTTTGACTCTGTATCTTCTGCACTGAAAGGAATGGTTCTTGTGGTAATTTGTTCGGAATGTCCTAAAATTCGTTTTTGTTTTCCTTCCGGGTTCACTACTAAAAATTCAACAATGGAAACAAACGTAGCCTGACGAAATTTAGTGGTTCCTTCTTCAAATTCTAACGCTCTATCGACTTGCACTTTTCGTAAAACAATCACACCTGGTTCAATGGGATCATTGGTTTTTAGTGGTGAAAGTGAATTGATAGAAAAAAGTCTAGAACTTGTATCCGAAAAAGATTTGAGTGCTAATTGTCCGATTGTGATTTCCTGTGCGGGGCCTACTTTTAATACCTTGGTTTCCAGTTCTTCTGCGTATTGAAGTTGTAGTGATTTTTCTGAATTCTCTTTTATTGAATATTCCGACTGCTGGGAAGACGCTAAACAATTAGAGAGAAAAATAGCAAAACTAAATAGTGTTATAAATCCAAATTTCATAAATCGGGCCTTAATCATTAATGCCACCAAACAACGCGTTTATTGCAAATGGATCCCATAAGATTCGTAAAAATCCCTAAATTTAGCAGGAATTTGTATTTCTTATCGTACGTAGGTCAATGAAAACTAGGTGACTTTCTAGTTGTTCGTTATATCATTCTCGAAATCTGGGATGGTTCTAAAGTGATTCTGGATCGGAAATACGCGTATTTAAAGGAAAATGGTATGAAAATTGCTTATTTAATTGTTAGGGTTTTGCTTGGTGCATTATTCTTATTTTCTTCGATCGTAGTTCTCTTTAACTTGGTTCCGCAACCAGAGACTACCGGAGATTTAAAGGTATTTAATGACGGAATCAAAGCTTCTGGTTATTTGATGACTCTCATTAAGGTAACCGAGCTTGTCGTAGCGATTGCTTTTCTTACCGGACGATTTGTTCCCTTGGCTTCGATTGTCATCGCACCAGTGGCCATCAATATTTTACTTGTCCACCTTACCATTGCACCAGAAGGAATCCCAGTAGGAATTTTTGTAGTGGTTGCGAATGCTTTTCTTGCTTATGTGAACTGGAATGTTTACAAACCTTTATTTGTTCCTGTAAATAAGTAAACAGACGTTTGTTTGAACCGGAAGGTTTGCAATCTTTTGGGATTGTTAAACCTTCCTTGAGGACTGATTGTATCAGAGTTTCTTTTTACGTTTCGAAAAACTGCACATCGCCTGAGGATGTATCATAAAACCCAGCCACAATTTTGATTTCTTGGGTTCCTACTTTTTCTGAGAGAAAAGGACTTTTCGCCAAAATTTCCTCAATTGAGTTTTTCACGTTTGCTTTCACCACATGGTTGAAAATATGTTCATTTTCTTTTTGGATGGGATGAATTATTTTTTCCGATTCATCGATTGCCTTTTGGATTTTTTTGGTCACGCTTGCAATGTTTCCTTCTCGAAGTGCATAGATGGCACTAGAAACTGCTCCACAATTAGAATGTCCCAGTACCACAACGAGTTTAGTGCCAATTTTGGCGCAAGCTAACTCTAAACTTCCAAGAATTTCATCATTGACGATATTTCCAGCGATACGGATGGAAATGATATCTCCGAGTCCTGCATCAAAAATAATCTCAGGGCTTGTCCTGGAATCAATACACGACAATACCACCGCAATTGGGTTTTGTCCAAAGGCAGTGGCATTCACCTGGTGTTTGAAATATTTTTCAGACCATTTCCCCTTTACGAATCGTTCGTTTCCTCGTTTCAAAAAATCTAAGATTTCATCGGGTGTTAACTTCTGTTGGGCTTCTTTGTCTAAGATGTTTACAAATTGCACTTGATCACTTAGTTCATAGGAATCCTTTAACCCAATCAAATTGAGTTGGATTTTTCTTTCGACAGAAACTACGGTTTTGAATTCTTCCAAAACTTCTAAGATATCATGATCAATGAAATTGCAGTTAGAAGCATCTACAATCAGTTTTGAATTTTCAGGAATGGTCCAAAGTGTGTCTTTGATAGACGCTTTGTTTAAAAAGGAAACCTGGTTTGGTAATTCGATGCGGACTGTTTCTCCGATGTTTAAGTTTTCAGTTTCTACAGAAAATGGGTTTTTATAGTTATTTTTTAGGATAAAAATAAAACTAATAGAGAGTCCAATAAGGACACCTGTTAAAAGGTCTGTGAAGATGATGGCAACAATAGTTGCAATGAATGGGAGAAACTGATAAATCCCTTTTTTATAGATAGATCTATAAAGATTGATGTTAGTGAGTTTAAAACCTGTGACAATAAGAATTACTGCCAATGAAGATAATGGAATTAAATTTAAATAAGATCCAAAAAAAACAACACTGATCGATAACAGAATTCCGTGAAAAATTGTGGAGAGTTTAGATTCAGCACCGGCATAAATATTGACCGTACTCCTTACGATTACAGAAGTAATTGGTAAACCTCCAATCAGTCCAGATAAAGAGTTCCCTACTCCTTGTGCCACAAGTTCTCTGTTAGGGGAAGCTAACCTTTTGTGAGGATCAATTTTTTCTACTGCATCTAAATTTAATAAAGTTTCCAAAGTGGCAAAGGCCGCAATCGTCATTGCGTAATACCAAACCTTGGTTTGGGTGATGGCAGAGAAATTAGGAAAGAAAAAAATAGATTCCCAGTTTTTAATATTCGGAATGGATACTAAATGTTTTTCAGAAAGATAGAATGAAGGAAAGAAATTCTGAAAGATTCCATTGATGAACACACCTAAAAGAATGACTAATACCGGAGATGGTAAAAACTTCAAAGGTTTCCATTTTGTTTTGTCATAACCAATCATTAAAAAGAGTGAAGAAAGAGCGATGATGACTGCTCCCCAGGAAAAAAAATTGATGATATTAAAAAGTTCAGAAAAAGTATTTTCTCCATCTTTTTGGAAAAAGATAAAGTCTTCTTCTGGATCGATGTCAAATCCTACTGCATGGGGAATTTGTTTTAAGATGAGAATGAGTCCTATGGATGCAAGTAAACCTTGGATGACGTTAGACGGAACGTAGTTTGCGATAAATCCACCACGCAAGAAACCAATCACTATCTGGATAAACCCTGCAAGAAAAACAGCAAGGAGAAAGGTTCTATAATCCCCAAGCCCAGCAATGGAAGCTAAAACCAAAGTCACAAGACCGGCAGCAGGACCACTCACACTTGTACTGGAGTGGCTTAAGATACCTACTATGATCCCGCCGATCACTCCAGAAATCACACCGGATAATAAGGGGGCTCCGCTGGCCAAAGCCACCCCTAAACATAAGGGAAGTGCAACTAAAAAGACAACTAAACCAGCGGGAAGATCATTTTTGAGTTTGGAAAACATAATGGTCTAGGAAGGTTAAAATTCTATTTAATGGGTGTCAACCCATTGGATTTTAGTTCTGCGAGAATTTTAAATTGGAAACATTTTTTTTGCAATAAAATGACTAAAACTTACAACCAAATGGTCACATCGTCCAAGTCTTCTTCACTGATGACATGACGAATCTTGTTCTCTGTCGTAAAAGAAATGGATTGGATTTGGATGGACGACCAAAGATTTGTATAAACATAGGGACCAACATGGCATTTGATAATTACGTTTGGTTGGATGTTTTTTTCGATCGAACAAATTAGCTCAGGAGTTTTTTTATCTTCCGGTATTAAAATTTGATTTTCTTTGTCTCTTGCAAAAAATAAAATTTGGAACTTAGAAATACTATCCTTTGTTAGGTTTTCGGTTTTGATGAACAACTGCAATTCTTTGGCGTTTATTTTGTGCCTAGGATGGATTGTGACTAAGATGGGCAGACCGACTTCTTTTAAATAGGATTTGCGATTCTCAGCAAAACTCCCATTTGGCCTCGTGCAAAACAATAAAGAGAACGAAAAAAGAACGAAAATGGGAACAGAAACCCTCAAGACAGGAAACCGGACATTCCATTTTTGTTTTCTTAACAAGATTTTTCAAGAATCACTAGCCTTCGATTCGGACTCAACCCCTTTTCCAAGAGCCAATGTCTGGAGAGTATATAATTGAGAAACAAACTCAAATTCGTAAGTTTGGATTGAATAAGATTTATGAATTTACGGGAAGTGGAATCAGTCTGAAACTGGACGTAATAGAAAAATTTACACCTACACTCTATAGGAGCTCTTCAATGACGTTGAGTCTAGACTTCTTTCGATCCTCAATTGGAAAGAAGATCATTATGGCCATTACCGGATTTATCTGGTTTGGGTTCGTGATCCTTCACATGGTCGGAAACCTTCAAGTTTTCCAAGGACCAGAAAAATTAAACACCTACGCAAAGTTTCTCAAGGATTTAGGACCGCTACTATGGGTAGCACGTATTGGACTGATTGTGGCTTTTTTTGGTCACGTATGTACAGCCATCCTTCTAAAATTTGAGAATTCAAGTGCGAGGCCAGTATCTTATGCTAAGGGTTCTACCATCCAAGCCTCTGTAGCTTCTCGCACAATGGCTTATAGCGGACTCCTTTTACTCACCTTTCTTGTGTACCACCTTGCACATTTTACTTTAGGAATCACTAACCCAGAACATTACAGTTTTGAATACATCCTCAAAAATGGTGATGTAGTTCATGATGTGTATGCGATGGTGATCCTCGGATTTCAAGATCCAATCATTTCCGGAACTTATATTGTATTTATGGTTTTCCTAGCTCTCCATTTTTCTCATGCTTTGGGATCAATGTTTCAGACTTTGGGAATCCTTGCACCAAAACACAACCCAGCCATTCAGAAAGCTTCTACAGGACTTGGTCTTATCATTTTCCTGGGAAACTGTTCCATGCCGATCTCGATTTTACTCGGGTATGTCCGTTAAGGGTTTTTAGGAGAAGTTATGAAATTAGACGCAAAAATTCCGTCGGGTCCATTAGAACAAAAATGGGACAAACACAAACAAGACATCAAACTTGTAAACCCGGCAAACAAACGTAAGTATAAAGTCATTATCGTGGGAACAGGTCTTGCAGGAGCTTCTGCTGCTGCTACACTCTCAGAACTTGGATACCAAGTTTCTGTTTTCTGTTTCCAAGACAGTCCAAGACGAGCTCACTCCATTGCTGCCCAAGGTGGTATCAATGCGGCAAAGAATTACCAAAATGATGGTGACTCCGTTTATCGTTTGTTCTATGACACTGTAAAAGGTGGTGACTTCCGTGCTCGTGAAGCAAACGTTTATCGTTTGGCTCATGAATCCACAAACATCATTGACCAGTGTGTGGCACAAGGTGTTCCTTTTGCTCGTGAGTATGGCGGAACCTTATCCAACCGGTCTTTTGGTGGAGCGCAAGTATCTCGTACTTTTTATGCAAAAGGACAAACTGGCCAACAGTTGTTACTTGGTGCCTACTCTGCTCTAGAGAAACAAATCTCTCGTGGTGCAGTGAAAATGTATCCAAGAACGGAGATGTTGGAACTAGTTCTTGTTGATGGTCATGCCAAAGGAATCGTAGTTCGTGATCTAGTGACTGGTGAAATTTCTTCCCATGCAGGGGACGCTGTCATTCTAGCATCCGGCGGATACGGAAACGTATTTTACCTTTCCACCAACGCAAAAGGATCGAACGTAACTGCTACTTACCGTGCTTACAAAAAAGGTGCAGGATTTGCAAACCCTTGTTATACGCAAATTCACCCTACTTGTATCCCTCAAGCCGGAGATTACCAATCCAAACTAACTCTTATGTCTGAATCTCTCCGTAACGACGGACGGGTTTGGGTTCCTAAGAAAAAAGATGATCTTCGTGCTCCTCACGAAATTCCAGAAGACGAAAGAGATTATTACCTCGAAAGAAAATACCCTTCTTACGGAAACTTAGCACCTCGGGACATTTCATCACGTTCAGCAAAAGAAGCTTGTGATAATGGTCTTGGTGTGGGTCCAAAGGTTGGTGACAAACGACTTGGTGTGTATCTAGATTTTTCTGATTCCATCAAACGATTGGGTGAACCAGTAGTAGCTGACCGTTATGACAACCTCTTCCAAATGTATGAACGCATTACGGGAGAAAACCCATACAAAGTGCCAATGCGTATTTACCCTGCGGTTCACTACACTATGGGTGGGCTTTGGGTGGATTACAACCTCATGTCCAATATTCCTGGTCTTCATGTTCTAGGAGAAGCAAACTTCTCTGACCATGGTGCGAACCGACTCGGAGCATCTGCTCTCATGCAAGGTCTTGCTGATGGATACTTTGTGATTCCTTATACCATTGGTGATTATTTTGCCAAAGAAGGTCACAAAAATATCTCTACAGACAGACCTGAGTTTAAAGAAGCAGAAGCACGTGTTCGTGAGATGACTAATAAATTATTAGCAATCAACGGTAAAAAAACTCCGGATGATTTCCATAGAGCACTCGGTAAAATCATGTGGGATCAGTGCGGTATGGCACGTAACGAAAAAGGCCTCAAAGATGCCTTACAAAGAATTCCTGAACTGAGAGAGGAATTTTGGAAAAACGTAAAAGTTGCCGGATCTGGATCTGAGCTCAACCAAGAGTTAGAAAAAGCAGGTCGCGTTGCCGACTATTTAGAGTTTGGTGAACTACTTTGTTTAGATGCACTTACAAGAGAAGAATCCTGTGGTGGTCATTTCCGTGAGGAACACCAAACCGAAGACGGCGAAGCAAAACGTAATGACGATAAATTCTGTCACGTAACTGCTTGGGAATACAAAGGGGAAGGAAAAGCTCCTGTAGAACACCGCGAAAAACTCGAGTATGAAAACATCCACCTAGCCGTAAGGAGCTACAAATAATGGATACTATGAAGTTACACCTTAAAGTTTGGCGACAAAAAGACAAAAACGATAAAGGTCGCATGGTGAGTTATGAAGCAAACAACATCAGCGAACATATGTCTTTCCTTGAGATGTTGGATGTTGTGAACGATGACTTAATCAAAAAAGGCGATGAGCCGATTGCCTTTGACCACGACTGCCGCGAAGGAATTTGTGGAGCATGTTCCATGGTAATCAATGGGGTTCCTCATGGTCCAGAAAAAGGAACTACCACTTGCCAATTACATATGCGTAAGTTCAAAGATGGCGATACGGTTTATATCGAACCTTGGAGAGCCAAAGCTTTCCCTGTCGTAAAAGACCTTTTAGTAGACCGTTCTGCTTTTGATCGTATCATCCAAGCGGGTGGGTATGTATCCATCAATACGGGTGGAGCTCCTGATGGAAACGCACTACCAATTCCAAAAGTAGATGCTGACCTTGCGATGGATGCCGCTACTTGTATCGGATGTGGGGCTTGTGTAGCAGCTTGTAAAAATGCTTCTGCAATGCTTTTTGTATCGGCAAAAGTATCACATTTGGCACTCCTCCCACAAGGTGTGGTCGAAAAGAAAGAACGAGTTCGTAAAATGGTAAGTGCAATGGACAAAGAAGGATTTGGAAATTGTACAAACCAATACGAATGTGAAGCAGCTTGTCCGAAAGAAATTTCGGTAAACTTCATCACAAGATTGAATAGAGAGTATATCTCTAGCTAAGTAAATAAACTTTAGATAGAAACCTCTATGAGAAAAATTACCGCAAGATTCCTGTTTTGCGGTAAATGACGAGAAAACCCGATTGGAAACAGTCGGGTTTTTATGTTTTTAAGGGTTTCGTTTCTTTAGTCTCGTAGGCCTTCATCCATTCTAATTCTTTTGAATAGAGTTTTAGAATATAATCTGCCTTTTCTTTATCCTCTAGTTTTATTTTTTGAATCCTTAAAATTGACTTGGATTTGATTTCTTCTGCTAAACTAAAATTTTTTTGAATGATAGCAAATTGTCCTTTGGTTAAAAAGGCAAAAAATTTTTCTAATTCGTTTTTGTTTTCATCGGCTAGGATGGATTCCAGAATATGATCCACCAAATTATCGTTATTTGGATCTTCATCCATGAGATAATGATTGGCGAGGCTTAAAAGATTTCCCGATTCTTTGTATTCAGAAATTTTTTTCTCAGAATATAGATCTTCAAAATAAACAAAACGATTGGATTTAACCTGGCAAATAGTTGCTAGTTGTTTCTGGGGATCACTTGTATCAATACTTTCTGTTTCAATATTATAATTGGTAACTACAAGAAATAAAATATCTCCAGCCTTTTCGATATAACGAAAGCCAATGACAAGTTCTAAATTTTTTTCATAACCCGGAATCACAATTTGGTTTGGACTTTCTTTCGAGGCATGTGTCAAAACAAAACTGACAATAGTTGCCATTTCTTCGGGAGAAAAATCCAATTTCAAAACTTGAAAAATTCTAAATTCAAGAATATGGCCCAGGTAATAAGGATTTGCCTCTATTTTTAAAGGGACATTGTTTTTTGCGACCCGAAAGCGAATTTCATTAGGCGATGCACCTTCTGAGAGGACGGCTGAAAAACTAAATATTGTTAGTAGAAGGAAAGGCAATGATCGGAATCGGAACATAGACCCCAACATATTCCAGATCAAAATAGAGAGTCAACTAACAAAGCGGATAAATCTTTTTTCGAAATTGGTTTTTCTGATAAAAAATTGGTAAGTAAATTTTGGATCCATTCTGTATCTTTTCCTCTTTTGGTTCGGCCTTGGAGCATGGTGTCCATCCGAGACTGAATCGCATTTTGAAAAAGGGATTTTGTGAGTGGTTTTAATAATTCCCATTTTCCCATTTCTA
Source organism: Leptospira kanakyensis (assembly GCF_004769235.1). Lineage (NCBI taxonomy): Bacteria > Pseudomonadati > Spirochaetota > Leptospiria > Leptospirales > Leptospiraceae > Leptospira > Leptospira kanakyensis. Next base: position 482,304 of record NZ_RQFG01000019.1, on the reverse strand, counting down.
GGAATTCCTCTTTCGTAAGTAGTAGCGAATACAAACGAAATCTTTCGAGTGCTTGGTACTGATTCGAAAGTTGGTCATCGCTACCACCATAACGGACCATTAAGTTTTCATCGATTAAACCAATGGGATGGCCAGATAACAAAATCCGGTTCCATAAATCGTAATCTTCGCATACGGGTAGTTCAATGCGAAATCCTCCAAAGGTTTCCAAGGTTGGTTTATAGGCAAAAAAACTGGAAGTGGTCACCATACAAAGTTCCAAGGACTCTTTTAAAAACCATCCAGGGAGTTTCCTGTATTTTCCTTTGGGCTCCATTAAATTGCCTTTTTTGTTCCAGACCTCCCTCGTTTGGGAAAATAAAATTTCAGGATGGGATTTATGAAATTCCATTTGTTTGGAAAGTTTTTCGGGATACCACTCGTCATCCGAATCTAAAAAGGCAATCCACTCACCCTCTGCCCTTCCCATTCCAAAGTTTCTTGCCCCACTTACTCCCCTATGTTCTGTTTGGTGGACTTGGATGGATTTTTTGTTTCTACCAAAAGAGGAGAGTTTTCCTTTCCAACCAGGAAGTTTGGAAAGTAGGTCTTTCCATGTATCATCGTCCGATCCATCGTCGACAATATGGAGTTCCCAGTGGGGATAGGTTTGTTTTATCACGGATTCGATGGCTCTGTCGACGACGGTCTTTCGGTTATAGGTGGGTATAATGATGGAAACAAGTGGTCTATCGAAAGAATTCATCGGGGTTCCTTTTCCAAAATCAAATCTAGATGTTGGATTTGGCCTCCTTGGTGGAGGTAAAAAATGGGAGATGTTTGCATTACAGAAGACGGAGATAATTGCATTTCGTGTATTTCCCGTAGTAAGGGGTTCATCGTCATTCCACTATATATGGGTTCTAAGAGAATATCTGTATTTCGATAAAAATCGTAAATCCACTGTTTTTGGACTTGGGTTTGTTTCCCAAAGGATACTGTCTTTGTGACCTTATCCTTTTCAGATTCTATTTTGGATTTGTTTTCTTTCACGATTTCCAAAATCTGCCCTTCGCTTGCGGCAATGGTTCTGAGGCCTAATTGTTTTTGTAAATCTTCCCTTTTGGATATCCAAGTTTCCTTTTTTTCTCCTACCATCACTCCTTGGACAAGGATCGATGTTTCTTTAAAATAATCTAGGGCAGAAAGAAAGGTCGCTCCAGATCCGATTTCCATTCGTAGGATGGCTTTGATTTTTTGATTGGTAGGTGAATTTGCATCCTTCTGATCTAGAGAGGTATCTAGAGACTGAGAGATTTTTTTCTCCAGTTCCTGCCAGAAAGAACGGAGCCCGAGATTTTGTCCAACGTGGATTCCAAATTCCGGTAAAGATAGACCTGGGTAATTTTTTTTCTTATCTAACCAAACCGCATGAGCTTCCTTTCGATTCGCATAACAGCTTATAGTATGAGAATGACCTCGAACCAATCTTTCATTATACGACCGAAGATGGGGATCCCTTGTATAGGCAATCGTATCTATGGTGATTCCGCTGCGACGAAGAATACAGGTAAAACTTGCTAAATAGTTTCCGTGGATGGCACCCCAAAGGAGAACTTTGTGAATCTGATTTTTTTGCAAATACTGGAAAATACCAAAAGCCTTTCGCCACTTGGTTCCAAAACCAAAGGGAAGTAGGTCATCACGGATCATCCTTAAGTTAAAGGGGGCAAGTCCTGGAACTTCAGAAATTTGGATGGGAAGTTCCGGGAAAAAAGTGAATTTGTGAATCCTAGTCCCCGGTTTTTAAAATGGATAAGAAGGCTTCCTGAGGGATTTCTACGTTTCCAATTTGTTTCATACGTTTCTTTCCTTCTTTTTGTTTCTCCAGAAGTTTTTTCTTACGAGAAATGTCCCCACCGTAACACTTGGCAGTTACGTTTTTACGAAGGGCAGAAATACTTTCTCGGGCTACCACTTTGGAACCAATAGCCGCTTGCAATGGAATCATAAACTGATGGCGAGGGATCAGGTCTTTTAATTTTTCAATGATGACCCGCCCCCGTTCTTCCGCTTTGGATTTGTGGACAATCGAGGAGAGTGCATCCACTGGTTCCCCATTCACTAGGATATCCATCCGCACGAGTTTGGAATCTCGATACCCCACTTCTTCGTAATCCAAAGAGGCATAGCCTTTGGTATAAGATTTGAGTTTATCGTAGAATTCAAAGATAAGTTCTGCTAAAGGGAGTTCATAGGTGAGTTGGAGTTTGTCTTTGGAGAGATAAACCGTATCCATATGGATTCCTCGTTTTTCAATCACAAGGGACATGATATTTCCGACGTACGATTCGGGAGCGATGATGGTGGCTTTGACAAAAGGTTCTTCAGATTTCCCAATTAATATGGGATCGGGCCATTTGCTAGGGTTATCCACTTCGATCACATCATCCTTTGTCGTTGTGATTCGAAATTTAACTGATGGAGCTGTGGTAATAAGGGCTAAATTAAATTCTCTTTCCAAACGTTCTTGGACAATTTCCATATGAAGAAGTCCCAAGTAACCCACACGAAATCCAAACCCAAGGGCTGCAGAATTTTCTCTTTCAAATGTGAGAGCCGAATCGTTTAACTTTAGTTTTTCGATGGCATCTACAAGGGCGTCAAAGTCTTCCCCATTAATGGGAAATAACCCTGCAAATACCATAGGTTTTGCATCTTTAAATCCTTTGACATCTTCCGCCGTTTGTCTATTGGCATGGGTGATTGTGTCCCCTGTTTTGGCATCTCCCATCTTTTTCATACCAGCGACCACATAACCTACGTCACCTGCTTGGAGTTCTTCGCAAGCTACCATGGAAAGTCGGTTGATTCCCACTTCAGTCACAGTAAACTGGCGGCCAATGTTCATCATATGGATCATTTCGCCTTTACGAAGTTTTCCATCATATAACCGAACTTTTGCGACAACACCCATATAGGTATCAAAGAAGGAATCGTAGATCAGTGCTTTGAGTGGAGCATCCACATCCCCTTTAGGAGGTGGAAGGAGGTAAGAAATAGCCTCTAAAACATCTTGTACGTTCAGTCCTGTTTTTGCAGAAATCGGGATGGCCTCGTCGGGATTTAAGCCCAACGACTCTTCGATCATCAATTTACATTTGTCAATATCAGCAGAAGGAAGATCGATTTTGTTAATAACGGGAATTATGCGAAGATCTAAATCCATCGCTAAATATAAATTCGCCAAAGTTTGGGCTTCCACCCCTTGGCTTGCATCCACAATGAGAAGAACCCCTTCGCAGGCAGCCAGGGAACGAGACACTTCGTACGTAAAGTCCACGTGGCCTGGGGTATCAATTAAATTTAGGTGATAAATATTTCCATCTTTGGCATGGTAATCGAAGGACGCATTGTTCGCTTTGATGGTAATCCCACGTTCTCTTTCGATGTCCATGGAATCGAGGATTTGGTCTTTTTTTGTCCTTTGGTCGGTGACAAGACCAATCTCAAGCAAACGATCCGCCAGAGTGGATTTTCCATGGTCGACATGGGCGATGATGGAAAAATTGCGGGTGAATTTTTGGCGTTCGTTCACGGTTCCCTCTTCTTTTTAAGTCATTTTCCTGGAACTAGGCTCTTTGTCGAAAAAGTTTATTGTCAGAGGCTTAAAATTCCTAACACTGGGAGGAAATTATCCCTTAGGAGAAACAATTCCCGATGTCCCAAAAAGATAGCATTCGTTCCGTCAAAGCCCGTGAAATCATGGATTCCAGAGGAAATCCAACCGTTGAAGTGGATGTCACACTCGAAGACGGTTCCTTTGGTCGTGCGGCGGTTCCCTCTGGTGCGTCAACTGGTGAACACGAAGCCGTAGAACTTCGTGACGGTGATAAAAAAAGATACTCCGGAAAAGGTGTACTCAAAGCCGTAGAAAATGTAAATTCTAAAATTTCCAAATCCATCTTAGGCCTTTCGGCAACAAACCAACTCCTCATCGATGGAACTATGATTTCCCTAGATGGAACAGCCAATAAATCTAAGTTAGGTGCCAATGCACTTCTTGGGGTTTCTATGGCTGTGGCAAAAGCGGCCGCTGCACATACAGGCCTTCCACTCTATCGTTATATCGGAGGAACCTTTGCTCGTGAACTTCCAGTTCCTATGATGAATATCATCAATGGTGGTGCTCACGCAGATAACAATATCGACTTTCAAGAATTTATGATTCTCCCTGTATCGGCTCCCAATTTCCGCGAAGCCCTTCGGATGGGTGCGGAAGTTTTCCATAGTTTAAAGTCTGTTCTCAAAGGAAAAGGACTGAATACCGCTGTGGGTGACGAAGGTGGATTTGCTCCAAACCTAACTAGCAATAGTGAAGCCATTGAGGTCATCCTAACTGCCATTGAAAAGGTTGGATACAAACCGGACCTTGATATCAAAATTGGTTTGGACTGCGCTGCTTCTGAGTTCTACGATGAGAAGAAAAAGAAATATGTTCTCAAAGCGGAGAAAAAACCAGAAAAGACTGCAGAAGAACTGGTAGAATACTACTCAAATTTAGTGTCCAAGTATCCGATCATTACCATGGAAGACGGCCTAGATGAAAACGATTGGACAGGCTGGAAAAAACTTTCCGAAAAACTGGGAAAAAAGATCCAACTTGTGGGGGATGATTTGTTCGTAACCAATATCAAAAAACTCGCCCAAGGGATCGATAAAGGGATTGGTAACTCCATCCTCATCAAAGTGAACCAAATCGGAACACTCACAGAAACCCTCAGTGCCATTGAAATGGCGAAAAAAGCCCAGTATACGGCTGTGGTTTCCCATAGATCTGGAGAAACGGAAGATGCGACCATTTCCCATATCGCTGTGGCAACCAATTCCGGTCAGATCAAAACAGGATCACTCAGCAGAACAGACCGAATTGCAAAATACAACGAACTCCTTCGCATCGAAGAAGAACTCGGTAAAAATGCGACTTATAGCGGAGTAAATACTTTTTACAACCTAAGGTAATATGACACCAACGAAAGCCTCCTTACTTGTAACTTATATTTGTGCTGGTCTCTATCTCGGACTTTTGTCCGAGTCGGGGGTTGCCGAACGTATGCGCCTTGAGAAAGAATTACAAAATCTCAATGCAGAGGTAGAGAGGCTTGTGGTCGAAAACCAAGGGTTGGAAGAAAAAGAACGCCGCCTAAAAAATGACGCTTATGCCTTAGAACAGGAAGCTAGGAAGTATTATCTACTTTCTGAAACGGCACATGTATTGAAATTTGAAGAATCAATCTCGCAAGCACCGGAAAAACCCAAGGTGATTCCTACTTCTTTACGGACAGCTGGCCTCAGTGGGGAATGGAAAGAACCTCCCCTCTTTTTATTACGTTTCTTTTTTATTTCTTTCAGTGTTTTCCTGATTCTAGGCGTTTACTTTAAGCTGAAACGCTTGCAACCTATGTCTAATCACAAAAGACTGAATTAATATGGCAGAAGAAGAAACACCAGAAAAAGAAATCACCGAAACCATCCAAGATCTCATTAGCGATAAAAACATGGGAAAGAAGTTCCTGGAAAAAAGGAAAATCTTTCTCTGGGGTCCTGTCACTGACGAATCCTCTAAGGAACTCACCGCCAAACTTATGTATTTGGAAATGGTAGATCCTGGAAAACCAATTACGTTTTATATCAATAGCCCTGGTGGTGTTGTTACTTCAGGCCTTGTTGTCTACGACACAATGCAAATGATTTCCTCACCAGTGCATACGGTATGTATGGGAATGGCAGCTTCTATGGGTTCCATCCTTCTCATTGGCGGGAAAAAAGGAAATCGTTACATTTGGCCTAACGGTCGAGTGATGATCCACCAACCTTCCATTGGCGGACAGATCCAAGCTCCGGCTACAGATTTACTCATCCATGCACAGGACATTGTCAAAACCAAAGAAAAACTCAATCAAATGTTAGCGGATGCTTGTGGCAAAACCTACGAACAATTGGTGGAAGACACCGATCGCGATTATTATATGGATGCCGACCAAGCTTTGGCTTACGGGATTGTAGATAAGATCGTAAACACAATTGACGTCGTCTAACAGAGAATTTAAACCTAGAAGATTTTTAGAAGGTAGACATTTACAAACTGTCTACAACGTACTTTTTCCTCCAGACAATTCTTTGGAGGATGAGTATTATTCAGAGAGTATCCTCATTCCCACTAACGATGGGTCTGGGGATCTGCTTTGGTTAGAACACAACCCTCCTCTTTCCCAAGTTCGAAAAAAAGCCTCCAAATGGAACGGGCATTACTTACTTCTCGTTCATGGAATGGAAGGAAGTTCGGAATCCCATTATATGGTGAGTGCAGGAAAAGAAGCACTGAATCGTGGTTATGGAGTTGTGCGGATGAATTTGCGTAACTGTGGTCGTGGCCTTGGGATTGCCAAAAAACCATATAATGCCGGCCAATCAGAAGATTTGGATGCTGTATTAAAATACATTTATAAACATTTTACTAGATCCATATTTGTTTCAGGATTTTCTTTATCAGCCAATCTGGTGATCAAATTTTTTGGAGAAAAAAGGGAACACTATTCCAAGGCATTTTCGGCCACATCCCCTCCTTTGGATTTAAAACGTAGTTGTGACTTTATTGATTCAAGAGCCGGAAATTTTTACCGGGATCATTTTCTGGATACTATGAAAGAAAAGGTAACCTCTGGGGTTTATGAAATCTCAGATAAAATGAAAGAAAGAGTTTTACGAAGTAAATCCTTTTTTGATTTTGATGATTTTTTCACAGCACCAATTTCAGGTTATGCGAATGTATTGGAATACTACAATATTTGTTCCAGTGTCAAATATCTAGGGGGAATCAAAGTTCCTGGTCTCATTGTCCATGCCGATGATGACCCGGTGGTTCCTTCGGAAGTTTGGCATGAAATTCGATGGAAGTCTTACCCGCTCATACAAACGGTTCTTACGGAAAAAGGGGGACATGTTGGATTTATCAGCGATCCCTCCCCGGACAATCCAGAAGGAAGATGGCTTCCTCGGATCCTCCTCGATTTTTTTGATTCTCAAATCAAATCGTAATCATCATTGTAATTAAAATTTAAGGAAGGGACGTATGCGGAACCTATTAAAAGAATGTTTGGCCGAAGAGTCCGGATTTGTGGAACTCAGATACCACCATAAAGAAAGTCGTTCCTTCTTTGCTGAAAGGGGACGGGTGGAATCCACTGCCCTACGCAAAAGAACAGGTGTCGGTGTTCGTGTTTTAGAAGCGGGAACTTGGGGTTTTGCATCCACCAGTGAAATTTCCAAATCTTCCATCCAAAATGCCATCCAAGTGGCCAAAAAAGCGGCTCGCCTATCTTCAGCTCTCCGAAAAGATAAAATTCCCAATTTGCCAAAGGCAAATTTTGCCATTGGTGATTTTATTGGCAAAGGGATCGAAGACTTTCGTAACCGAACCGTAGAGGAAAAACTAAAACTCGTTCTCGATATTCAAAATGCTGCCGCCAAACAATCGGCTAAGCTCCAGTCCGTGGGTTGCGGGTATTCTGAAATATATGAAGAGAAAGCAATTGTTACCACAGATGGAGCAGATAGTTTTTTTAGTATGGTAAGACCAGAATTTCGAGTCTCTGCCGTTGCCAAAGATGATGGAAAGATGGAATCTGGTTCTCATTCGATTGGTGTGACTGGAGGTTGGGACTGCCTCTTTCGTTCCCAGTCTCCGACAGAGATTTCGGATGAGGCCTGCAAAACGGCTGTGGATCTACTTTCCAGTTCTCTCCCCGATGGCGGTCTCTCCACAGTGATTTTATCCCCGTCAATTGTGGGTCTTCTTGTTCACGAAGCCATTGGCCATACGGTAGAAGCTGATTTTGTTTTATCTGGATCTGTGGCCCAAGGAAAGATCGGACATAGAGTTGGTTCCGACTTAGTGACGTTATGCGACTCTGGATTTTCTGAATACTATGAAGGGGCTGGTGGTTCCATTCCTGTGGACGATGAAGGGGTCATTCCGACAAACACTGTTATCATTAAAAACGGAATCCTTTCTTCTTACCTCCACAACCGGGAAACGGCAGAACGATTTGGAGTGGCACCAACGGGATCAGCAAGGGCTTGGGAGTATGGTGATGTTCCCCTCATTCGTATGCGAAACACTTTCCTTATGCCAGGGAATTCCAGTTTGGAAGAAATGATCGCAAACACCAAAGACGGATACTATCTAGACGGTGCCAAAAATGGCCAAGCGGATGCAACGGGTGAATTTATGTTTGCCGTTCAAAAAGCCTACCGCATCCAAAATGGAAAGATCACGGATCTTTTGAAGGGTGTGACAGTATCTGGCCTTGCCTTTGATGTTTTACAAAATGTAGATATGGTCTCCAAAGAATTCAAATGGGATTTGGGTTCAGGGCACTGTGGGAAAGGACAACCAGCAAAAGTAGATGCGGGTGGTCCTTATGTTCGCACAAAAGTATTGTTAGGTGGTAAATAATGGATCGTAAATCGATTGAAAAACGTTTGAACGACCAAAAAGATTTACTTTCTAATTTAGTCAAAAAAGCAAAAACAAACGGGATCGACCAGGTAGAGATTTATTCCAGTTACGGATATTCGGAAGATGTCAGTTTAGAAAAAAATGACTTAAACAACTGTACTGCGACCGAAGAAAATATGTTTGGAATTCGTGTGATCACTGAGGGAAACCAAGGATTTATCATCTCCAATCATATCCCTAGTCTTTACGAGTCCATTGAAGAAGCCTATAGTTTGGCTAAAAGCCAATCCACTCCTGATTTGGATTTAGGACTTCCAGAACCTGAATCCATCCAAAATCATTTCAACCAATATGATGAATCCTTAGACAAAATGGGAATTGAGGATTTGGTCGCTTCCGCTAAAGAAGCACTGGGATGGAGAAATGATCTTTATTCCAAGGTGAATATCGACTCTGGAGACTTTTCGCTTAGCAAAGGTTATAAACTCATTGTTTCTTCCAAAGGAGTGATGGCCCATGAGTTGGGTGCTGAACTTTCTGCTTCCGTGATGGGAATGGGTGTGGATGGAGATCTAGTCGGAAGTTTTGATTATGATTCTGCGAGTGGGTTTGACAAAAACCAGTTCCAAACTCTATGGAAAAAAGCTTTTATGAATTTTGGAGACAAATGTATGGGGGCACTTTATGCCAAACCCATCTCTGGATTTCAAGGAAAGGTTTTACTTCCTCCCGATGCCGTGTATTCATTTTTTCTCGGACTTTTTATTGGTTCTTTAAATGGAACAAGCCTTCGCAAAGGGAAATCCAAAATGGCGGATCAGTTAGGTAAAAAAGTTGCCTCTTCTTTACTCTCTATTTGGGATGATCCAACAAACAATGGTTTTATGGGATCAACTGGTTTTGATCGGGAGGGTCTACCTACTTCTAAAAAGTCAGTCCTAACAGAGGGAGTTTTAAATACTTACTTCTACAATACTTACGAAGCTAAAAAAGCCGGGCTTCCTAAATCCAATGGATCTGCGACTGGAGGTGCCCAAAGCCTTCCTGGTTGTGGCCCAAAACAATTACAGATTGCACCCGGCAACTCAGCAAAAGATGAATTTTTTAAACTCCCTGGAAAAACTCTATTTGTGAACCGAATTTCGGGAACTAAAGATGGAGCTTCCGGTGATTTTTCGGGAGTGATCAAAGGGGGATACCTTTTAGAAAATGGAGAGAAAGTCCCGGTCAGAGAGGTACAAATTGTGGGAAATGCTTTTGAAGCATTGAATCAAATTGAAGCAATTTCCAAAGAAGGAGAACTTTTGGGGGAATCGTCTTTTGTTCCTTATATGCTTCTGGATGGATTTACCATTACAGGAGTGACGGAAGAGTAAACCATGCCTCAAGAGATTTTAGAAAGACCACCGGGAGCCTCTTTTTTTGTGATTCTTTCCTACCAAGAGGAAGGAATCCTCTTTGAGTTGAAGGCTCTTGCTGAAAAAAGGTTTTCTAAAATTCTCTACGAATCTGTCCTCCTTCCGAAATGGACCCCTGATGAAACAGAAAGGGAATTTGCTTATCCGGGACGATTTACAAAAGTTCTTTCCTTCAAACAAAGAATTCACAGAGAGGAACTGGTTGAAAAAAAGAAGGATTGTTTAGAGTTTCAAACTCTATTACAAAAAAAAGACCAAACTTTCCTTCTGATTCCGGGTTACGTCACTTCGCATAACATTGTAATAGCGAAATCAAAGGATGATTTTCATCGCACTTATTTGTTCCAAGGGGTTTACGGAGAGACGATTTATCATTTTTCGAGAAACCAATTAGTCGTCGCAAATTCGGCTCAAAATTATTTTAGAGAAAGAGATGTAAGTTATTTTTTTAATACCCTAAGAGAATCCTATGAGTTCAATAAATTCAAATCTTAATTTGAATGTAAAGAAAACCTATCAGGCTTTCTTATTTAGTTTCGTCATTGGGTTGGGATTCTCCATATACAACTGTTCGGGAATGACCACAGATCCTTTTCAGTTCTGTGATAATTTCAATGAACCTTTGGATTGTACAGAACCCAAAACAGTAAAAGATGTTGTTTATCTAGAAAAGAAATTATTTAAAAAAGAAAATCCCACATACGAAGACTTTGGAAATTTTTTGTATTTTACGGCAAGAGAAACACCCGGATTTCGATTGGTGCTTTCCAAACCTTACAATGGCCTAGGAAAAGATACCTTTCGTTCTGGATATGTAGCCTATTTGAAGTATGGAAATTCTTCTGAACGGATGGAAGGGAATTTATTCCAAAACAATGTTGTAGTTTCCTTTCACTATTTAGGAGCCCTTTTGAAAGAAGAGTTTCGTCATAAAGGAATGGAAAAGTCCCCTTTTCAATTAGAGGATCTTGGGCCCATTTCTTTGGAATATAAAGTATTGGTTCCTGGAATGGAACCAATCACCAAACAAAGAATCGTCGAACTTCACTGGAAGTAAGTTTCATCCAATGTCGAAATCTTACCCCTTCCTTTTTTAATGGAAGGAAGTAACTTCGATCAAACCTTAAGTAACACGAAAGACCAAATTTTTATTTTTGAATGTAAAGAGCCTTTGGATCAAAGAAAAAATCCATGGGAGTATAATCCAAATACAATAAGGATAAAACGGAAAGCACAACTGCACCGACAATCGGGATAAGAAGGTTGTCATCCACTAGGCCTTTGGCTGTAGTATTTGCAAAAAACTCTGTCACACAGGCTGAAACTACAGAAAAGAATACTAGATAAATGGGTGTCCAAAGAAGGTTTCCCTGGCCATCCAAGATCGCAAGGAAACTTCCTGGCTCGGACTTTGTGATAAGAAAAAGTGCAAGGATTGAAAATATAAATGCAGGGAATAAAAATCCAATGATTCCTTCGAGTGACTTCCCATTATAAAATCGATGTTTCCCATACTTACTTCCAACAAAAGCCGCAAAAGGATCACCAATCACTAAAAACAAAATCGCAAGAATGGCAACTTCCGCTGGGAAAAACAAAACAACAAGAAAGTTGGCAAAAAAATAAGGAACAGTTCCATTGAATCTTTTTCTTTCTGACTCTTTCATTAAGAACCCAAAATACTTATAAAAGAAATTTTCGAAACCGGAGTGATTCAGTCTGACAAATTCCAAAATCAATAAACTGACAAGTAGGATTCCCAGTAAGGAAACTAAGATGGCCCTAGTGGCAAAAACTAGACTGAAGGCATCCTTGAATGGATCAAAAAAAAGAGTCACGGGAATGATGAGCCCGAGTACATGCCAAATTTTACGAAAAAAGTTAAATCCTGAATTCACGGTTTACCTACTGGGTCTTGAGGCCATTTTGAATGCGGCCTCTTCATTATTAGCGATGGGAAATAAATTACGAACTCCTGCCATTAAAAATGCTTGTCTAACGCTTAACGGCAGATTGATTAAGATGATTTTGTGTTTATGTAGAAAGGCTTCTTCGCTAAGTGTTTTGAAAGCGATGATCCCTTGAGTGGTTACCATATTCAATTCCTCAAGATCCAAAATAACGGATCCATGTTTTAAGGAATTGAGCACAGATTTGATGCACTTCTCGGAAGTGAAGTTATTTAGGTTTCCCTGCAATTTGGTCACATACACAGTGTCTATTTTTTCCGTGGAAACTACTAAATCGTCTAGGCTCATAAAAATTGTTATTTTTCTTATTTCATTCTTGCACTCTATTGCAAGTAAATAAAACTTTTGGAAGGAGCTGTGTTTGAAGGTTACTGTTGCTCATTTATACAAAAAACTAGAAGAACTGGATCGGGACGTAGTTGAATTGAAAAAATTGACCGACCGCCTAGCCACTGATCGGGAATATTCTCCCATCCTCAAAGAAACGTTTTCGTCGGAAATGAATAAATTGGAAGATCAAAAATCAGAGATCCTCAAATTGAATGTTTCTAGACCCGAAGCTTTGGCCAAAAAATCTCCTGCTGTTTCTGAGAAACCGGTACAAACACTCCCGCAATCGCAAGAACCCAAAAAACCAGAAAAACCTGTCCGCAAATATTAAAACAATACTTAAAAATAGACAAGGAAATCCAATGAATCTAACCAACCTTCTGACTCGAGTATGTATGCTCGGTTTGATACTCGTGCCACTTCTCAATTGCTCTAAGGATTCTGAAATCCTTGCGACATTTGATGGCGGAACTGTGACTCGCAAAGAAATGAACTTTGTAATTGAGGCTTCCAAACGAGGCAATACAGAACCGCAACCGATTAGTGCTGATATCCAAGCAAAAATTTTAGAAAGTATCGCTTTAGAAAAAATCTTACTAAAAGATGCTATCTCTACCAAAAAAGTTGCTGAAGCAGATGTTCAAAAAATTGAATCTCTAGTGAATCAATTTTTGAAACTAAACGTTTACATGCGTGAGTATGTAAAAAATGGTTTAAAAGAAAAACCGTTAGAATTTGTAAATTTACAATTAGCTCTAGTTCGCGGAGAAGACGAAGCAACTAATTTGAAAAAAGCGGAAGAGTTAGCAACAAAACTCAATTCACTTTCAAATAAAGAAATTGCTGAAGAAATTTCAAAAGTAACAGAAGACATTACAAGAAGACCAATTGCTGGGAAATTAGAACCTTTTTGCACCAACTGTGCAGAAACACCTTTGGAAGATATCTTAACCGAAGTAAAAAAAGCAAAAAAAGGGACTTTTATTTCTTATGCTAAAGCAGGTGAAGGAAGAATTGCTTATGTAGTTCGTTCCACAGGTACTGAGAAAGTCCATCCAGAAAGATTAAAAAAATATTTCACATCCATTTTTGATGAGTTTAAAGCGGAAGCTGCTGAATATGGCAAAACTCATGACGATGCTGATACAAAAGCTTCTGTGACTTATTTTACAGAAGGTGAATCAGCAGACAAAGCCAATCAATTTGCTTCTCATACCATGAAAGAGTATGAACAAGGATTATACCAAAAAGAACTGAAACGAATTACAGAAGAAAGTGGAATCACTGTTGCTAATTTACCACGTTTCACTGGTCCGAACGATATCGATCCAAAAATATTTACGCCAGACTATACTTTATATTCCACTCGTGATGGAAAAAACTACACTTGGAAAGATTTGTCGACTGATTTTGAAGCGATTCCGAATATTCTAAAACAAGAATACAAAGACGAAAAATCTAAAACTTGGGATATGGTCAATTTGTTTCAATCTACTATCCTCCAGGGAAAAATTGCTGAAACTTCTGATGATGTACAAGATGTGGGATCAGAGATTGGTTATCTCATGCAAATGGACAAAATGAAAGTGTCTTTGGCGTTAAAATCGCTACAAGATGAAATCAAAGCCATTCCTGTGACCGTAACTGAGGCTCAAATGCGAGATGCTTACGAAGCAGGAAAATTATACGCATACGCTGACCAAGACCCAAAGAACCCACAAAATCGAATTCCTAAGCCTTATGGCGCAGTTCGTGAACGAATCAAATCAGAAATGGAAGGAGCGCAAAGGAATTCATTTATTGAGCAAAAAGTTTCTGGATTAAAGACCACTTACAACTTGGTCATTGCTTCTGATCGTTTAAAAGAAGTTACATTATAGTCCCTGCAAGTTTTGGAGTATGGCAAAATTTTTTTATTGAATTTTGCCATATTTGACATATTCTGACTGTTAGGGGGGATAAATGAACAATCACATTTACATGCTTCGAAAGAAGAGAGGTATCAAACAGTACGATATGGCGAGGGCACTAGGAGTTTCTCCGAGTTACCTATCCAAAATTGAGACTGGAGCCCAAGATCCGACTGAAAAATTCAAGTCGTCTTGTGCAAAATATCTCAAAACCTCTGTTGATAAGCTTTTTAACGAAAGCGCAGTGGAAGACATCTATCCTGAGTTTTCCAATGGATTGAAAAACAAACTTTGGGCAGTCCGACGTGAGTTAGGAATCAAACAATACGATTTCGCTAAGAAATTGAAGGTTTCCACTCCGTTTTTGTCAAAAGTAGAACTTGGACTTTTGGAACCACCGGAAGATTTTAAGAATCTGGTCTCCAAAGTTCTGAAAATGGAAAAAAACGAGCTATTTCTCGGCTAATTTGAAAAATACCAAAGCGGGGCTCATACGGGCCCTAGCTTTTTCTCTCTCTCAGACAAAAAGATTTTGTCACATAATTCCTCCTACATTCAATAGTCCCTGATGGAAAAGAGACAAGCGGAACACCACCAAGAAGGCTGGGCAAGTCGTATCGGTTTGATTTTGGCTGTAGCAAGTGGTGCCATCGGACTTGGAAATTTTTTACGATTCCCTGGGCAAGCCGCACAGAATGGTGGTGGTGCCTTTATGGTTCCATACATCATTAGTTTCCTCATTCTAGGAATTCCCGTTTGTTTGGCTGAGTGGACCATGGGTCGCATGGGTGGCAAACATGGACATAGCACTCCCTTTATCTTTCGCGAGTATCTAAAAGGATTCCCTCTCAAACTTTCGGGAACCATTGGTGTGATGATTCCTGTGATGATTTATGTGTACTATGTATTCATTGAATCCTGGTGTTTGGCTTACGCATATTATTTTCTTACAGGGCAAATGTCACTGACAGGGTCTACCCAAGACGAGATGACAAAACAAGCCTCTACTTTTTTTATGCATTTAACGGGAGCCGAAGCCAATGGTTCCAGTTTCCAGTCTCCGATCCTTGTATTCTTTATCCTCTGTGTATTATTTAATTTTCTATTAGTTTATCGTGGTCTTTCGAAAGGACTGGAAGCCTTTGCTAAAATTGCCATGCCACTTATGGGAATTTGTGCCACCATCATCCTTGTTCGTGTTCTAACCATTCCTGGAATTGAGTCTGGCCTTGCTGTTATGTGGAACCCCGAGTGGTCAAAACTGACCCAACCAAAAGTATGGATCAGCGCCGCAGGACAAATTTTCTTTTCTTTATCCACTGGGTTTGGGATTGCTCTCGTGTTTTCTAGTTTTTTAAAGAAAAAAGACGATGTTGTTTTATCCAGTTTATCCTCTGCTTCATTGAATGAATTCGCAGAAGTGGTGTTTGGTGGCATGATCACCATCCCTGTTGCATTTTTATTTTTAGGAATGCAGGCCACTTCTTTTGGAACTTTTGGAATGGGATTTATTGCTTTACCTTCCGTTTTTGGAATGATGCCCGGTGGTGCCTTTTTTGGAGGGCTCTGGTTTCTTGTATTGTTTCTCGCAGCGATTACTTCGTCGGTTACCATGTTACAACCTGGAATTTTATTTTTAGAAGAAGGATTTCATGTTGGTCGGAGGAAATCTTCCCTACTTCTATTTCTTTTTACATTTTGTCTCTGCCTTCCTATCATTTACTTCAACAAAGACTTTGCTGCCCTTGACATTGCCGATTTTTATATCGGAACCATAATGATTTACATTTTGGCATCTATCCAAATTTTTATTTTTGTTTTTAAGATTGGTGTGGATCGGGGTGTGAAGGATGCGAATGAAGGGAGCCTCATTCCATTTCCTCGTTCGATTCGATTTGTATTGAAGTACATCACTCCTTGGTTTCTACTTTTTATCTTCGTTTCCTTTTGTTATATGAACTTACCTGAATATTTGGATAAAATGAATCCAGAAGTTATGGGACTTCTTGCGGAAAACAAAGGAGAAAATGTAGAAGATGCCAAAACAAAAGCCGTGGTTGCTCGTTCGGTTGTAATTGGTCTTTTTATCATTTATGGATTCATCTATATTTTAGTTTCCAAGGCTCTAAACCATTCCAAGGATAAGGTTGCCACATGAATATTTCTCCCCAAGAACTCAATTGGCAAGGGATACTCATTATGGCAGTATCTCTTGTTTCCGTGATCAGTTTGACAGTTGTTTGTATTGTTCTCCTTTTTCGTAACAGGCATTAGATTGGACGTACAAACTGTATTTAAAAACCAACTTCCAAAACTTTGGAAGGATTATGAAGTTAGAAAAGAACAGATGGATATGTCAACGTCCATTGAATCCGCATTTAATACTGGCTCTCATTGGGCGATAGAAGCGGGGACTGGTGTGGGAAAATCCCTGGCATATTTGATTCCTAGTGCCCTATTCTCTTTAGAAAACGAATGTACCGTTGTCGTTTCGACAGAAACAAAAGCACTACAAGACCAATTACTTTATAAAGACATTCCTCTTGTTTCTGAGGCACTGGGTGCCCCAATCAATGCTATGGTGGCACTTGGGGCGAGTAATTATCTTTGCAAACGAAAATATGGTCGAGTGATGGAACGTGGTGATTTTGGGCCAGAGATGGAATCTTCTTTGCCATATTTTGTGAATTGGGAAAAACAGACTACGGCTGGAATTCGTGCCGAATTTGATGGGTTTTTATCCAATTCTTTTTGGAACTCGGTCTCTAGAGAGTCTGACAACTGTTTGGGGAGAAATTGTCCTAACTTCAGTTCCTCTTATTACTTTTTAGAAAAGGAAAAATGGAAAAAAGCCAATATTCTCATTGTTAACCACCACTTACTGGCAAGTCATTTGGCAGGAGATTTTAAACTCCTTCCTGCATTTTCACAACTCGTCATTGATGAAGCGCACGCCTTTCCTGAAATTGTGGGAAAAGCATTTGGATCAGAAATTCGTTATGACTTGTTAATGAATTTACTCCACTATCTTTATTTCCCTGAAAAACGGACTGGTCTTGTTCTTAAACTGAAAAACAGCGAAAAAATAATGAAGTCGGTAGAAGCATCTATTGGTTATGCGAATGATTTTTTCCGTATGTTACTTTCTGCGATTCCTTTACAATTCAATCAGTTTTCCACTCGTCATACTGAACGAATCAAACTCGATAATGGAGCTTTAGAAGATACCTTAGCTGATTTAGCATCACAATTGGAAAGTCTACTTTCTAAATATAAAAAAGATAGTGAAGATATGGAAGAGAAAGAAATGGCTCTCGGTTTAGAGATGGTTTCTGGAAATCTAAAAAAGGCTTCCTCTTTTTTAAATGACTTCCGATTAAAAACCAATCCAAACTTGGTGTTTTGGATTGAACCACCTCCGCAGTCGGCAAAAGATCCATTCTATTATTTATTCTCTCAACCGAAAAATACCGATGAAATTTTGGCCAATACACTATTTCCCAATATGGATTCTGTCGTAATGACTTCGGCTACCCTCTCACCGACGGCAGGGAACTTTCAGTATTTTTTGAAAGAAGTGGGAACATCGGAGGTCAAAACCAAAACACTTGCTTCTCCTTTTGCTTACAACACTCATTCCTTACTTTTTGTTCCCAAACAAGTAGCAGATCCTGTCCAGGATCCGAGAAAAAATAAATCGGATCTTTCCTATTGGATCGCACGCCTTCTCAAACTTTCTGAAGGAGATGCCTTTGTACTTTTTACATCCAACAAACTATTGTCAGAACTCTATGATGAGTTAAGGCATCAGGTTCCATATCCTATTTTTTCCCAAACAGAAATGGGTCCAATTGCCGCCAAACGAGAGTTCCTTGCCAATGAAAAGAGTGTGCTTTTTGGAGTTTCTAGTTTTTGGCAAGGTGTGGACATTAAGGGAGATAAACTCCGGAACGTAATTGTGACCAAACTTCCCTTCCAGGTGCCAACGGAACCTGTTTTGCAAGCAAAGATGGAAGATATGGAACGAAAGGGAAAAAGTCCGTTTTGGGAAATGCAAGTTCCAAAAACATGTTTGCTCTTACGCCAAGGATTCGGTCGTCTCATCCGCTCTCAGTCGGATACGGGAATGGTGAGTATTCTCGACCCTCGGGTGCATACAAAGTCCTATGGAAAAAACGTCTTGCAAAGTCTTCCAAAGGGGGTTCCCCTCATAACGGAATTTAACGAATTGGAAAGAAAATTCCAACTTCTGCCGAAGTCTTAACTATGAAACGAATTTATCTCCTTTTGGTTTTTCTCTTAAGTGTATCTCTGGGTTCCAAACCCATCGAGGATAAGGATATTTATTCTTCGGTTGTCAATTGGACAGACCTTTTCGTTTTCTCTTCTGTGAAAGAGACCATTCCTAAAATTGTATTTGATGAAGAAGACCCTGAGTTTTCGGGAAAAAACACTGCCACAAGCCAAGGGAAAGCTCACTCCATGGCTCGTAAAAAAGCCCGGGAAAAACTACGGGTTCGTCTCAGCCAAAGGTTAGAATCCATAATATTTAACGCAGATTATACGGTTTATGAATACACACAAGTAAACCAACAAGCAAGGCTTCGGCTCAATTCCTATATTGGTTCTGAAAAAGAAGAATACGATTTCCAATTTGTTAAAAATATTTTGGAAGCGAAAGCCAGTTTACCACTCAAAGGAAAAGATGGGATCCTTGCCCATATCCCTTTTGCATATGGAACAGAATCAGTTCCTGAATTCAGTGAAGAAGTGGTTCCCGTGGAATTTTCTGGCCTCATTGTGGATGCACGCCATCTCAATCTCAAACGAGCTTTGTTTCCAAAAATCCAAACCGATCGTGGTTTAGATATTTATTCACCCGTTTATGTAAAAGAAGCTTATGCTATTGAAACTGGATACATTGTGTACAGGGAAGAACAAACGGGAAAAGGAATTGAAGCTAAAGTAGGAAAGAACCCCTACTTTGTTTTGGCATTAGGAACTGCAGGAAAAAACCAAACGGATCTTATCATTCCTACAGACGAGGCGGCCAAATTTCTTAGCCACCCCGAAACAAGAAAAAATCTTACACGTTGCAGAGTTTTGATTTTAGTTTCTCGGTAAGAGATAAAAACATTTTTTCTGCTTTTGCATAATCACCATGGAAGAGATAAGCAAAACCCATATCTTCTAAATCTTTATGAGCCAGAGAGTTTGATTTGGCTTCTAACTCAGCGATTTTGTTATAAACAGAATCATACATTTTACGTTTTTCTTCAAAACTAGGTAGATTCAATTTATTAGGAATGTTTTCAAAAATGAGATTGGCTTCTTTGTGACGATCCAAAAAGAGAAGTGCCATACCCACAAGTTTATGGATATCAGAATCGTTTAACAATTTCATATTGTCACGGAAAACTTTGATCACTTCATCATATCGTTTCAAATAATATGTACAAATGAGTTCTTCTTTAACAAAAGAATTGTCGTTCCATTGTTTTTTAAACTTAGTAATGACTGTTTTTGCTTCTTCGTAAGCTTCTGCTCTAAAATAAATTTTAATCGCAGTTTGGATGATGGAAAAACAAAGAGGATTGGTTTGGGTATTAAAATATAAATTTAAACTATTGCAAGCTTCTGCACTTTTTCCAATTTCATGGTTTTGGATGGCCTCTACAAGAGGAGCTAGGCTTGAAATCCCTTTGGGAGCTGTGATTGTTGCTCTGCCAGTCAGTTCATACAACGCTAAATAACTAAGGTGTTGGATATAAAAATTCTCTGGATGACGTTTGGCTAGAACCACAACATCTTCGTTTGATCCTACCTCATAAAGATCCCAAGCTTCTTGTTCTATAGATGTGTTTAAGACTTGGGTTGCTTGCTGTGCCATAAGGTGCCTCTCTTTCCTTAAAAAGATCGGCCTTAGTGCAAATTTTCCTTTAAGAAAAATTAAGGGCTTAGCCTGTAAATCATCCTTGGGTATGGAATGCATTCGCGGATATGGGACAAACCACAAACCCAAGCAATGACTCGTTCTAGACCCATTCCAAAGCCAGCATGAGGAACAGAGCCATATTTACGAAGGTCCAAATACCAAGAATAGTCTTCGGGAGGAAGTCCTTCTTCCTGTAACCTTTCCACAATTTTATCAAAGGATTCTTCCCTTTCCGACCCGCCGATGATCTCCCCAATTCCATCCGGAGCAATGAGATCCGCAGAAAGGACAGTATTCGGGTCATTAGGATTTTGTTTCATATAGAAGGCTTTGATGGCCCTTGGGAAATTTTGGATGAAGATGGCCGTTCCAAAATGGGTGGTGAGGATTTGTTCCCTGTCCGAATTGATGTCCTCTCCCCAGGCGATTTCTTCCCCTGCGGTTTGTAAAATTTTGATGGCTTCGCCGTAATCCACTCTTGGGAACGGTTTGGCCAGTTGTTCCAGAAGCGGCGCTGGATCTCGGTCGAGGACTTTTAAGTCTTCTGCGGTTCTTTCGATGGTGACTCGTAGGACGGTCTTTACAAATCGCTCCTGCAGATCCAAATTTCCATCTTGGCCGAGGAAGGCAGTTTCGGCTTCGAGCATCCAAAACTCAGTTAAGTGACGTCTGGTTTTACTTTTTTCAGCTCGGAATGTCGGGCCAAAACAATACACCTTGGAATGAGCAAAGGCAGCTGTTTCTAAATAGAGCTGGCCCGTTTGGGCTAAGTAGGCTTGCCCTAAATCGAAGTATTCGGTGGAAAAAAGGGTTCCTGCTGATTCCCCGATGGAACCGGTGAGGATGGGTGTGTCGATCAGAGTATATCCGTCATTACGGAAGAATTCTCGGATGGCGAAAGATAACTCAGAACGAACCCTTTGGATGGCAAGTTGCCTTTTGGAACGTAACCACAAATGTCTATGGTTGTGTAAAAAATCAGGGCCGTGTTCTTTGGGGGTGATCGGATAGTTCGACGACTCTCCTACAAGAGTAAAGGAATGTAGGAATAATTCCTGACCACCCGGAGCTTTCGGATTTTCCTTTGCCTCTCCAAAAACGATGAGAGATGCCTCTTGCGGGAGGGCTTTGATTTCTTTGAAGGTTTCTTCTCCCAAAAATTCTTTTTCGGCGACCACTTGGTAAATTTTTCCCTCGGTGCGGAGTTGGAGGAATTGGACGTGGTTATTGCCTCTGACTCCTTGTACCCAGCCTTGTAAACTATGAGTGGATGTGGAATTTTGAGAAAGGGTTTGTGATGGATCTAAACTTGGAATCATGGATGGTTTTTTCTGTTTGCCAGTTCAATTTTCTTTGAAATTTTGAACTTACAGAATGAAATCTAGCATCCTATTAGACGGTAAAGCGATTTCCGAAAAAATTCGAAATCGAATCGCAGAAACATTAGCAAAAGCTAAATCCGAAGGTAAGGGAGTTCCTACCCTTGCTACCATCCTTGTTGGGGATAACCCTGCATCCGAAACTTATGTAAATATGAAAGTGAAGGCTTGCGAAAAAGTGGGAATGGGATCACGATATGTGCGCCTAAAAGAAGAAACAACCACCGAAGAGTTGTTAGTTGAAATTCGCAAACTCAATGCAGACTCTTCTGTGAATGGAATTCTTTTGCAGCACCCAGTCCCTCATCAAATTGATGAACGTTTGTGTTTTGATGAAATCGCTTTGGAAAAGGATGTGGACGGAGTCACGACCATTTCATTTGGAAAGTTATCTATGAATAGTGAAGCCTATTACCCGTGCACTCCGTACGGAATGGTGTTATTACTTCAAGAATACGGAATTGATGTTTCTGGAAAACATGCCGTAGTTGTGGGAAGATCACCTATCCTCGGAAAACCGATGGCCATAATGCTTACGAACTTAAATGCGACAGTTACCCTTTGTCATTCTAAAACAAAAAATCTTCCGGAACTTGTGAAACAGGCGGACATTGTGGTTGGGGCTGTTGGTAAACCAGAGTTCATCCAAGCAGATTGGATCAAAGAAGGTGCAGTGATTTTGGATGCTGGTTATAATGTAGGAAATGTGGGAGATATCGAAGTTTCGAAAGCTAAGGATAAATCTTCTTATTACACTCCAGTTCCAGGAGGAGTTGGACCTATGACTATTTCTGTACTTTTACTTCAAACCATGTATAGTTTTTTAAATCAATTTTCACCTAAGTTGGATTCTCATGCCTCAAACAGTTAGTTTTGATGAATGTTTCCAAACAGTTCCGAAACTGGACCCTCCATCGGATTTAGATAGTTTTTGGAAAGAAGGGATTTCTGAATTAAAGAAAGTACCAATCAAAGCCACTTACAAAACGGTTTTGAAAGGATCTTTCATTTGGGAATCTTTGAATGATGTTAGTTTTCAAAGTATCGACAATCATGTGTTACATGGAAAGCTAGCGATTCCGAGAAAAAGAGGAAATAGGCCAGTTGTTGTTTATTTTCATGATTATTTAGCTGTTCCGGAAGAAATCCAAAAAGGATATTCTGATTTGGGTGTGGCCCAACTCCATATCACTCTTCGTGGTCATGGAGAAGAAATGATCCATGCGCCAGTGGATCCAGTCACGGGAAAGGCACCGATTGGTTGGACACCCAATTATTTTGCACATGGACTCGACCAAAAAGAAGATTTCTATATGCGAAAACTTTATTTGGATGTGATTCGAACCATTGAGTTCTTACGTTTGACTGACGGGATTGATGGTGATCAAATCATTTTACATGGTAAGTCCATTGGTTCTGCCCTTTCTGTATTTGGTGCGGCCTATTCCGATCGAATTAAGGGACTTATTTTAGAAACACCTTCCTTCTGTTATATTGATAAAGACCAAATTTCTTTAAAAGGAAATCCATGGATTCGGGAACTCACTCCCTTTTTAGAAAAAAGAGCCACCAAAAAAATTGATTATAAAAAGGAATTGGCGTATTTTGATGCGCTAAACTTTGCCAAAAAAATCAAAATCCCTGCTCTCTTCTCTTGCGGAATGGAAGATGTGATCTCTCATCCAAAATCCACTTTTGCTTTGTTTAACCATATGAACTGTGATAAACGGATGCAGTTGTATCCGACAGAAGGAAATGAAGCAGGGAAAGACAAACAACCACAAGCAAACTTAGAATTTGTAAAAGAAATTTTTGCCTTATGAGTTTAGTTCCCTTTGTATTTCAAAATTCAAAATCGGGAAAAAAGGAAACATTTGTTCCGAAAGATCCTTTGAATGTATCCATTTATTCCTGTGGGCCAACCGTTTATAATTTTGCACATATTGGAAACATTCGATCTTTTTTATTTGTAGATGTACTTCGCCGTTCTCTACTGCTCGGTGGATATAAACTCAACCAATCCATGAACATCACAGACATTGATGATAAAATCATCAATGAATCGATCAAAAGAAAAATTTCCGTCGAAGAATTTACAAAACCATGGACAGAGGCTTTTTTTAAAGATTTGGAAACTCTCCACGTCCAGAAATTAGAACATTATCCAAAAGCCACTGAGTCCATTGACGATATGGTAGGACTTGTAGAAACACTTCAGAAGAACGGCCTTGTTTACGAAAAGGATGGGAATTTATATTTTTCCATTCAGAAGTTTAGTCGTTATGGAGAACTTTCGAAAATCGACGTTTCGGGTATGAAGTCTGGAGTTCGGTATGATGCCGATGAGTACACAAAAGATGATGTTCGTGACTTTGTTCTTTGGAAAAACCAAAAGACAGAAGAAGAAAAATGTTGGCATACAAAAATCGGCACGGGCCGACCAGGTTGGCATTTAGAATGTTCGGCGATGATTCGCAAAGTATACGTATCAGGTGTGGACATTCATACCGGCGGGATTGACCTCCTATTTCCTCACCATGAAAATGAAGCCGCACAAAGTTATGGGGCATATCCTGAGGAAGAATTTGTCGGAACTTGGCTACACTGCGAACACCTTCTGGTGGACGGAGAAAAAATGTCGAAAAGTAAGGGAAACTTTTATACCTTACGTGATATTTTAGAAAAAGGATATGATCCAAACTCAATTCGTTATCATTTGATATCTGCACATTACAGAAGTAAGTTGAATTTTTCGCTTACTAAGTTGGAAGAATCCAAAACAGCAATGGAACGAATTCAAAATACCATCTACCGAGTGTTAGAAACTGGTAATTTGTGGGAAAACGTACCTAAATCATCAAAAGGTTTTGAATTTTCAAATTCTGAACTACAAAAAATAAATTTGGATTTTATGAATTCTTTGGCTGATGATTTGAATGTTCCGAAAGCCCTTGCTTCCGTTTTTGAACTGGTTCGGGTTGTGAACCAGTTTTTGGATTCCAAAACGGAGTTATCTGATTCAACATTCTTAAAAGAATCTTTGGCATTGTTTTATAAAACAAATGAGCTATTTGCTGTTTTTTCCTTTCAAAAACAAATCCAAACTTTGGATGGAATTTCAGAAGATTGGATTCTTGGCCAAATAGAGGCCAGAAAGACCGCCAAACAAAACAAAGATTTCTCTACTGCCGACAGAATTCGTAAAGAGTTGGAAGAAAAAGGAATCCTTCTCGCTGATACAAAAGAAGGAAACACCACATGGAAAAAAGCCCAGTAGAAATACTTTTTGGAAAACGTAATTTTTATGAATTTTTAGAGTCATTGGAGCAGATGGCGCCTGAACGTGGAATCAAAACCATTCGCGAGGTCATTGTCAAAGACTCCATGGGAACAGAAGAAAAACAAAGAATCCGAGGTTATATTCCTAATTCTGTAAAATTCACAACCGTTTCCACAAGGGAACTAGATCGAATTGCCTCAGATAAAAACCACCAAGGTTATGTCATCATTCGTACCAAACAAAAATCCTTTGCATCACTTGGATTCGAGCAGTTCAAACAAAATGTAGAAGCAGGAGAAGGCCCCGTACTCATTTTGGATCGAATCCAAGATCCAGGTAATTTAGGGAATATCTTGAGAACTGCCGAATGTATGGGCGTTAAACATGTGTTAATGTCTGATCGTGATACCTCCCCCATCACACCTGTTGTGGAAAAAGTTTCTGCAGGTGCAGTCCACCATTTACAAATCTATCGAGTGGCAAACCTCATGCATGGGATGGAATATCTCAAAAAAAATGAATATTGGATCCTTGCTACCGATGAAGAAGGTGAAGAATCCATTTGGGAAACATTACCAGATGCAACGCAAATGGCAATCATCATGGGAAATGAAGGTGAAGGAGTCAAACGTCTCTTATTAGAAGAAGCTGATTATGTGGCTAGAATCCCACTATTTGGGTCTGTGACTTCTCTTAATGTTGTTGTTGCATGTGGAATTACTTTAGATCGGGTACAAAATGTTTCGCGTTAGGCGAAATATTTTATCATATTTAGTTTTACTTATCATAGGGGTTTTTGTATTCCAATCTTGTGTTTATGATTTTTACAGAAAGGAGTTTGTATCGGAAAAACGGGTGAACAACGCTGCCTTGTTTCTTGCTTGGTTCGGCCTACTTTCCAATCCCAATCAAAAGTTATTTGGTTTTTCTTCAGGTTATTCTCGTAATCTTTCTGATTTACAATTCATTGGTTCTGAGTTTTTTCCAAAATCTGCAAAAAAGAAAATAGTTCTCATTCATGGTTGGAACCCAGCAGAAAGAGATGCTGATCCCATTACGGGTGATGAGAAAAAAATTCAGAATATAAAAAATACTTTTTCTAATGGTCTCATTCACTTTCAGGAAGGACGAGATTCAGCGAATTCAGAATTCGATTTTTATCTTTATACCTATCGAACTTCCAATAGTATACTTGTCAACGGACGCCAGTTTCATTCTACCTTACGTGGTTATTTTATCGATTCTGATCAAGTTTATATTGTGGCCCATTCCATGGGAGGTCTTGTCACAAGAGTTGCCTTGTCAAAAGAAGTGGGAGACCTTCCCTTTGTTCGGCTGGTTGTAACTTTGGGAAGTCCCCAATTTGGTTCTCCTTTTGCTACATCTAGTTTTTTAGCAAGTAATCCCTTCCTAAATGATTTGGGTAATTATCTTGTGGGTACTCAAGGTGGTTCGGAACTGGGTTATACCAACAATGGCACTGGACAAACGGCACTGGTGGGCGCAGAAAATTTAGTGTTGGATACACTGAACCAGTCTTTTCTAGATACAAACTTAAATAGTAAATTTATTAGTTTTGCTGGAGTGATGAGTAATTGTACAGTTGCTGAAACCTTTTATTATAATTCGGGTTGTAATATCTTATCGAATGCTGGTTTTACGCAATCAGATGGAATCGTGCCGGCTAATAGTGCCAGACTAGGAAACTTAACATACAAACAAATCAATGTAGCAGATTGTGATCATTCGATGATGGCTTTTCAAACTACGAATATTGATGATACTAAAAGCCGTAATCTGTTTACACAGGTGATTACGGAAATTCGATATTCACCTTATTAAGTAGAATTTACATTTCAGATCGATTTTGTAAGGAACGAAGGGATAGGTAAAGTCCAAGAAGTCCTAATAGAAAAAAGAGAAGTCCAATCAAAATTTCTCCATCCTTCCACATGAAACATTGGATAGAATACAATCCACCAAACACAAACGACAATCCAGAAAGAGTTCCAAGTAAAGATACATTCAACCTATTGGGATATATGATTTGTGTTTGATTCTCTTTTTGAAAGAGTCCCTTCCAAAAAAAATAAGGTGGTTTGGTTTTAGTGTAAAATTGAAGTAAGATATTACTACTTGTATTTGGAAATATGTAGGTCGAAAGGATGAGTAAAACAGCCGAAGAAACCGCTGTATAAAGAATCGAATAAGGAAATTCTATCTTTAAGTAAATAGAAAAAAGTAAATACAATAAAGGTGAAAGGATAAAAGCCAAAATTTCGGTCCAGGCAGAGATCCGCCAAAAGAACCACCTAGCAATTAAGATAAATCCAATCCCAGAAGATGCTTCGAGTAAAAACACCCATGCTCCTTTAATGGTTTCCATTCCGAAAACGGCAAGAAAAAAAGAACAAACAGCTGTTATAATCTGCACTGCATACGATACTTTTAAATAGTAGGAGTCGGATTTTCCTGGTTGTACCATTGGTTTCCAGAGGTCATTGACTAGATAAGAAGCTCCCCAATTTAAATGAGTGGCCAATGTGGAAAGATAGGCTGCAAGAAAGGCACTGAGCATAAGTCCAAACATCCCCTTAGGCATTCCCTCTTGTAAAACCATAAGAAATCCTTTTCCACTTTCCTTATCTGACAAATTTGGATAAAGAATTACGGAAACAAGTGCAACAAGAATCCAAGGCCAGGGACGAACAAAATAATGAGCAATCACAAACCAAAGAGAACCTTTGAGTGCTGCATTTTCATTTTTGGTAGCAAGGATTCTTTGAGCAATATATCCCCCACCACCTGGTTCAGAGCCAGGATACCAACTCGACCACCAAAGAACTGTTAGTAAGATTAAAAAATGATCCCAAGGGAGTGTTCCTGAACTTCCGTTGGGAAAAAATAAAATTTTACTGCTGTCAAGTTTGGATCTTAGACCATCGAGTCCGCCAATGGATGGTAAGTTGACCGCAAAATAAGCAAAGAGGATACAACCGATCCAAGCTAAAAAGAATTGGAAAACATCAATGTAAGAAATCCCGCGAAGTCCTGCGATCGATGTGTAAAAAACGCCAAATAACAATAAATAGATGAGTATATGAGATGGTGTCCATTCTGGAAAAAATACGGGAATGATTTTTAACATCGCGAGATTGACCCAACCAAGGATGACTAGGTTTAGTAAAAAACCAATGACAAAGGCTTTGATTCCTCGTAGGAAATTTGCTTCTTTCCCGCTGTATCTAAGGCCTATAAGTTCCAAATCAGTAGAGGCACCAGAACGTTTCCAAAGTTTGGAAAAGAAAAAAACGGTGACAAAACCACCAACCGCCATATACCACCAGATCCAATTTCCCGCAATCCCTTGACCTCTTATGATCTCTGTTACCGCAAGAGGTGTATCAGCAGCAAATGTTGTGGCCACCATCGCAGTGCCTGCAACAAACCAAGACAAACTCCCTTCGGCCTGGAAATATTCTTTTGTGGATTTTTGTTTCGAACGAAAACGAAGGAGAAGGAATAAAATGACTACAAAGGGAAATAAAAAAAGTAAGGTATCAAAAATGTGGAAAGGAATCATAGTCGCACTTTGATTCCCATCTCTTTCATAGTTTGTTTGGTTTCTTGGATAGAAAATTCTCCAAAGTGGAATATGGAAGCTGCAAGAACTGCATCTGCTCCGCCACGTAAAATGACTTCTGCCATATGTTCAGGATTTCCAGCACCACCAGAAGCAATGATCGGAATCGAAAGATTGGAGGTGAAGGATTTCATGAGTGTGATATCAAATCCGTCTTTGGTTCCATCTTTGTCCATGGAAGTCAGTAAAATTTCACCTGCGCCCATTTCGAAGGCTTCTTTTCCCCAATCGAGTGCATCTCTACCAGTTTCTAACCGACCACCATTCAAGTACACTTCGTACCTTTTTCTTTCTGGATGGAATTTGACGTCTATAGCGCAAACAATACATTGTGATCCATAAATTTCACTCGAATCTTTGAGTAATTTCGGATTTTGAAAGGCACTGGTATTGATAGAAACTTTATCCGCACCTTTATTTAATACTGCTTTTACGTCTTCTATGGTACGAATCCCGCCACCAACTGTAAAAGGGATAAAAAGTTTATTGGCAACTTGTTCTACTAAATTTAAAAGAATATCTCTTTTGTCGGATGAAGCTGTGATATCCAAAAAACAAAGTTCATCTGCTTTGTTTTCTTCATAAGCAACAGCACAAGAGACGGGATCTCCGGCATCAATTAAATTTACAAATTGAACACCTTTGACTACCCTTCCTCCTTTGATATCCAAACAAGGGATGACTCTTTTGGTTAGCTCATCCATGTTAGGTGATCTCTTTCGGGAGTGGTAATTTTGTAATTTCTAGTTCAGAAACAGATTTTGCATAACTTAAAAGTTTGGATTCATCAAAATGAGAAGAAGTAATTTGTAATCCAATCGGGAGCCCAGTGGAATCTACACCTGCAGGACAACTAATGGCAGGAACTCCTGCTAAATTGACCGAAGTGGTAAGGATATCTGCTTGGTACATTTGGATTGGATCTTTAGTTTTTTCACCTACCTTGAATGCTGTTGTAGGTGATGTAGGTTGGAAAATGATATCAACCGATTTAAAAAATTCTGCATATTGTTTACGAATGAGAACTCTTGCTTTCTGGGCTTTTCCATAATAAGCATCGTAATAACCAGAACTTAAGGAAAAAGTTCCGAGTAAAATTCGGCGTTTGACTTCGGGACCAAAACCTTGGGTTCTGGATTCAGAATACAAATCATCCAATTTTCCACTGCCTTCTTTGCGTAGTCCGTAACGAATTCCATCAAACCGGCTGAGGTTCGACGAACATTCTGCAGTAGCAATTAAATAATAAACCGGA
Organism: Leptospira kanakyensis; assembly: GCF_004769235.1. Lineage (NCBI taxonomy): Bacteria > Pseudomonadati > Spirochaetota > Leptospiria > Leptospirales > Leptospiraceae > Leptospira > Leptospira kanakyensis. Next base: position 452,684 of record NZ_RQFG01000019.1, on the reverse strand, counting down.
ATGGCATACTTTAAAAGGGAAAAATCAAGAGGAACGAGAGTGGCTCCTTTGGATTCCAATTCTTTTAAAAGATCCGTATAACGTTTGTTTACGTCTGGTGAAAAATTAAATTCTTCTGACTTCATCACTCCAATTCGTTTTCCTTTCCAATCAACAGAAGAAACTGAATTGGCCTCAAAGTGATTTACTTTGGCTGTGGTTTGGTCTTTGGGATCAAGACCTGAAATGATTTCTAGCAAATCGGAAATCCCTTGTAAATCATTGGAAAAGGGACCAATTTGATCTAGGCTTGATGCATAAGCAATGAGTCCATACCGAGACACACGACCATATGTAGGTTTTAATCCCCAGATTCCGCAGAGAGCTGCAGGCTGGCGGATCGAACCACCGGTATCTGATCCGAGAGAAACTGGTAACATAGAGGCTGCCACAGCTGCCGCCGAACCACCGCTAGATCCTCCAGGAATACGACTTGTATCAAAAGGATTTTTTGTGGTTTGGAAAGCACTGTTTTCTGTAGATGAACCCATGGCAAATTCATCCATATTGAGTCTAGGGAAGAAAACAAATCCTTTGTCTTTGAGTTTTTGGATTACGGATGCATCATAAGGAGAACGAAAATTTTCTAAAATTCGGGAAGAACAAGATGTGATTTCGCCAGTGATACAAATATTGTCTTTGATTCCAATAGGAATTCCATCAAACTCAGAAAGTAACTTTCCGGACTTCCTTCGATTGTCACTTTCTTCAGCTTGTTTTAAGATATGATCTTTATTGATTTCCAAAAATGCTTTTACTTTGGAATCAGCACCTTCGATTCGTTCGAGATAAGCAGAAACTAAATCTTTTGATTTTAATGAACCGTCATTTAGTTTGGCTTTGATTTCGGAATAAGTGAGAAATATTAAATCTTTCATGTTTCAATTACCTTGGGAACCACAACATAACCATTTTCATAGGAAGGAGCAATTTTAGCTAAATCATCTCTTTTTAAACCATTTTCAGCTAAGTCTTTTCTTAGTTCATAAAAGATTTGTTCATATATTTCATCATCACCTACGCTGGAGGTATCAAGGTTTTTGATTTCATCCACGTATTGTACAATCCGAGAAAAATCACTTAACATTGATGATACTTCCTTTTCTTCAATGTTAAGTTTTGCCAAGTTGGCAATGTTTTTTAATTCTTTTTCATCCATAAGTTTTCCTCAGTATGCATTCCTATCTATAATTGTTTTTAGAGGTGTGAGTAAAATGATTTTGATATCGAGAAGGAGTGACCAGTTTTCTATATAAAAAATATCTGCTTCGATTCGTTTTTCGATGGAGGTGTCTCCCCGAAAACCTTGCACTTGTGCCCAACCTGTAATTCCCGCTTTTGCTGCATGGCGTCTCATGTATTGTTGGTGTTCATTTCGAAATTTTTCTACATAAAAAGGACGTTCTGGTCTTGGCCCCACAACAGACATGTCCCCGAGTAATACGTTAAAAAACTGTGGTGTTTCATCTAGAGATAACTTTCGTAATACGGCACCAACGGCAGTGACACGTGGGTCATCTTTGACTGTCCAAAGTGTATCCGATTTTTCTTTTGTTTGCACAACCATGGATCGGAATTTTATCATTCCGAATACTTTGTTATCAAGCCCTACTCGTTCCTGTTTGTAAAAAACGGGGCCCTTACTTGTTAATTTTACAAGTAAGGCTATCAGAAGATAAAAAGGACTAAAAAGAAGAATGAAAAATAAAGAAAACAATATATCAAAACTTCTTTTAAGGACTAAATTATATCCTAATCGCAGCGGGATATTGCGAATAGAAATGATTGGAATTCCATCTAATACTTCCACTCGTCCTTTGGCTGTGACGATTTCTTCGTAACTAGGAATTACTTTTAAATCGATCCCATGGAAGTCAGCAATGTCTATGACTTCTTTTAAGGAATCTCCTTCTTCGTGGGAAAGTGCATAAACAATTAGATCAATATTGTTTTCTTCTACATAAGATTCCAATTTCCCAGTGGTTGTGACTGTATGAAGTTTTTTAGAAGATAAATTCTTTTTCCCTGCAACAAATCCTTTGACCGTATAACCGTAAATCGAATGTTTCCTAAGAGTTTCTGAGAAGTTACTCGCAGATTTACCTGTTCCAATGATGAGGACAGATTTTAGATTGAATCCTTTGCTGCGTAAATACTGCATTAGCGAACGTAAAACAAAATGAGAAAAGGAAGTTAGGATTACTGTACAAACTGCAAAGTAACCAATCACAAGCCTTGAAAAACTTTCTCCACGAAAGAAAAATAATAACGATAACACTACAAGTAAATTTAAGATGACTCCCGTGATGATCGCAAAGAGTTCATCGGAAAATGATAAACCTCTTCTTGGATGGTATAAATCAATCGATAGAAATGCCAAAACTTGTGAAAAACCAAGCACAATCCCTAAAATCAAATAATTAATAGGTTCGATTGTTTGGATTTGAAATGAAGAATCAGGAGATAGATAGTAACGAATGACATAAGCAAAGACAAAACTTGTAAGAGCAATGAAAAAGTCTGTCACTAGGAAAAGTAGTTTGAAGGATTGGCTTCTTTCTTTTAACATTTTAAACTCATATGTTATTCCGTTAAATCAGTGGACGTTCCATCAAGGGGACGTTTTCGGAATCTATACAATCGAACACGTGTCGCCTGTGCAGAAGCAGAATCTCCAAAACTGAAATTGGTTAAGTTTACTGAAAAGTATACTGATTGGTCATAAAAAGTCAATTGGTTGTTCATTGTAAGACCCCCTGGTAGAGCTCGTAAGTTCATACTGTAACCTAAACGATATTCCCAGTTATGGAGATCTAATTTTAAAGTCATCATAAAGCGGTTGATGTTAAAAACAGTTTTTTGTCTTTGGGTTTGGCCTTGGGCGCCTGTTCCCGCTGCTAAATCTTCCCAAATAGTCGTTTGGTCATAGTTAGTTCCTGTTTGTGAGGTATACAATTCAGGACTTGTATTCATTGCATAAAATTGGCCTTGTGCCAGGGCAGTCAAACGCCAAGGTTCTGTGACTCGGGAATCGAGTTCCAATTCCAATCCCGAATATCTTGTGACTTTTACATCTGTTTTAAAGAAAAATCGATAACTGTCTAAATACGTATCTTTGTAAACATGATACCAAGTAGATCCAATTTCTAAACTACGAAAGGCTCGAATGATAGGCCAAGAAAAACCACCCATTTTATAAGAAACTGTTAAGTTATTCGAAAGTGAGCGATTTTGCGGAGTGTGGTGGACGTAATCATTGTTTATGAATACACCAGAATAAAAGTTTCGTTTTCTTTCTAAAAGACTTGGTCTGCGAGTTGTAAATCCATCTACAAAATCAAAAAATCCACCAATTCTAACAACGGTATAATACCATCTTTGCATATTGGTAAGTCCAGGATTGTAAGTAGAAGAAAATTGTCGTAAGTCACGAATGGTTCTTACAGAAACATCCCAATCATTCAGAGCATAACTTTCTAAGGCAAATTCAGCTTCATGTTGACGTAAATTCCCAAGGATTGGATCTTTTGCCTCTGCTTTATCGGCATCTAAACGACGGTATGTTGTGGACAAAAATATTTCCGGAATCCCCATTCTTACAGTGTGTGCCTGACGGACATACTGGTAGGATTGTTGTTTTAACATGGTTGCATAAGCTTTGTTAATGTCGCGATCTGGACTATTCAATTCATTTCCAGATCCTGGATATTCCACTGTTTGTTTGGTGGCACCTACATAAACCGAAGGTGTAAAAGACATATAAGCACCCATAGCAATGGGAGAACGAAATCCCGTTTCACCAATTACGTTGGTTTGTGAACGTAAAACAAAATCTTGGTATTGGCTTCTTGGATCCACCACCCCTGTTGTTGGATTGGTTTTTTGTTGGGGAACACCGTAGATACGATTGATATTGGTTTGGAAAAATAAGTCCCAATAGATTGGACTACTGGTTCCAGGAACAAGTCCAATATTACTTGAGTTTCTAATCGTTACTGCAGGTAAAGTATCTTGAGCCGCAAAATACTGGTTAGCTTGGATTTGGTAAACCAAAGTTCGGCTCATTGCAAATCCAACACTCAAATCTCCTCGGTTTTCAGTATAACTTAAGTTCCAGTTCAGTAAGTTACGAATGAGTCCAAACCTTACATCTCGGTATGTGTAAAGTGACTGCAGGGAATTGGATGGTTGGTATCTGTTTCCAAATTCATAATCAAAATTTCGATTACTATAGTTTTCGTATTGTAACTGAACGTTTCTTGTATAATCCTTTGCAAAGTCGTTGAATTTAGCATTCAAACGAATGTCTGTTTTCCACCATGGGTCATAGTTAACGCCCGTATTACGATACGGCAATCCGCTATTTGGAAACATTTCTCCACGATCGACATTGTTTGTGGTTGCCACGGTTCCAATTCCATAATCTTTAAAACGATCTTCGTAAACAGGAGTGATCGCGTTATTTTTATAATTTGCATAACCAAGATTGATATTGTAATTTAGAAATGGGGATAATTTCCACATTTCTAACTGAGCGGCTTGGCCCGTTTTTTCATACATATCAAATCTAAATTTATAACCGTTTGCAAGAAAGATACTATTGGGATAAGAATCAGACCATTGGTATGAGTTTTGCCAAAACCAACCTTGGGTATTGTTTTTACCTATTTGTGTTGTGACTCCATTTCCTGATTCTGAATTGTATAAAAATGGAAGCCAAGCCATGTAAGTTCCACCTACTTTGTAGGAAACACTGTATGCTACGACTGACTTATCATCATGAATAAATATTTTCGAGGCTTGAAAGGATTCATGAGGAAGTTCCGCATTACAAGCGGTAAAGTATCCCATTTCTAAAAGGTATCTTTTTTCATCCAAACGTTTTAATTTTTGCCCAATAAAGTGAGATGGGAACATACTGAGTTTGGAATTATAAACTACACCTTGATTGATTTTTAAATCATAAATCATTCGGTCGCCATTGACTTTGGCATTACCGTCTTTGTATTCTACTCCACCCTCTGCATAAATTTCTTGTCTAGTCGCATCAATGGAAACAGAGTCTGCAACCAGTTCACCCGATTTGATTTTTAAACGTACTTTTCCCCGAAGGACAAGAACTCCACCTTTGGTTTTATCGATATTTAATAATTGGCCTTCTGCTGCATTTTGAATTTGGATGGGAGGACCTTTTTTGGGTTGTGAACTGAGTAATGATTCAGGAGTTAACGCCTGTTCTTCTTCGGGAACAAGAGCTTCCCTAAGCCTTTCTCTTTTGGTATAAATAGTTCCGGAAGGACTTAGTCCTAAATTACGAAGGTTGTCTTCCACCTCCCGGTCGGACATGGCATCCACTGATTTGCGAACCAGTCCTCTTTGGACTTGGGCTGTTGTTTGTTTTTTTTCTTCGTCTTGTGAATTTTTCCCAGGTCCTTGGGCCTCGGGAAATAGGAGTTTGATCCCATTGATATCCTGCGCCAGAATTTCCATTCCGAAGAGAAAACCATAAAATAATATAAGGAAACGAATGGATTTTTGCACAGCGGGCTTTGAAAGTATAGAACGAGAGTTTTACACCGGTCGAAAAAATCAATGGAAAACCAGCCTGAATTTCGATCCAGAATCTTGTATTTTACCGGAAAAAGAGGTTGCTTAACTATTCCTGTAATGGACATAATCAAATGGCTCAATCTTTGGGCATCCGGGAGTTTTGAATGGCAAAAACCTACTCTGGGGAACGTGTTCCAGGCACTTTGCGTTACAATCTCAAAGTCAAAGAGGGAAACACCGAACTTAATTTCCTGGTTCCTGAACCTTCCATCCAAATTCCTACGGAAGGGTTTGGTCCTGACGAAAGTGCCAACCGATTGGCCTTAGCCATCCTTCTTGACTTCACAAAAAATCCACAAACATCCTTTTCGTATTATAAAGATTTTAATTTTTTTCTCGCTGGTCTATTTTTGGAAGACAACTGGATGTTGCACTCGAGTCGGATCGAACTATTTTTTAAATTATTAGAAGAGACTCCCCGTTTTTCCAAACCACTTGTTTTGGGAAAACGTTAAACCACTGTTATAGTGGTTTGATGATGGGTAAGGTAAAAAACCAAGAAGATACAGCATCGTCTCGGTACATTTTCCCCTTATGTTCGGAGATGATACTTTTTGTGACTTCGAGAGAGTTCATTTGTGAAATTCCTTTCATCAAATCCTCGGATCCATTGTCTTTGATTTGAATCAGAATGTGGCTTGTTCCCTCTTCTTCTGCTTGTTTTAAAATGACGTTTATTTTTCTACCAATTGTATCTTCTCTAGTATTGACTCGGACCCGAGCATCTTGGATCAGATTGAGAAGAACCTGTTTGATTTTTTGAGGTTGGCAATATGCCAGAGGAACATCCCCAAGTTCAATTTCACATTGGATTCCTTCTTTTAAGAAGTATTGGTGAAGGAAGGAACGAGTGTCGTTAGCGATACTTCCCAAGTTGGAATAGTTCCATTGTGAGGAAGTGGACTGAGAATAGGAAACTAGGTTTTTTATGATTTTAGCAATTCGATCCGATTCTTCGGCAATTTTTGAAGCCTTTTCTTGTAAGGAATTACTTCCTAATTTTTTCGCTTCCAGTGCAATTAATTCTGCTAAATTCAAAATGGATGTGAGAGGGTTATTCACTTCATGAGAAATTCCTGAAGCCACAAGAGCAATGGTTTCCCATTTTTGATTTTCTGCAAGCCGACTCTCCACATTCCGGATGTGTTTTTGGACTTGTGATTTATAAATTGCCATCTCGACAGAGATGTACAAATCACGACTGTTAAAAGGTTTGATTAGATATCCAAAAGGTTCTGTGGCTTTGGCTCTATTGATTGTTGCTTCATCCGAATAAGCAGTTAAGTAGATAACAGGTATTTCTTTTGTTTTTTTAATAATGGTTGCAATTTCGATTCCGTCCATCGGACCGTTTAACATAATATCCATTAGGACTAAATCAAAATGTTCATTTTCAATATGTTCGATGGCATCATTTGCGTCAGAAACATAAGTGGCGTTGTATCCATATTGTTTCAGAGTGGAACAAATATTGATGGCAATGATCCGCTCATCCTCAACGACAAGGATTCTTTTAACGTCTGTTTCTTTATCTGATCCCACAACTGCTGTCATATTTTCTAAAACCGGATTCCTCTATCAAATAGAATAATTAGAGTTTGTCAACAGAATCCATACAACAAATCTCTGTATTGTGAATGAGGAATTAAACGAGGCCCAAAAGGCAGTCATTCTGTCTCCTCCAGGCGCTATCTTAGTGGTCGCTGGAGCTGGGACTGGAAAAACAAACACAATTGTTCATAAATTGGCCTCTCTCGTTCAGGCGGGGATCGATCCTAGTTCCCTCCTACTCCTTACCTTTACAAGAAGGGCTGCAAAAGAAATGATCAATCGTGCAAGTAGCCTTCTTGATTCAAGAATGTTTTCCGTACAAGGTGGTACCTTTCATTCCTTTTGCCACAAATTCCTTAGGAAGTATTCCTTAGCTGTTTCCCTTAATTCCAATTTTACAATTTTGGACGAGGATGATGCCGTAAGTTTTGTTGGAATGGCAAGAGACCAAATTGTCTCTAAGGATTCAAAAGTTAGGTTTCCCAAAAAAGAAACATTGGCAGAGATTTTTTCTGCCTGTTTTAATTTACAAATTTCCTTGGAAAAAGTACTTCAAAAAGACTATCCAATGTTTCTTGGTCTCACAAGAGAAATCCAAGAAATCAAAACCAAATTTGCAGAACTTAAACTAAAACATAATTCATTAGATTTTGATGATTTGTTGGACTTCACAAGAAAGATTTTGATGGAAGAAGAGTCCATTCGCGAACGGATTGGATTGCAGTATCAATATATTTTAGTAGATGAATACCAGGATACAAATCGTATCCAAGCACATATTGCATGTTTACTTGCTAGCAAACACCAAAACATCTTAGTCGTTGGCGATGATGCTCAGTGTATTTATGGTTTTCGTGGGGCCAACGTAAACAATATGTTGGATTTCCCAAAAATATTTCCAAAAACAAAAACGATCCATCTAACAAAGAATTATCGCAGTACACAACCCATTTTGGATTTGGCAAATGCAGTTTTGGAAAAAAGTAAAGAAAACTATAAAAAACAATTGGTTTCTTCTTTAACAAAACCAGTCAGTCCAAAACCTCAACATATAAAATTTGAATCGTCCGAAGAAGAAGCTACATGGATAACAGATCAAATTTTGGAATTGTATGAGAGTGATATTTCTTTATCCAAAATCGCCGTTCTTTTCCGTGCAGGTTTTTTATCGAATCTTTTAGAAGTCAAACTTAAGTCCAAACAAATCCCCTTTCGTAAATTTGGAGGAAAACGTTTTTTGGATTTGGCACATGTCAAAGATATGCTTGCTTACCTTCGTATCATCGAAAATCCAAGAGATGTACTTTCTTGGAATCGAGTTTTACTCCTTGAAAAAAATATCGGTAAAAAATATGCGCAAGTTCTTTATAAAAACCTTGAATCAATCAACTTTCAATATGAAACTTTAGAAACATCTCCCACGTTTTTTTTAGGTATTCCTGAAGCTCCAAAAGTATCATTTCAAAACTTAATCAAAATTCTAAATTCGAATTTAGATTTAGGAAATAGTATGGCAATTGTAGAAGTTGTCCTTTCACATTATTTTCCTATTTTGGAACAGGAATATGATGATTTTGATAAGAGAAAATATGATTTGGAGTCTTTTAAAATCTTAAGTAAATCCACACCAGTTCTATCTGATTATTTAGCAAACTTAACCCTAGATCCAACTGAAAAGTTAGATACAAATGCCCCAGAAAAAGAAGAAAATGAGTTTTTAACACTCTCTACAATTCATTCTGCCAAAGGATTGGAATGGGAATATGTATTTACCATACAAGTTGTCGAAGGTAGTTTACCCAGCTCTCGTATAAAAACCATCCAAGATTTGGAAGAAGAAAGAAGGTTGTTTTACGTAGCAATTACAAGAGCCAAACAAGGGTTGTTTTTAACTTCGCCTGTATTTTCTGATAAAAATAGATTAACAACTGTGAGTCGATTTTTAGCTGATTTACCAAATCTAAACGATTTAGTCGAAGAAGATTCCCCTAAAAATAAAGAAGAAACTTCTATAGAGGAAAATCCGAAACCAGAAAATGACAACTTTCAAGACATCCAACGATACTTTTTGAATTGATTTCCTAAAAACAATCCTCTACCATAGATTCAAATTTGGAGGACGTATGAAATTATCCTTTCGCCTTTTGGTTTGTAATCTTTTTCTTTTGTCCATGCTTGTGGCCTGTGCTTCACAAGACACAAAAGATGGATCGGACCAAACAAACGCAGATACAAAATCGAATTCACGAAATGCCAACTTAGAAGATCCTGAAAAAGGTGGAAAAAAGTTTGGTTGTATTGAAGGGAATTGTGTCAACGGAATCGGTAAGTATGTTTACGATAATGGCGATGTTTATACTGGCTCTTTTAAAAACGACCTCCGCGAAGGTGCCGGAAATTTCCTCTATTCCGATGGTGAAAAATTCAATGGTACTTATACGGAAGATAAAAAACAAGGTCCCGGTGAATATAATTTCAAAAACGGAGATAAATATGTAGGGGAATTCCAAAACGGACAAATCAACGGAAAAGGAACTTATAGTTTTAAGGACGGTAAGTCGGTTTCCGGTGATTTTACCTCTGATGGCCAAGAAGGAATTGGTGTTCTCACCGATGACGGAAAGGCAAGAAATTGTAAAATTGCAGGAAGAAAACTTCTCTGCGAATAATACTCACCTTACAGTTGGCAGTTGGGACGTTTTCCTTCTGCCTTTGCTTTCTCCCAAAGTGCCAACGCATTTCCCATCGCCGCATTTAAATTTTTCATTCGAGTCGCATCCGATGGGTGTGTCGATAAAAGTTCGTTTGGTTTGGATCCGCCAAGAGCACTCATATTTTTCCAAAGGTTCACGCTCTCCCTTGGATCAAATCCAGATTTTGCCATGAGTTCGAGTCCAATCAAATCCGCTTCCGATTCGTGTTCTCTTGAAAATGGCAACAAAACTCCAAATTTTGCACCAAGGCCTAAGGCACCAGCAACAGTCGGTTTTCCAAGGCTTTCAAGGATTTTGACAGATCCCCCTGCCAATTGGTTTTGGGAAACTCGTTCGTTTCCATGTCTTGCAATGACATGGCCAATTTCATGCCCAATCACAGCTGCTAGTTGGTCTTTGTTTTTGGCTACCGAAAACATTCCTGTATAAACACCAATTTTTCCACCAGGTAGTGCAAAGGCATTGGGAGTGTTATCTCTGAAAACAACAACTTCCCAGGATTCGACTCCCGTGGTATCTGTCGTTACGGCTAACTGTGCAGATACGATACAGTTTACATAAGAATTTGCAGAAACACTAGAATCAATTGGTGTTTTAGTTTTCATCTCCGAAAAGGCATCTGTTCCCATTTCATTCATTTCTCCATCTTTCACGAGGATGATTTGTCTGCGACCGGTGGGTGATGTACTACAGTGGATGAATGTTAAAACCACTAACAAAAGATAAAAATTTCGAATCATGTTTTTTCCTGTTTTGAATTGAACTTTTTGATAAATGGGACAATATCTTCGTTTCCAATGGGTTTGGATAACCAATACCCTTGGATTTTATCACATTGAAAAGATTTGAGAAGTTCTAGTTGTTCCAACTCCTCTACTCCTTCTGCCACTACGGAGTAACCTAGGTCATGTGCCATATTGATGATGGATACGAGTAAAAAACTTTCTTTCGTACCTACTTCCACATTGTTTAAAAAAGATTTATCAATTTTTAAAATGGAAAGTGGTAACTTTTCTAAGTAAGAAAGAGAAGAAAATCCAGTTCCAAAATCATCCAAAGCCACTTTCACACCAATATCAATTAAGTTAGAAAGGATTGGTACGGTTTCAGACAAATTTTTCATCGCCAAACTTTCAGTAATCTCTACTTGTAAAGAAGTATAAGGAATGTTTCTACGATTGTGTAAATCAACGATCCAATGAAAAATGTTTTGGTCAAAAAACACTTGAGGGCTTAGATTCACAGCAATAGAAATCGGATGGCCCTGTTTTAATTGAACTTCTTCAATGACATCTGCTGCTCTTTCCAAAACAAATTTGGTAATAGAAACGATGAGACCAGAATCTTCTGCAAGGGGAATAAATTCTCCTGGAGAAACCATTCCTCGTTGGGGATGTCGCCACCGAACGAGTGCCTCCCAATGCCCTATTTTATTTTCTTTAATGTCAAGGATGGGTTGGTAATAAACAAAAATTTCATTTTGTGTTAATGCCTTTTTTAAATCATTTTGGATTTCCAACTGGAAGTGGATTTTTTCCTGCATGGCTTGGTTAAAAACAGAAACCGTTCCCACTTTTTGGGACTTAGCATGGAACATTGCAATTTCTGCATTTCGAAGAAGGACATCTGCTTCCTTCCCTCCAAGTCCAAACCCAGAGATTCCGGAAGAAGCGGTTAAATAAATAGAATAACCACCGATGGGAATGGGATCTCCTAAACGTTCTAAAAGTCTAAATGCAAAGTTGACCCCTTCATCAATGGAAAGGATATGGGTCAGTAAAATGGCAAAATTATCAGCACCGAGTCTAGTAATGATGGCATCAGAATCAGAATATTTCTTTAGTCTCTCAGCAAAAATCTGAAGGACTTTGTCCCCTGCTTCATTTCCAAGTGAATGATTGATTCGTTTGAAGTTATCAATATTGATGCAGAATAAAATTGGGTATCCTGAATCTTTCATATTGTAGGCAAAGATTTTTTGTTCAATCCTCGCAAGAAACAAAGCTCTGTTTGGTAATCCTGTTAGGTTGTCATAAAATGCGTCATGAGTTAATTGTTGTTCCGCAAGTTTCCTATCTGTAATGTCATGATGAATGGCAATGTATTGGAATACAGATTTGTCTTGCCCGGTGAACGGAACGATGGTGGTATCCGCCCAATAATCGCTACCGTCTTTTTTGATGTTTCTAATTTCGCCGCGCCAAACCTTTCCTTTTTGAATGATTTCCCAGATTTTAGTCCAATCTTCTTTGGTTTTGTCGGTTGACTTCATGATCCTATGGTTTTGACCAATGAGCTCGGAAACGCTATAACCAGTTACTTTGGAAAATGCATCATTGACATAAGTGATGATCCCGTTGGCATCGGTGATAGAGACAATATTTGCCTGGTCCAACGCAAATTTTTGAAGTTGGATTTCCTTTAAGGATTGGTAAAGGAAAGTTTCCGTGGTGTTTTTTTCTTTTCTGTAGACTAGTTCCCTTCTTTCTCTTTCCAAAACCTCTGTTAAACGAAGTAGGTTTTTTCGATCAATGATATCATTGACCCCTGACTTCATATAACTTAGGTTTTTCGTGAATTCTTCAGAATCGCTGAGTAGAATCACTGGGATATCTAACTTTTTGTCGTTTAGATACTGTAAATATATGGGAATTTCCGAATGGAAGGGTTCTCTTGTGCTACAGAGGATGGCATCCCAATCTTCTTCGTGGACGGTGGTTTCCCATGATGGGAAGGATTCAACGACTCGGTATAGAGGGCTTAAGCCACCCGACTTCATTTCTCTTACGAGATCAAATACACTGTTAGAATCGTTTTCGAGTATTAGAACGCTGATTGGACTGCCCATTATTTTTGCCGGTGTGGCTTATCTCTCCCACTAAGAAATCGTATTTTTCTTAAAATCTCAACCTAAAAATGATTCGAAATTCTTTGGAAATTTCGTCTCATCTCTAACGTGCATCCTAAAACATTCGAAACTTGCTATATCAGAAAAGAATATTTAGAGCATGAGTTACGGAAATTACTCTTAGATATTAGCGATTTGGATTATAAAGAACTCAATGATTACGACAAAGGTGGTTATGATGGTTTCAACCAAGCAATCACCTTGGTTTTAAAAAAACTTCAAAACTAGGGTTTTTTCTAATCAAAATGGCAAAACATTGGAACGAATTAGTTTCTACAAAAATTCTTTACAAAATTGGCAAGTAAACAGATTGTATACGTGCCAGTAGGAAGTTCAATGAATTTCACAACAAAACAAGTTAAAAATCATACAGTTGTTACTCTAGAGGGTTCCCTCGATATTTACTCTGCACCCGCTTTAAAAAAAGAACTCCACAAAATCATCGATGACGGGGCGGAATCGGTAGCGATTGATATGGTCAATATCAAACTGTTGGATTCTTCCGGAATTGCCCTCCTTGCAAATCTCCAAAAGAAACTCAAATCAGAGGAAGGTCAGTTTTTCCTCTTAAACGTAAGCCAGGATGTGATGGTCATTTTGAAACTATCCAGTTTGGATAAGTTTTTTACAATCCTTGGCGGAGAATCGGAACTCCCGTAACCCCACCTTTGTTTCTCTCTAGAGCCGGAAGGACTTCACTTCCGCTCGCACGACTGGCTCTTCTGTCGATTTAGGTTTTGTCCAATCCCCATTTCCATTTTGGATCCATTGCCCAGCTTCCCGTTTTTCACCTGATCCTGTCACGAGTTTGATCTGACCCTGCTCTCCGGAAATTTTCACAGAAACCACCAAATCATAGGGCAAATTTAAACCAAAGGAACCAAGTTGTAAGGTTGCAAGATTTCCTTCGATTTTGACTTCATCACAAACCACTTCCCGACCATCTCGTAACTTAACTTTGAGTTTGGATGGAGTTTTGGAAACCGGTTTCTTAACGACGAGATTCTCTGTTTCTGGCGCTTTTTTGGTGATGGGATCAGGAAGATTTTCCGGGACAATAGGGATTTTTTCTTCCGAGACAACAAGGGCAAGTTTTGTAGTTTCCCCTTTGGAATCTTCTAGAGACTCTCGGATGTTTTCTTTGATTTGGTTGAGTTCTTTGGTTTCTTCGGCACTCAGATTGGTTGGTGTTTCTGCCTTTAATACCTTTTCAATGATGACTGGTTTTAATACTAAACTTTTTCCTTCTTCAATATTTTCAGCAGCTTTGGTATCACCTAACTTATTTGCTTCTTCTTTCGAAAAAGCCACAAGGGACTTGTTTTCTTGATAAAAATTTCCAATCAGTAACAAACGTCTGTTGGCACGAATCGCCACTTCTTTGTTATCTTTTTGTTTGACAAGTTGGATGTATTCTTTGACCGCATTGGATGTTTTTCCTAGTTCTTCCATGGCGCGGGCTTTGACATAGGATTGGTCTTTTGTGAGGATCGGAATGTTTTCTAAAGTTTTTAAAGTTTCTTCATAATCTCCACTTTGGAAAAGAGAATAAGCCAACTCTTCCGGAGATTTTTTTTTGTTTTTTAATTCTTCTTTTTTCTTTTCACCTTCTTCTAAAAAACTAATGAGAAGGCTGGCATTCTCCGCGTAATGGCTTCCTGGAAATAAATCAATGGTTTTGGTTAGTTTGACAAAAGCCTTTTCTCTTTCTCCCATCATCACCAAACAGTAACCATGGTGAAGGAGAGTGAATGCCATTTCATCGGATAAAGATGAGGTGATTGAATCTTCCAGTTCTTGGTATTTTTTGGAAGCAATAGGATACTTTCTTGTCCTTTCCATATAAAATGCAAACTGCAAACGAATGATTGTATTTTGTTGTTCTTCCAGTTCCAGTGCCGGTTTGAAATTTAAAAATCGAACTGAATTGATGACATAAAGACCAAACCTGTCCAAAGTTGCCATTTTTATATCCAAACCTTCTGTTTCGGAATTCATAATCCCCGATTCCAAAATGTTTACTTTTACCTCGGACATATAATCATCTTTGGAAAGGAACATTTGTTTCAAACGCTCTCTTAGAGTTTGAGATGAAAGTTGGTAATTCATTAGTTGGTCTCTTAAGATACCAAACCGTAGTTCTTGTAACTTAACACTTACGATGGCTTGGGAGGCCACTGCAAAGAAAAAAAACAGAATGAAAAAAAGAGAAAAAAAGAAAAACTTTCTCATTCCGGTACATCAAGGATAATCATCGTTACATCATCCTTATATTCCTCATGTTTTTCTTCGAGTAACTCCATTGCTTTTTCTACAATTTCAGAGTTGGAAAGATGGATGTTTTCTAATACGATTTCAGTGAACCTCTCGAGTCCGAATAGGCCCCCTTCTTTTATGGGAGTTTCTACTACCCCATCTGTATAAAGGACAATTTTATCACCGGGAAGGACGGGAAAAGAATCGAGCGAATATTGGATGTCATCACCCATACCGAGAGGAGGACCCGAACTATCGATATAAGTAATTTCTTTTGTAGAAGGACGGACAATAAAAGGAGCGTTGTGGCCTGCGTTGACAAACTTAACAACACCTGGTTCTTCAAAAACAACAAAAACACCAGTGGCAAAAAAGGAGGCTTGTAATCTGTTGGCAATGACCTCTCCCAGTTGGTTGATGGCTTGGATGGCAGAATGGTTTTCTTTCATGATGGCTTGTAAAGACATAGCCATAACAACCGTTACAAGGGCAGCAGATACTCCATGTCCAGATGCATCCGCCAAAAAAAATCCATAAAAATCCTTTTCAGGAATTTGGAAGTATTGGTATAAATCTCCCGAAACCTCTCGCATGGGACGGTATAATTTTCCAATATTGAATTTTTTAAATTTTTTAACAGATGGTAAAAAGAGCTCCTGCACTTCTTTACCAATTTGAAGTTCTTGGTTGATTTCTTCGTTCAGTCGTGTAATGGTTGTGACTTTGTTTTGAATTTCCTCAGCCATTAAGTTGAACGACTTTCCTAAACTATCCAACTCATCATTACTTTTAAAACTCCAATCTACCCTAGATTGTAAATTTCCAGTTGCCATTCCTTTGGATGCAACTTCCAAAGATCCAACTCGTTTGAAGATGGCACGATATACTAAAATCGCAAAAATAATGTGGAATACAATCCCCCAAAGGACAGCATATCCAACTTGAATATAGAGTTGTTTCAATCGGTCTTGGATCGAGGAAATATTAAAATGGGTAAAAAGGAAAACCTCTCTCGAATCGGAAAGTTTGACCGGTAGTAAAAAATCAACGGTAAAATCAGACTCGTTGAGATCTAAACTATAACGCGCCTTAAACAAGTTTCCTTCTTTATCAGAAGAAACTTCTTTTGTTTTTTTCAAAACAGATTCTTTGATTTCTCCTAAACCTTCTTTCGATTCGGGTTCCGATAAAATGATTTTTCCATTTGCCTCAAAAATAGAAAACTTGCCAATCTCGTATAACTTCAAAGTTTTTCGAAAGACATCGTAAGTTTCATCCCTTTCTCCAGAAAGCCCAATGGTTTGAATGTCCGCAAGGATGGTATTGGCTAGGTTTTCAGACTGAAATTGGAAGTTTTTGAGAAGTAAGTCGGATTGATTTTCGAAGATCATCACCGTAAAAAAGATGATATTGAGTAAGGCAAGAAGGGAATAAAAGAGTCCAATCTTAAAGCGTAAGGAATTCGTCGTTTTGATTTTGCTTTTGTTCACGGCAATTACTAGTATTGTCGATAATTAAGTGATAGAAATCTATCACAAAATTGAGATTTTCCCATTGGTTTTAGGCAGTTACATATCCTTTCTTCCCCGATTTCGGGTCATTCTAAGCCTTCTCCTTATTGGTTTTGGATGGTCTTCTGTTTTTGCAGATAAGATCCGCCTAAAATCAGGGGAAGTACTGAATGGTAAGGTCGTAAATGTGACTGCAACTCATGTCGAGTGGCAAGACCAAGGAAAACGTTATAAATTCTTAAATACCGAAGTACTCGGGATTGATGTCGGGTATGACGGACTCCCTGCCTGTGCGGATTACAAAACCTTTGGTGTGGAAGACTGCGACCTAATTCTCACCAAATTAAACAAAACAAGCGCTAGTTTCTCAAAAAAAAGTAGTCCCTTGGAATTGGAAATCATTCCCATCAAAAAAATATCCAGTTTGAGGATCAGCGCTGAATCGGGATTCCCGATGGAAAGGTACATTGATCCTGGGGTTAAGGGTAAATGGGTATTTGGAGATAAGGAACTCGTTGGAAATTTCAGAACATTAGAACGGGGAAAAATCATCATAGAAACGGAAACCAAAACCTTGGAATCCGTAGATTTATTGGATTTTAAATCTTTTGAAATTCAAAACAAATCAGTCATAGTCAAAGTGATCAAAGAAGAAACTCCCAAAGTCATTCCAGGGTATGCCCCTATCAGTGAAAAAAAATATGGTAAAGCAGCATTTATTTTTAGTGGAGCGTTTCTCTCCGGCTTAGGAATGTTATATGAATACAATGCTTCCGTAAATGCAATCAACAATGATATGGAATACATTCCTACCTCAGATGGAAGGGTTTTTGTTTTTGCCAATACTCTGAATACAGATCGATATGATTTCCATAGACAAAGGTTTCTCATGTATTCAGTAGTTTTTACCTCTATCATCACTTATAGTTTGATTGATAGTTTTTATCTGGGGACAATGGAATCTAAAAAAGAAAATGCACATACAAATGCAAATGGAGTGTATTTAAAACCATTTTTAGACATGAAACCGAATACAAATGTTTTTGGTGCCGCGTCCATGAACCAATTCCAAAAACCAAATGAAAGTTTGTTTTACGGATTCAGCTTCGAATCAAAATTTTAGTTTTGATCAAACCATCACTCGACGTAAAAATAAATTTTTAAAGTTTTGTCTGAATCTCACGTAATGCCATTTGAAGAGAAATCGAAATGGAATTTGATCCAATTGGCACATAGCTCCACAATTCCCTTCTTCGTTTTCCTTACACCAAAGGATGGTTCCAGAAAGTCCGACAAAACAATCCAAACCGATCCAAAGATCAAACTTTACTTTTGTATTTTCTGGATAAACTTGCGAAGTCGGAAGATAAAACATATTGGCTTGGATATGAAAGATAGCAGAATTTTCTTCCGAATCCTTTGTATGTAAATCAACAGAACTAAAAAGAGGAACTGCGAGCATTCGATCCCTAAAGAAATAAGGATTCAAAACTCCTGCGAAGAAAAACATTAAAGATAAAATGATTGGGTAAATGAAAAAAAGTGCAAAATAATCTTGGATGGCAAGATCGGGAAATTTTTGTGAAATCAGATGGGGATAGTCATATAAAAAATAAACAGAAAAAACACCGGGAACCAAAAAGAAAACTGTGAGAATGGTATGACGAAGGTTTGGATATTGTAAAAGTTGAATTCCGTCCGTAGATATATGTTTTTGAATGTTTTGAATCCAACCTTCATGACGGTTGTGCCTACTTAAGATCTCATATTGTTCCATAGTCATATTCATTAATTTTAATATATGTCCTGGAACGAGAATCCGCGACTTAGCAATGGTAAGTTCTAATAAAAAGAAAAGCGAAAGGATACAAATCGGAAGTGCAAACAGTAAGTTAATTTCTTGGGAGAGAGAAAGGTTATAAAATCCGTGGATCGCTACACAAACAGAAAATCCAAAAGTTAATTTTCCCCATTTGAAAATAGGGTTTTTGTGAAATAAAAACATCATCAAATAAGCACCGATAATGCCACCATTCATCATATGGATAGGGAGTGCCGTGATGGAACGAAGGACTTGGGACCAAAGACCTGTGTTAATAAAATATAAAATATTTTCAACAAAACCAAAACCACCACCTAACACAAGTCCGTAAAAAATTCCATCGGTAACAGTAAATTCATCTTGGTTTTTTCTAAAAAATAAATATATTCCGAGTAACTTTGCAAACTCCTCTACAAAAGAAGAAAGAAAAAAGGCATTCCAAATTGGGCCACCATTGGGATTAAATTGTAATAACCCTGCTTGTAAACCAATGGCAACTCCGGCGCTAAAAAAAGAAAAGGCGAAGGCTGTGTATTGTAAAAAGGATTCTGTAAACCTGTAAAAGTGAAACCGGTAAAAGGAATAATAAAAACCTAAGGTTAGAAAATTAATGAGAAAAATGACCAAACTGGAAACGGAAATTTGACTGATCATTTAGTATGATTAACGGCTAAGAAATACTGAAAATCAATGAGAATTGCTAACGAATTGGCAATTAAGTCAGACTTTTTACTGCCTTCCTTAGGCCTTCAATGGTGAGTGGAAACATGGAGATCACATCTTCAATGGCTTCGATGGTCGGTGCCCCCCAAAAATGTTTTGGTTCGGGATTTAACCATACTGATTCTGGAAAGTATCCAACTAGTTCCTTCAGTGATTCGAGTCCACTTTTTGCCTTTCTTTCTTTTTCATTGGGATTGGCACGATTGTAGGCATAGGGATTATAGGGGGTTCCCATCAGTTCATAGGGTGCCATATAGGCATCACCAACAAAGATCAGTTTTGTGTTCTTCCGAAATTTTTCTTCAAATTGTTTGAGTGAGATTCGAGTTTGGAATTCGTGATCCGCATAGAGATATTCATGAAAGATATTATGGAAAAAATAATTATGAACCTCTTTGAAATGATAAAGACCGCGACTGGCACTAAATAGTTTGCTAACCCGGTCGGAATGAGGGGTCATACTCCCTCCAATGTCCATAATGAGAACGAGACGAAGGGAGTTTTTACGTTCTCTTTCTTCGATGAGTTCGATTTCCCCTCCATTTTCACAAGTCCGGTCAATGGTTTTGTCTACATGGAGTTCCCTTCTCCCTTCCTTTTTTAAAAACCTAAGTTCTTTTAAGGCCAATTGGATGGAGCGAGTATCTAGGATTTGATCTTCACGGTACGCTTTGTACTTTCTTTCGTTCCAAAGACTTACCCCCGAACGACTTCCTTCTCCTTCCGTATTCCCACCAATAGAGATTCCATTGGGATTGAATCCAGAATTTCCAAAGGGTGAAGTTCCAGATGTTCCCACCCATTTGTTCCCGCCGTCATGGCGTTCTTTTTGTTCGGCTAAACGTTTTTTTAATTCTTCAATCACCTCTTCCATACTCAAATGGGGGGCATTGGCTTTTTCAGAATCAGTCAAATGTTTGGGAATGTTTTCCTCTAACCATTGGAAAAGTGTGTCTCTGAATTGAATCCGTTCTTCTTTCCAACTTCCAAAGGTTCTTGTGAAGGCAATGTCATAACTATCATAAAACTTTAGATCTTTGGCAAAATTGAGCCGACCTACACGATACAACTGATCCAGGTTCATATACCCCGAAGGGTCTGTGAGTTTTCTTACACTGGCGAGGAACGCAATGAGTTCTCCCGTAGAACAGGGAACAGTTTCTCGGCGTAGATTGTAAAAAAAATCTAAAAACATATCAGTTCAAATGGACTCGGTAGTCTTCTTCTGATTTGAATAAAGAACCTGCAAAAGGAATTTTACTGGAATCCAAAGTTTCACCTGAAACAAGTAATACTTGGATCCAATCCAAAAGTTCGCTTGTGGAAGGTTTTTTCCTTAAACTTTCGATCCTTCGAATGGAATAAAACATAGCGAGAGCCTTTTCCATAAATTCAGTTTCGATGGATGGGTAATGCGCCTTGATGATTTCTTTCATGGCTTCCCTTTTAGGAAATTCTATGTAATGGAAGATACATCGTCTGAGGAATGCATCCGGAAGCTCTTTTTCGTTATTCGATGTGATGATGACGATGGGTCTTTCTTTAGCGATGATATGTTCTTTTGTTTCTGGAATGAAAAATTCCATTTTGTCTAATTCTAAAAGTAAATCATTTGGAAATTCGATATCCGCCTTATCAATTTCATCGATAAGAACCACAGCCTTTTCTTTTTGAGAAAATGCTTCCCCTAGAGCTCCAAGCCGGATGTAGTTTTTTACATCTCTTACTCGGTGCATTGCTTCCTCTTCTGGAAAACGTGAATCATTCAAACGGGAAACGGCATCATAAAAATAGAGCCCCTCTTTGGCGAGACTTGTGGATTTGATATGCCAACGATAGAAGGGAAGTTTTTTAGTTTCTGCAAGGAAACTTGCGAGGAGAGTTTTCCCGGTTCCTGGTTCCCCTTTGAGGAGGAGTGGTCGTTTTGTAATTTCTGCCACTTGGACCGCTTCTTTCAGATCTTCGGACAGGATGTAATCAGCCATGGTTTCTACCTTTTGGACTCCAATCTTTTCGGAAAAACAGGGGAATCCACTAAAAATTGCTTTTTGTAAGAAATTGAATTCCCATATTGAGGAATTGGAACGATAGTAAATTATGGGCGATTTTGATAATACGAAACGGGCGATTGGCGTAGGGAAACTGGACGATTCCGCAAGAAAGGATATGTTCAACAAGTTTGTCAGTGCCGGAGGTGAGGTTGTAAAAGAAAAACAACCCCAAAAGGAAGAGGACAAAAAGAACCGTCCGGAACCTAAAGTAAGAACCAGTACGGTTTCTCGTGGGGGCGATGATAGTCGTTCGGGAAGTCGAGGTGGAAACCAAAACAAATCCGATCAAGGAAATTCAAAATCGCAAATTGATTCCAAAGCCCAATACGAAAAAGAAATTAGTAGTTTCTCTGCAAGGTTTGCAGTCAAACTCAAATGTTGGCTGGCACGGGTCACTCCCTTCGGAACCAGTGATCTCACTCCCAAGTTTATGCACGACTTCAGTATTCGCGCTAAACAAGCATTAATCGAATTACAATACAGTGGGAATGAACTTTTAGCCAACCAACAATACTCACCACAACTCAGTAAAGCCCTAGATCGTATCAATCCACTTCTTGTCGAACTCCTTGCTATGGGACAAAAACTTTATAATGGCCCTGAGTTAACAGACATTACAGATCCGATTATGGTGGCGCCAGAATCACCTGTTGCCATTGAACGAGTGAAAAGTCCCATTTATGCACTTTTTAAGAGGATGTACATCCTTTATCCTTACCAAGAAACTTTAAAAAAATCCTTTGTCCAAGCCTATGATGAATTACAAAAATTAGAAGGAAAACCTTCTCTCATTTATGCGAATAAAAAAAGAAAGGTAACTCAAGAAATTGACACTCTTTTTGAAGGTTTTTTTGACAGACTGTATCTTGTTGTCCTAAGAGGGGAAAATAAAAACATTCCGCTAATCTCCCGTTATATGGAAAATCTTTTAGGAATCAATCCTGAAGACAGACCGGGACAAAGAAAATCCGGAGAAAATGTTCCTGGTGGAAAACCAGTAGAAACAAAAGAAGATAAAAACGAAGAAACTAAGGATGAGGAAAAAAAAGAGGAAGAAGTTATCTTATCCAAAGAACAAGCTTATGGTTTGCGTTTAATGCAGATGTATTCCATTCCGAAACTTCGTAAAAAATTTGATCCGAAAAATGAATTTTCCCATATTTCTGATTCAGACAAAGCATTACTTGCCCTATTCTATTTTTACGAATTTGATGATGAATATTCTTTTGTAATGACTACAAAGAAAATTGATATCAAACCTGGTTCGATTAACGGGGTTAAGGTGGATTACCGTCAAAAAATGTTGGATATTTATGAAGGAACAAGGACCATCATTGATCAGTTCCGAATTTATAACGATATCATTAGAGAATTGGAAAAACACAAAGCAAACCCTGGTGCAAACTACATTGAAGCCTCTAAAAAATTAACAGGCATTGAACAAAAACGCACAGGTCAGTCTAGAACTGTAAGAATGGCTATTAAAGAATTCAGTTTGAAGTCGAGAGATTCCCTTCTTGTTCTCATCAAAGACATGAAAGGCAAAAAGGAAATCGTAGCAAATATGAATGATGTTTTGACCTTGGATTCGATGGAGTCGCGCAAAAGACTCAATAAAAAACCGGTCAAACAATGCATTATGGAATCATATTGTTATTTGATGGCTCTTTATGATCGCATTGAAACGGGAGATCTTTTTGGAGGTCTTGTGGAATTGACACCGGAACAAATGAAATCATCATTCGGTGTTGAATTGAATACAACAGCAGAAGCCAATGATTCTGAGCTTGCTGATTTAGAAAAAGAAGCATTGGAACCAAAGGCGGCCACGAAGTCTAATGAAGATTTAGAAAGTCTAGATGCTTCTGATTCATCTTCTAATGAAAAAAATGACAGTTCGGATGATCCTTTAGATGATGACATATTACCTACCGGGGATCCCTTTTAATGGCAGTCATCAAAATCGCAATTTATCAAAAGAACCTTCACAAACGTATTGGCTCGGAAGAAATTTCTAAAATCCAACAAACAAAGGCTCATTTTTTGCTTTTACCGGAAGGGTTCCCACATTTTTTCCAAGGAGAAACTCCTGAGATTGCTTCCAAACATGAAAAAGAATACCAAGACCAATTACTCGAAATTTCAGAAAGTTTTTCTGGTGTTATTTTAGGTGGAACTCACTACCGAAAGAATGAGGAAGGTAATTTAGTATCCGCCCTTCCCATTGTCCAATCTCTAGTCCTTGTTGATTTTTATGAAAAAAAATCCCCATCTAATCTGAATGAACCTGGTGTGGTAAAAGGAAAAACGGAATCCATTTTTATTATGGGTGGATTACGGTTCGGATTACTGGTTGGTGAAGATTTAGAAAACGAATCCATTTGGGACGAATTCAAAAAAGAAGATATCGAAATTGTATTTTATCTATCCGGCGAGGATGGAAAACGTTCTTATGAAGAAGATCTCACTTTCTTTGAAACATT
Organism: Leptospira kanakyensis; assembly: GCF_004769235.1. NCBI lineage: Bacteria > Pseudomonadati > Spirochaetota > Leptospiria > Leptospirales > Leptospiraceae > Leptospira > Leptospira kanakyensis. The sequence goes on along the minus strand of NZ_RQFG01000019.1, from coordinate 429,016 downwards.
GGCAAAACAAAAGTCAGTTCATTTAATCCGTGTTTGTGGCCCAACGGAAGGAAAACCTGCAAGAAGTCTTTATGCCTCTCCTTCTGGAATCAATTGGAAAGTGGGAAAAATGGAAGAAGATAAAGACGTTTTAAAAACTTTGTCAGTGAATGTGATGAGAAGTTATTTATTATAAACCACTTAAGATCCGAATGTTTATGACATTGAATGATAAGTGGTTCTCTGTAAAATACCTTTAGCGGGTTATTTTTTATCTAATTCTTTCCAGTCCATAGTAAGTAATAGAATTACTATTCCTATAGAAACACAAGAGTCTGCCACGTTAAAGGCAGGCCAACGGTCAAAAAGTAAAAAATCAGGCCATTCGAAGTCTAAAAAATCTACCACACCAATGTATTCGATTCCTGGTTTTTCAGGTGTGAATCCAAATCGAAATCCAACTCCTGGGATTTTGACAAAAAACTTATCTAAAAAGTTACCAAAAGCTCCTGCCATCACAAAGTTCCAACCCCAGGCATTTCCTAAATCAGCATTTTGCCAACGGTAAAATATCAAAAAGATAATGGCAAACCCTGTCGCAAAAAGAGACGGAAGTGCATTGTCTTGAAAAAGTCCAAAAACAAAACCAGTGTTAAAAGTTAAGGACAATCTAAAAAAATCACCTAACACGGGGATACTTTCATGGTAAAACATCTTTGTAATGATGATGTATTTGGAAATTAAATCCAAAAAAAGTCCAAAAGCTACAAAAGCAAGGTATCCTGGTTTAAAGACCGAAAAAAAAGGGGTTTTAGGTAGATTCATAAATTAGAGGTGGTCCGTTTATTTTTGTTTCCAATAACTGAGACTTGATTTGGCTAATGACCAAAAACTAAGTCCTGATAGTATATAAAATAATATGCTTGGTTCTTTCCAGAATTTTTCAGAATAATACATTCCGAAAAAGAAAAATATCGAACCCAAGGCCCCGAAGGTGAATATTTCTTTTAGCCTAAGTTCTTCTTTTTTGGTAGAATCGGGAGATTGGAACTCACCTCGGTTCCATTTGTATAAAAATTCATTAAACTCTTTTGGTAAGGAAAAGAGACTGGTGATAAATTCTTCACCTTCATCTTTCCAAAGTTTTTTCAAAGAACTCCCCTTTAAAACAATTTGTGAGAATGGTTTTTCCGCATAATCAATCATTGACCGGGTCGGATCCAAATAAGATGAATTGCCGAGTAACAAAGCAAGTACGCGGTGGAGACTAAGGAAATTGGGGGGAAGTTTTAGGCTTGAAAGAAGACGTTTCAAACTGACTTGAATTTCTTTTAAAAATCGAAGGTCCTCTGTCGGTCGAAGGGTATCAAATCCTATGTTTCGAAAGTGATCGGTGGAATCCAGAATTCGATTTAGTTTTTCAAGTGAATATTTAACAATTTGAATGAGTTCTTCTTTGGACAAAGAATCGGTAACAGCACCCAAATCAAACAAGGATTCTGTGATTAAGTGGTAGTCTTTTCGCATAGCACCAATTAATATTCTTTCTAAAATCCTAGTTTCTTCTTCAGAGATTGATTGTACGGCACCAAAGTCGATAAAACAAAGTTCTCCCGTTTCCATAAAAATTAGGTTTCCAGGATGTGGATCGGCGTGAAAGAACCGGTAATCAAAAATCATTAAGATATAAGCACGAATGAGTTTTTCTAAATTTGGATTCTTTTTTGTCTGAGATTCAAGAACATCTAGTTCATAGATTTTTTTTCCTTCTACAAACTCTGTCACTAAGGTATGTTTGTTACAAAGTTCCTCAATTGGATTTGGGAAAAAGAAATCCTTTTCTAATGCAAATAATTGTTTGGTGTATTTTAAATTTTTTAGTTCACTACGAAGGTCGAGTTCTGAACGAATCATAACATTGAGTTGTTCGCTGACTTCCTTTGCCGAAATTTTAAATACAAACCGGTCAATGAGCCATAACACTCTTGATAAAGTTTTTAAATCTCGAACGGCATCCTCTTCGATTCCAGGATATAAGGTTTTAATGGCTACTTTTTTCCCGTGGTAATAACCGATATGGACTTGGGCCGTGGATGCACTTGCATAAGATATTTTATCTAAATCGGTAAAAATTTCTGTCATCGACTTCTTGTAATCACTAAACCAACGTTTATCGATTTCATCAAATTCCCTGGGTGGGATTTTATCTTGTAAGTCTTGTAGTTCCCATAAAAACTCTTCTGGTAAAATATGGAATAAATTACTCACAAACTGTCCAATTTTGATATAAACTCCACCTAACTGAAAAAACAGGTTTTTTGTTTCTTTCCCTTTTCTTTTTAGAAATTGAATTCGAAGAGACTCATAGTTGGTTTGGCTTTTTAGTTTTCTTTTGACTTTTGTGAGTGTCAGGTATTCAAACCAAGTTCGAAGTACAAAAGAATAAATTGAGATGGACCTGTTCTTTTTCGATTTCATTGTTTTCGCCTATAAATGGATTCTATTAAGTTTAGAATCTCTATATTGTCAGAGATTGTTCCTTCCAAGGTATGTTTTTTACCACTTACAACTTGAAAAATTTCTTCATAAATCCCTATAAATGCATTGGAAATTTCTGGTTTTGGAAATTGTTTGGGGACGTACGAAACTAAACTTCGAAACCCTTTGTATAACGGCGAGGGCTCTGATTTGAAAAAAGCAAAACCGTCGTTGGAACAAAAAATCCTGTGGGTGTCCGTGTGTAGATCGAGCTCAAATTGAAAATAGTCTCGGCCCCCAGAAACATCTAAAAACACTTCTACTCCTGTTTTGGATTCAAACCAAGCAACAGCTCTTGATTCAATGGTTCCATTTTTGGGAATTTCTAATTTTGCATCCACTATCTTTGGTTTTCCTAAAATCCAATGGATAAGATCTACTGCATGGGTTCCGTCATGGAGGAGTGGCCCTCCTCCCAATTTCGAAAATGCGAGACCTGGATTTTTTGCCGAAGTGAATACTGAGGCTCGAATGGATTTCAGTTTTCCGAAGTTTCCCTTTGTTAGTTGGTCTTTTACAAACCTGTAACTGGGGTGGTATCGTCTTTCGTGGTTGATCCAAATTTTTGTTTTGTATTTTTTAGCTAAGGTTTGGATTCGTTTTGCACCTGCTTGCGATAAGGCCACCGGTTTTTCGATGAGTAAATTGGGGATTTCTGCACGGATACAATGGAGAGCCCATTCTTCATGAAAGGCACTTGGGGTTGATATCACCGCTAAATCGATGCCTTTAGGCAAAGATGTTTTTTTAGGGTCTGGAGGGACTGTTTTCGTGTCGGCATTCCAAAACGATTGGAAAACTTCTGATTTTTCTGCCTGACTGTCTAAACCCAATACAAATTCAAACCGCTTCCTTCCCCAGTCCGACTGCAAAACCCCCATATGAGTGCAGGGTTTTTTCCGAAAGGGATCCCTTTCCAAATCGGAACAAATCCGTCCTAGGCCGATCAGGAGGGTTTTGATTTTGGATCGTTTCATTTAACTTTTTCTTCCAAATCTTTCTTTCTGAAAGAAACTGGCGTAGAAGCTATGATCGCACCATTTGAATATTCCCTGTCAACTATTCTAAGTTTGTTTTCTAAAGACTTACATTGGGAACGGAAAGAGAATCCAAGTTTTCATTGGATCACAACCTCTTCTGCCGAATCAAAACCACGGTCTTTGTTTGTCCCTTTACGAGGAACAAGAGATGGCCATGAATTCATACCCGATGCTCTCTCGAAAGGTGCTTCCGGTTTCCTTTGCGAAAAAAACCATCCCATTTTAAAACAACTATCCACGTCGGACCGCACAAAGGCCATCTTTGTACCTGATACTTTAATTGCTCTAGGGACTCTTGCCAACTACCATAGAAAAAGGTTTCAACCGATTGTTTTGGCTATTACTGGGTCTTCTGGAAAAACCACGACCAAGGATTTGTTAGGTGGACTTTTTAATTTTTTAAATTCTAAATCTCTGGTTGTCACAGAAAAAAACTACAATAATGAAATTGGACTCCCCTTTACAATGTTTCGGATCAGAGAAGAAACAAGGGTTGTGATTTGTGAACTGGGAATGAACCACCGAGGAGAAATTGACAGACTTTCCAAAATTGCAGAGCCCACCCATGCCCTCATTACAAATATTGGTTCTGCTCACATTGAAAATCTAAAATCACGAGAGGCCATTGCAGAAGAAAAAATTGATATCATTAACGGAATGCCAAAGTCATCCGTACTTTTTGTACCCGACGATTTAGAATTTCTAGGCCGCGCCAAACTTCGAACCAAAAAACAAGGTGTCAAATTAGTCGTTTGGAATCATAAAAAAAATCCAAATTTAAAAGTTAAAAAAATTGAAACAAACGGATTTCTTCTGGAATGGAAGGGAAAATCGATCCAATGGAATCTCCCTGGGGAAAAACTACTCAGTAATGTGCGTGGGATGTTTGCCGTTGGAATCCATTTCCAAATTGATACACACCAAATCCTTAACACCATCCAAAAATACAAAAGCCCTGACAAACGGTTGAACATCAATCGAGGGTATTATACCATCATTGATGACTGTTATAATGCAAACCCTGAATCCATGCTTTCGAGTATCAGTGCTGCCGACCAATTTGCCAAAAACCAAAACATTGTTTGGATTCTTGGGTCTATGAAGGAACTAGGAAAATTTTCAAAATATTACCACGAACAAGTAGGGAAAGAAATTCAAATCTTAAACAAAGGAATCTTACTCGGGTTTGGTGAAGAGACAAAACCTATGGTAAAAAAAGTTTCTGGCGCGATTCATTTCACGGATGTAGAGGAACTTATTTTATTTATAAAATCTAAAATTCCAAAAAAATCTGTCCTTCTTGTAAAAGGTTCTCGTTCGATGAAAATGGAGAGAATTGTATCTGCCTTAGAAAGATTTAAGGGTTGATGCAGAAATGGCTTTTCCTAAATTACACGTATGCCTACAAATCTACCAAAAGTAGCTGTCATTATGGGTTCTCATTCTGATTGGGAAACCATGAAAGAAACCTGTGAAATTTTGACAGAGTTTGGAATTCCTTTTGAAAAGGAAATTGTTTCTGCACACCGCTCACCAGAACGTATGGTGGAGTTTGCAAAGTCAGCTAAACAAAATGGATTTGCTGTGATAATCGCTGGTGCGGGAGGGGCTGCCCACCTTCCAGGGATGACGGCTTCATTAACCACTTTGCCCGTGTTAGGTGTTCCTGTCCAATCCAAAGCATTGAATGGAATGGATAGTTTACTTTCCATAGTCCAGATGCCAAAAGGTGTTCCCGTTGCGACTCTTGCCATTGGAACGAGTGGTGCAGCAAATGCTGGTTTACTAGCCGTTCGGATTCTTTCTGTTATCGATCCTTTGTTACATGAAAAGTTAGAATCCTATGCAATCAAAAATCGAAACTTAGCTCTTTCAAAAAATAGCGAACTCATCTAAAGAGAAAATATATGAAAATTGGTGTTTTGGGATCTGGACAACTAGGCCAAATGATGTGTTTGGAAGCCTTACCTCTGGGTTATGATTTTTATTGTTATTCTCCTGATAAAGAATCACCTTCCGCAAAAGCTGGTGCTTTGGCAACAGTGGCTTCTTATGAATCATTCTCTGAAATCAAAGAATTTCTTTCTAAGATCAATGTTTTAAGTTTTGAATTTGAAAATATTCCAAAAACTACCTTAGAGTATTTAGAAACTTTTTCAGGACAAACTCCCATTTTCCCTCCTCCAAAATCTCTAATCATTGCCCAAGATCGGGCACTTGAAAAGACACATTTTCGTAAATTAGGGTTTCGCACTGCATCTTTTTTTCACCTAACAAAAGAAAGTGCGAAATTTGAAATTGCCATTCCCTATCCATGGATCATCAAAACTCTTAGATTTGGTTATGATGGGAAAGGTCAGGTAAAAATTGGAGACGCAGCCGATTACAAAGTTTTTTTAGAATCTGCCTTTGTTAAGGGAGAAGAAGAATACCTTATTGAAGAAGTAATTTCATTCCAAAAAGAAATCAGTATCATCCTCACACGTTTCCAAAATGGAGAAATTGTCTGTTATGGTGCCGTGGAAAATGAACACAAAAATCATATTTTAGATCTTTCGATTTATCCCGCCAGAATCCCCACTGGCCTTAATTTGGAAGCAATTGAAATGGCATCCAAACTTGCTGATTCTTTGGATTATGTAGGTACAATGGGTGTGGAATTCTTTTTAAAAGACAATCATTTGTATTTAAATGAGTATGCCCCTAGACCACACAATACAGGACATTTCACGCAAGACTGTCAAAGTCTTTCTCAATTTAGTTTACATGTTTCTGCTATCACCGGCAATCTTCCCCCAACAGATGTTAGGCCAAAACCTACACTTATGAAAAATATTTTGGGTAATGAATTTGAGGAAAGTTTATCCATTGCCCGCTCTCTTCTCAAAGATGACAGATACCAATTACACCTTTACGGTAAAAAAGATGCTAAAATAGGAAGAAAGATGGGACATATGAATTTTAAGGGAAGTTTAGAGGAAGTAAATCCTCTCTTCCATGATTTATAATTTAGGGTTTTCTTTTAATAACTGAAGGCCCCAGTCTCTCACATTTCCAGCACCTAAACAGAGTAACATATCGTCTTTTTTCAATTTGGATTGGATGACGGAAAGATCCAAATCCATCTCCCCTTTTAGAAATTCAGTATGTTCTTTATCTAAAAAAGGAATAAAAGACTCATGTGTGATTCCTGGAATTGGAGTTTCGCCTGCCGAATAAATGGGTAGAAGGAAAAGAACATCTGCTTGGGACAACGACATCGCAAGGTCTTTCAGTAACAATTCTGTTCGAGTGTAACGATGCGGTTGGAAAAGGACAACAAGCCTTCCCTTCGAGTTTAGTTTTTTCTTAAGAGAACGAATCACTATTTCAATTTCTGTGGGATGGTGGCCATAATCATCCATCACTGTAATTCCTTTCCAATCCCCTAGTGTTTCTTGTCTACGTTTTACACCAATATAACGGGAAAGGATATCTGTAGATATTTTGATAGAAACTCCTGCAATGGATGCGCCCACAAGAGCCACAAGGCCATTGGTGAGATAATGGACACCCGGGTATGGTAAACGGAGGGATAAGGATTCAAATCCCGGAAATTCAAATTCTAATCTATCATCTTTAATTTGGTAAATGACAGAAGTGAGTTTGTCTTTTAGGTTTGATTTTAAGTTTAGAAACCAATCTGATTTTGTATCTTCAGAATCTAAACAAAGATAAAGTTTGAAATTGGGATTTGTGGTAATGTTTTTTGTATAGTGTTTGAGTACATCCCGAATCCCTGGATCCGAAGCATAAAGGACTGTGGTTCCTTCCACTCCAAAACCCATATATTCAAAAAAAGCATCTTCTAAACGTTCACGGGTTTTATAATAATCTAAATGGTCGTTATCGATATTGGTAAGAAGGCGAACTTGTGCTTTATGTTTTAAAAAAGTACCGTCAGATTCATCTGATTCATAAACGGCAAATTTTCCCTCTCCCATTTTCCCCCCACGTTTTTCTAGAAGACTGGTGTCTCCACCAATCATAATGGTTGGGTCATACCCTTGTTCCGAAAGGATTTGTGAAACCATCGTTGTTGTGGAGGTTTTGCCGTGACTTCCTGCAACAGAAATTGACTTCTGGTTGGATACCAAAAGGTGCATAAATTCAGATCTATGTTTGAGTTGGATATTTTTTTCTTTAATTTCATCAAACACTTGTTTGTGTTTGTCGTTGATAGCAGAACTATATACCACCATTTCCATTCCCTCTAAGGAAATTTCGGAAATATCGTTTTTAATGATGGCACCACGTTCTTCTAAAAACTGGGTTGTGTCGGAATTTTTTTTATCGTAACCAAAAACGGAAAGTTTTAAATCGAGAGCCATATGGGCTAAACTCGACATCCCACTTCCACCAATTCCTAAAAATAAAATCGGACCTCTCATAAAAAAATCACTTCAGTCTTTATCAGTAAAAAAATAAGAAACGGTTTGGTAAGCTGCATTCACATTCGAAAGAGCTAAAGATACATGGCCCATTTCTCGTAAGATTTCGGAATGATCTTTCCATCCAAGTAGAATCTGTACAAGTCGTGTGGGGTCTTCCGATGTGGAATGAATGGTCACAGCTGCACCTTGTGATTCGATATAATTGGCATTTTCTTTTTGGTGATTGTCTGCTGCAAAGGGATAAGGAATGAGAATCATTGGGAGACCAAATACCAAACACTCTGCGAGAACACCGGCTCCAGACCTTGCTACCACAATATTGGCCCATTCATAATTGGGTTTCATATCATTTGCATAAGAAATGATTTCCGCGTTGCCAGAGGATTTAGACTTTGTTTCCTCATATAAGGATGTTCCAGTGAGTAATCTAAATTTGTATTTAGATGCAATCTCTGAATTTTCCATAGTTTTAAGAATCATTTGGTTGAGTTGTCTTGCCCCTTGCGAACCACCCAGAACAAGAACATTCACTGTATTTTTTTTCCCTTCGTGTAAATTTTCATTTTGGCGAATGTTTAAGTGTTCCGGGATGACACGTTTTCGAATCGGATTCCCAATTGTTTTTCCTTTGATCGCATAACCTTCGCTTAATGGAAAACTGAAGGCGATTTTTTTGGAAAAACGAGAGAAGATACGAGTGATTTTTCCTGGAACACAGTTTTGTTCACAAAGATACAATTGTTTTCGAAAAAGGATAGCATATAGGATCGAAGGAAGACTGGAATATCCTCCCATTCCAATCACCGCCCTTACTTTCAACCTGTGAAAAAGAAGGATGGTTTTCATAAATGGAAAAAGGAATAAAAGTGGATAAATCAAAGTTTTGATACCACCTAACTGAGGCACATTATGCCATAGAACTTCGCAAGGCGGATTCAAAAGATCGGGATTGTCTTTATTGCGGATCAGGGAATGCAAATATACCGCATCAAATCCAAAGGAAGAAATTTTTTCTGCCAGAACTTCTGCCAGGGCCACACCGGGCGATATATGTCCACCGGTTCCCCCGGCTGCAATCAATACGGAACCACTCATAATACCAAATTCTCTTTACTCGTGATGTTGGCAAGAATTCCGAATAGGATGAAAATTGTGATAAGAGATGATCCCCCATAACTTAAAAATGGCAGGGAAATTCCGGTCACTGGAACAATTCCTGTGATGACAAAGAGATTTAATATAGTTTGGAATCCAAAAAGGATAAGGATCCCTGATCCGAGAAAGAACCCAAGTTTGTCTTTTGTACGTAGGATTAAAAAGTAGATCCGAAGGAATAAAAAAATTACGACTGATAAAAATATAAGAAATCCTAAAAAACCAAAATCTTCCACAAAGGAAGCCATCACAAAGTCAGTATGGCTATAGGCCAAATAACGATGCGCATAACCGGAACCCACCGGACGACCAAAACTTCCTCCATCAAAAAATGCACGAAAACTTGTCACAAGTTGGTGCCCTTCATCAAACCGAAATTTATAAGGATCGAGCCAGATTTCTAAACGTTTTTTTCTATATCCCACCTGGGTGACAAGAACCACAAGGAGTGGCAATACAGAAGCACCTAAAATAAAGAGCCGTTTCATCGGAAATCCAGCCAAAAGAACAAAGAAAAATAAAACAAGAAGGAGTTCGATTGTCGTTCCAAAGGCGGGTTCGATTACAATCAATACTAAGGTGGCAAAAATCAAAAGAACAGAGACAATTTTTTTCCGATCCCACTTTACCTTTTTGAAATCAAAATTATAGAAAAAATATGAGGAAAAAAGTAAAATACTGATTTTTGAAAATTCCGAAGGTTGGATTTGAATCCCTCCAATTTGGATCCAACGATTAAAACTCCTTCCATAACTAGTTCCTACTGATTTGCCAAGGCCTGGAATAAAAACAGAAATGAGAAGTAACAAACTAAGGACAGAAAATAGAAAAGACCATCTAACTAAAAATTGGTATGGAATTTGACTAAAAACTAAAAAACTAAAAATTCCAATAAAACCCCATAACAATTGTTTGTTTAGGTAATAGTTGGAATCAGAAAATTCTCTTTCGGCGGGAATGACAGAGGCACTGTACATCACTACAATACCCATTCCAAAAAGCAAAAAAATTCCATATAGAACTGGCCCATCAAACCTCGAAGTTCCAAATCGAAAGAGGTTTTGAATCGGCCTATAGATTTCCATGCTTTCGATTGAACCTTGGTCGACTATTGGATCTTTAGTGTAGACAAAGTGATGATGGCAAGGATGATCCCAATGATCCAAAACCGAATCACTACCTTTTCTTCCGACCAACCGGACAATTCAAAATGGTGGTGTAAGGGAGCCATCTTAAAGATTCGTTTTCCAGTAAGTTTAAAAGATCCCACTTGTAAAATGACACTCACTGCTTCAGCGACAAAGATTCCTCCAAGGATCACAAGGAGGATTTCTTTTTTTAACATAATCGCAACAAGACCTAAGGTAGAACCAAGAAACAAAGAACCGGTATCCCCCATAAAAACTTGTGCGGGATGGCAATTGAACCATAAAAATCCAAGTAAGGCACCAGAAAGTCCAGCAAGGAAAACCGCATATTCATGCGAACCAGGTAAATAGGGAATGTGCAAATAGTTTGCTGCCGAAGGTGTTCCCGATACATAAGAAATGAGAGCAAAAGTCGCCGTTGCAATCACAACGGTTCCGGAGGCCAGTCCATCCAGTCCATCAGTAAGATTGACCGCATGCGAACTGCCTATCAAAACGATGATGGCAAAAGGAACAGCAAGTAGTCCCAAATTCCAAACAGGTCCTTTCACAAAAGGTAAAAACAAATCGGTAATTGTAAACACAACACCTTTCGTGGCATTTGTATTGGATTTGCCGGTAAAATAAAAATAAAGAGTGGTGATGGAAACAGCAAAGAAGATGGTCACAAGAAATTTAGTTCTTGCTCGCATACCCCCTTTGATTTTTTTTACGGACTTCATATAGTCATCAGTAAACCCAAGTCCTGCAAATAAAATGGCAGAGACCAGAAGTAACAAAACATTTAAATTAGAAAGATTTCCCCATAACAAAGTAGAGACGGTCAGAGACAGGATCATAATGAGCCCACCCATCGTTGGAGTTCCCGATTTTGCCGCATGTGACTGCGGACCATCATTTCGAACAGATTCTCGAAATTTTAAGGAAAGTAGGAAAGAAATCAAAGCCTTCCCAAAAAGAAAGGTGATGAACATAGAGGTAAGACCCGCCATCATGGCTCGTAGGGTAACATAACTAAAAACTCGTAAAAAACCATAATCGTTTCCAAACGATTCATAAATCCACTGGAACATTTTATTTCCCCTATCGCCTAAAGTCCTAAATTTTGAAATCCATTCTCTATTTCTTCGAAATCTACAAATTTTGTTTTTTCTTTTCCAATGATTTGGTAAGTTTCGTGGCCTTTCCCAGCTACCACTAAAATCCCATCTCGTTCGAGTAGTGCCACAGCTCTTTGGATGGCAACCCGTCGGTCAGTAATTTTTTCATACCTTTTGAAACCACGAGAAAATCCTGCTTCGATTTCATCCAAAATGGATTCTGGATTTTCGGTTCTTGGGTTATCAGAAGTAAGAATGACAAAATCTGATAATTTTTCCGCAATTTTTGCCATTAGCGGTCGTTTGGTGCGGTCTCTATCCCCTCCACATCCAAAAAGACAAATGAGTTGTTTCGGAGCAATTTCCACACAACTTTTTAAAATATTTTCTAAGGCATCGGGAGTGTGAGCATAATCCACAACGGCAATTCTGGATTTGTCAGGATAAGGAACCACATGAAACCTGCCTGGAACTGTGGGAATATTCTCCAAACAAGAAATCACTTCTTCCCAGGGAAATCCAAGTTCATAAGCAATTGCGAGAGCAAAGGAGGTATTAAAAACATTAAAATTTCCCAGGAGATTGGTTTTGATAGAACGAACTTCTACAAATGGTAAATTTTTTGCTTTTTTATGAAATCTATATTCGCTCTGCAATAACGAAAGTTTGGTGTTTGAGAAATTAAATTCCCCAGCCTTTCCAAAAACAAAAATCGGAGATTTTAATTTTGCCTTTTCGATTCTTTGGATCATCTCGGTTCCAAAAGGAACATCACCGGCCACAAGTCCGAATTTATTTTTTACAGATGATTGTTCTAAAAGTTGGAAAATTTTAAACTTACTTTCAAAATAATCATCCATATTAGAATGAAAGTCCAGGTGGTCTTGGGTCAGGTTTGTAAATCCAGCACAAGTAATTTCTAAACCTGCGACCCGTCCGAGTTTCAGTCCATGGCTACTCATTTCCATAAACACATACTCAATTCCTTCCTCTAACATTTGTTTGAGTAAAAGGTTGAGAGATGAGGCATCGGGAGTTGTATATCCAGATTCTAAAATTCGATCCATAATTTGGATTTGTACGGTTCCGATAAGAGCAGCATTTTTACCGACTTTTCTTGCTAGGTGGAAAAGGATAAAAGTTAAAGAAGTTTTTCCGTTGGTGCCGGTGATGGCGACAATTTTTAGTTTTTTCGCAGGATTACCGGCAAGAAAACAGGCGATTTTTCCGTGTGCTTCACCGACTGCATCTTCGGTCTCAAGGATCACGGGAAAAGATTCCAATCCTTTTAATTTTAAATGGCGTTTGGAGACAAGGACAACCTTCACACCAATCTCTTTGGCCATAACCAAAAAGGATTCTTGTCTTTCTATCGTATCATCGGGTAAAACAAAAATATCACTGGGTTTTAGTTTACGACTGTCTGCCCAGATATAATCCACTTCAATAGAGTTATCCCCTTGGATGAGTTTGATTTCGGGGATTCGTTTGATGATTTCAGATAATTTCATTATTTGTCTTTTGGATCCAAGTTTGGGATGGGAGGAAGTTCAATGGTGACTGTTCGGTTTCCTAAACTAATGGGTAAAAATTGGTAGGTTCTGCGGTAGAGAGTTTCAATTCGTTCGGCGGAAGTGTAGGCCACGATCCCAATTTTTAGTTCGTCGTTTTTACGTTTTAATTCTTCTTTTGTGGATGTTCGTTCGTGGATTTGTCTGGCTAGTTTTGCTTTGGTCAGTCCTTGCCAGACCACAAAATAAAAAAAGATGAGAAAGGGAAACAAAACCACCAAAGGTTTTAATGGAGAAAAAAAATCCAGGATTCGTCCCGGAATGTTTCCTATTTTTCCTTTCATCGTTCCCATCTCTTATTCAATATCGGTTCTATTTTTTGAATGCCCCGCAATTTTGCAGACCGAGAGGCACGGTTTTCTCTGATTTCTGTGTCGGTTGGGAGAATCGGTTTTTTTGTTAAAATTTCAAATTGGTCATTGGCTTTTAGGTCTCTGAATGTCCATTTTACAATCCGATCTTCCAATGAATGGAAGGAAATGCAGGCCAAAACACCTCCCGTTTTCAAACAAGCGGCAATATTTCTGATTCCTTTTTCAGCATGTAACAACTCTTCGTTGACCTCAATCCGAAGTGCTTGGAATATCCTTGTCGCAGGATGGGTTTCTTTGGGCCAAAACTTTCTAGGGATCGATGACTCCACAAGTTTTACCAGATCCGTGTTGGTTTCAAATTTCTTTTTATGTCTCGACTGTACAATGTTATTTGCAATCTTTAAGGCCCAACGTTCTTCTCCATATTCCCAAAATACTTTTTTCAGATGGAGGACTGTGCTATAATTAACTACATCGGCGGCAGTTTTCCTGCCCACTTGGGGTTCAAGCCTCATATCCAGGGGTTCTTCATTTTTAAAAGTAAACCCGCGACCAGAATGTAAAAAATGAAAAAGAGAAACTCCTAAGTCTACCAGTGCCCCATCAAGGCCAGGGCAATCCAAAGATTCCAATAGGTCTTGGTCCACTTCAGAAAAGTTCATTTGGAAAGCATGTACCCGATCGAGGGAACCAATGACGGATAAAATTTCTTTTTTGGCTCGTTCTAACATCACGCTGTCACGATCGATCAAAATGAGTTTGGCATTCGGAAAGGTCTGTAAAATGAGTTTGGAGTGTCCACCTTCCCCAGCAGTACCGTCAAGGAACCATTGGGGTTCGGGGCTATCCGTTTTTTGGAGTAAATCGATGACTTCTCTGGGAAGTACGGGAATATGAGGCGATTCTGACACTGTTACTTTCTTACTGTATACCTGTCAAAATCCTTGCAATCCTTTAATCCTTTAGGGAGATTGAAAGTACCAATGAGTTCCTATGAAGAACACTCCCATAGAAAAAACCTCTTCAGTATAGGGAAATTGGGTTATGCCAAAGGAGATAGACCCAATGTGGACTGCATTCTTTGTGGGGTGCGTGATAAAAACGAAATTGTTCCCAATCTGACCATTGCAGAAACAGAACTTTCAATAGTCTCCATTAACCTATTCCCTTACAATCCGGGACATATCATCATCTTTCCCAAACGTCATATCATTCATTACCTTGAACTAACAGAAGAGGAAGCTTTAGACATCCATAGACTCACACAAAAAGCCATGAGGATTCTTGAAAAACAATGGCGGGTGCAGGGATTTAATATTGGTTACAATCTTGGGAAAAATAGCGGGGGATCGATTCCGCATATCCATGAACATATCGTTCCTAGGTTTCCCAATGAGGCAGGTTTTTTAGACGTAATTTCCAATACAAGGATTGTGATCTACGAACCCTACCAAATGTGGGATGACTTAAAAAAACTTTGGGTAGAAGAAGTAACCGACTAATCTTTCTTCTGATAGATGGTATGCCCCAAAAACTTAAAACTATCTGAGATTCCAAACATCGTTTCCGAGTGTCCTAAAATCAAATATCCTTTTGGTTTCAAACTGACTTCGAAGTTTTGAAATAACGTTTTTTGGGTGGGTTTATCAAAGTAAATCACCACATTCCTACAAAAAATTAAATCCAATTTTTCGGTAATAGGAAAAGGAAAGTGTAAAAGGTTAATTTGTCTAAAGTCAATCAGAGCTTTCAAATGAGGTTTGGCTTCATAAAACACATGGTCTTTGTCTGAGGTTTTGATGAAATGTTTAGATTTCATGGCTTCCGAAACAGGTTCCAATCTTTCATCACGGTAAAGGCCTTTCTTTGCAGTGGCAATCACTTGCGTATCAATGTCTGAGGCGTAAATTTTACAATTCCAACCTGGTTTAGAATTAAAATATTCATAAACCGTTATGGCAATGGAATAAGGTTCTTCCCCTGTAGAAGAAGCAGAACACCAAATGCGTAATGTTTTTGGTCCACCCGCTGCAGCAGCTTGTTCGAGGGAAGGAAAGTATTGTGTTTTTAGAAATTCAAAATGATGGTTTTCTCGGAAAAAATCTGTTTTGTTTGTTGTTATGCGGTTGATGAGTTCTTGCATTTCATCAGTCGCAAATTTTGGATCAAGTTTTAGTTTAGCAACATAATTCTCAAAACTAACAATCCCCAATGTCCGAAGTCTTGCATTGAGCCTGGACTGCACCATGATTTTTTTATGCGGTGCTAAAAAGATACCTGCTTGTTTGTACACTAAATTCTTAATGAATTCAAATTCAGCATCACCGATTGTGTTTAAAGATGTTCGAAAGTCCAAGTTGTCCTCGTAAGTGATTCGACACCCTTTTCTATTTCTGACAAGTTGTTTTTTATAAGGGATACTAGATAATGAAAATAGGCATCGTAAAACACCTGAATGCCCGCCCCCTCACCCTCTATTTCGAGCGAACTTCCGGATATTCACCAGTTTACGAGAATCCGAGTGTCCTGATTGAACTCCTAAAAAAAGGAGAGTTAGACTGTGCTCTTGTTTCTTCTATTGAATGTGAAAGAAATCGTGAGACTTTGGACTACACGACAGTGGTCGGTGTCTGCGCAAGGGATGTCGTTCGTTCGGTCCTTTTTTTCCGTCATGAATCAGAACCGGGTGCACCAAAGGTAGTTTATACAGACAAAGGTTCTCGTTCGAGTGTGGCTCTCCTCCAATGCCTACTTTTTAGAGAATTTGGAAAGTTAGTGGAGGTGGTTCCAACCCCTGCTTCGGAAATTTCAGAGATGATGAAAGAGGGAAAAGGATCACATTTACTTTTTGGAGACCATGCTCTTTTGCAAACACCAGTTCCTGGCTATCAGGTGGTTGACCTTGCGGAATGGTGGAATCGTTCTACAGGATTGTATTTTTGTTTTGCTTTTTGGGCCTTTCCTAAAGGAAAAGTTTGGGATGACAGACTATTTTTAACGGCTCTAGAATACGGACTGAAAGAACTCGATTCGATCATCAAAGAAGAAAAGAGACTTCCCATTGCCATAACTGATAGGTATCTCAAACAAGAGTTACACTATATACCAGAGAGTAAAAATTTAGATGGGTTTGATTTGTTTATCAAAACCGCAAAAGAACTAAAACTCGTTTAAAAAAAACGAATTTTATATTCCCAGGTTTTGGAATCCGGATTTTCCAAAGTTTCTTGGAGAGGAATTTGGTAAGTTAAATTCCCTAGTCCAATGAATCCTCTGTTGGAACTACATTCTGAATCTTTGGGAAATAAAACCTTAAATTGTATACGTCCTTCTTTGAGAAGTCTGGATGTTTCCGAAATGATTTTTTTCTCACCCGCCCCGGCTTCTGTCACAACACTGTCTGTTAGGTTAGGAAAATCTCTTTTGATGAGAAGGGTTCTCGGTTTGGATTTGATAGAAAAGGTTCCGACAAGTACCCCTTCTAAATGTAAAGGGTCTTCAAAATCTAATTTATAAGATACTTTTCCTTTTCGTTTGAAATACATATCCGTTGTTTCTGATTTTTCTAGTTCGCGAAAAGTGAAATCCCTCACCTGTAGGTTGTTATTCGACTTTTTTTTGACGGACCCTATGATTTCTTCCTTGGAAGTCGGTAGGAATTTGATGAGTGAGTCGTTTGAGTCCTTTTTTAGTGGAACTGTATAGGTAATCTCCACTGTCCCGGAACTTTGTTTTCGAAACAAAATGGTTTCTTCGTATTCAAAACAACCAAAAAGGAATAATAAAATGAGGGTAAAAGGAAGGAAACGAAACACACCCTAGGCTTCCCATATAGAAAGCCTAGGGTCAAGGACTATTTGGAAACGGGGTAAGCCTCGTTTCCGTGTTCTAAAATATCGAGTCCGAGTAACTCTTCTTCTTCCGAAACACGAAGTCCCATAGTTTTTTTGATTACATAAAACATAAGGAAACTTGTCGGAAAAGCCCAAAGGAAAGCAGTCACCACACCGATGGCTTGGGCTGCAAACTGAGCAAAACCTGCTCCTGCAAAAAGTCCTGTTTCTATACTGAAAAGCCCTACCGAGAGTGTCCCCCAAGCCCCACAGACACCGTGAACGGAGACAGCACCAACAGGATCATCAATTTTGATTTTATCTAGAAATAGGACAGATACAATCACAAGCACACCGGCTACCGTTCCAATCACAACGGCACCTGTAATGCTTACGACATCACAGGGTGCTGTGATGGCCACAAGACCGGCAAGTCCCCCATTTAAGGTCAGACCAATTTCCGGTTTTTTAAATAAAAGCCAAGTGAGAATCATCGCAGAAATAGCTCCCGCACAAGCAGACATGTGAGTGACAACGGCAATCCTTGCAAAACTTCCACCTTCGATAGAAGTCGTCGAACCAGGGTTAAACCCAAACCAACCAAACCAAAGAATAAACACACCGAGAGCAGCCATAGACATATTGTGTCCTAAAATGGGATACACTCTGCCATCTGTTTGGAATTTCCCCATCCGTGGACCCACCACGATAGCTCCGGCAAGACCTGCCCAAGCACCGACACTATGAACGACAGTAGATCCGGCAAAATCATGAAACCCAACACCTTCACCCCCACCGAGGCCAAGAGATTCCAAAAATCCTATAGAAATTCCGTTGAGGCTTCCCCAAGCAAAAGACCCAAAGATCGGATAAATGAAGGCAGTGATGATGATGGAAAACACCAAATAGGCAGAGAACTTTGTCCTCTCTGCCATTGCCCCTGATACAATGGTCGCAGCCGTTGCCGCAAATACAATTTGGAAGATAAAAAAAGTATATTTAGCAGGATCCATACTTCCATCTTCTGCATTGATCAGACTTTCTGCAAAAGCAGGAACCCCCACCCCAAATCCACTTAAGAGTTGAGGTCCAAACATAATCGAAAAACCAACTACCCAATAGGCAATCGCTCCTACTGTTAAGTCAGAGAAGTTTTTCATAAGGATATTCACGGCATTTTTTGCCCTAGTGAATCCCGCTTCCACATAAGCGAATCCTGCTTGCATAAAAAATACAAGAAAGGCTGCGATACAGGTCCAAACCCAGTTTGACTCCTGTTTGGTTGTTTCTAACGCTAGTTTGGTTTCCGCTAAGGATGCCTTAATGGTC
Organism: Leptospira kanakyensis; assembly: GCF_004769235.1. Taxonomy (NCBI): domain Bacteria; kingdom Pseudomonadati; phylum Spirochaetota; class Leptospiria; order Leptospirales; family Leptospiraceae; genus Leptospira; species Leptospira kanakyensis. The sequence continues at coordinate 410,576 of NZ_RQFG01000019.1, read as the reverse complement.
GCCATTTCTTTTGCCAATGTTTCTAGACTCTCTTTGTTGCCATCTGCCTCTTCAGCTCCCAAGGAGGAGGCAACCAAAAAGACAACTAAACTAAATAAAATTCCAAATCGTTTCATAAACTTTCCTTAACTAACTTTCTGCGAATGTGATTCTAACCTTAAAAGTGAAGTTTTTAATTCCATACTTTGAGGTGTGTTCTTTACGCCTTGTTGCAATACTTTGATTGCTTTTGGTTTCGCATTTTCTTTCAAATAACATTGTGCAAGTAAGATACTTGCTTTCGCAAAACTATGGTCACTCGAAAGAGCCATCTTTAACGCCCGTTTTGCTTCGGAAATCATTCCGGCTTTATAATAAGCCCGTCCCATCATAAAATGAGATGCTGCTGTATTATCCCCAGAGGTTCGTAAATACTCTTCCAAATACCGAATCGCTTCGTTGTATTTTCCGTCTCGGTAATACATTTTTCCCAAAAATACCAAAATTTCCTTCAAGGAAGAATCGATGCTAAAAGCTTTTAGGGCCTGAGCATAAGCCTCTTCCATTTTCATTTTGGAATTGGATTGTTTCGCAAGTTGGATGTAATGCGAAGCTTCTGGAATGGAATCCCCACAATAGAGGAATAAAAAACTTAAATCATCTCCATTGGGAACGTCACCTTGGTAAGCCCGAAATCTTTCAACAAAAGCCGCTGATAATTTTTTTAAATCTACCTTTCCACGACCTTCCATAACAAGTTTTTCTCTTTCGTCTTGTAACCACGTAAGGATTCGATCCACTCCCACTTCGTCTTTTAAATGGTTTCTTTGTTCGCTAAATCCATCTGAAATTAAGAGGAGAAAATCTCCCGGTTCCAATTTACCTTGTTTTTCTTCGTAATCAATTTTTCTGACAGGAAGAATTCCGAGAGGAACACCTTTGGTATCATACTGAATGAAGGTATCATCAGCAGCTTTGTAATGTAACATACGTTGGTGGCCTGCATTTACATAACCAAAAGTATAATCGCTAAAAATACGAACCATAAAGGCAGTGAAGTAAGTAGACTCTGGAAGTTGTTCTCTAAGTTTTTCACCAAGTTCTTCCATAATTTCCGTAAGTCCAAGTCCAGCCATTACCGATCTACGAAACTGGTGGTGGATGGCCATGGTGACAAGGGCCGCTGGAATTCCATGTCCCGACACATCAATGTTAATTGCTGTAAGGGAATGGCCTTGTCTCACAATGTCCACCAAGTCTCCACTGACTTCTGCCATTGGCTCATAGTGACTTGCAAAATAGATTCCGTTCCAAGCACTTAAATCTTGGGGGAGAATTTGGCTTTGGACATTTCGTCCCATCTTCAAATCCCATTCTAACTGATTTAAGATGGCAGCCTCTCTCGCTCTTGCGGTGACAAGTCCTTCAATCAGCCTGACCCCATAAAGGGCTAGGGCCAATTGAGAAGTGAGGGCTTCGAGAATTTCTAAGTCATCAGTGATGTAAAAATTTTCACGTTCACTTTCTACGGCGAGTGTCCCAAGAATTTCTTCCTTTTGCATGATGGGAACACACATAACCGATTTTGTTGTTTCGCCCTCATCAAAGAAGTGGGCAGAGCGAGTGAGGTCATTGACTAGAACCGGTTCTCTTGTTTCAAAAACAGATCCGGAATACCCTTCTCCTGCCACTAAGTTCCGGCGAGGAGGTTCTGTTTCTTTGACAAACTTTACAGGAACGAGGAACTCTCCATCCCAAAGTCGGAGCGTAGTATTGTCCGACTCAAAAATTTCCTGACAGATCAGGATGACTTTGGAAAAGAGTTGGTCTTCTCTATCTAAATTAGCAAATTCTTTGGATATGTAGAGAAGGATCGCAATTTTATCTTTGTCTGTTAATCCTCCCACGACTTTGTTTTGTCCGCGGAAGTTGACGAGCATTCGTTTGGAAACTTTGAAATCAACCATATAGGATACCTTTCTGATTTAGATGCAAGTATCGTACCGACGATGCATCTCGCCTAAAGAAGTCAGAATATCATATATTTCTCTACATTATGTTCTAAGTTTGAGCGAAAGGAGTAATCTGCATTTATGGAAACCATCCAATTTGCTTATAGTTTAAGCAAATGCTGTTCATCATTGGAACTGAATCTGGATTTGTGCTGCCGCTCTGGTCTCTGCCCCCTCTCTTTCGGGAACACTGAGGCCCGATCTTTGCACAGAAACCGAATACAAATACCCTTCCCCTAACTCAGATGGAAAAATGGAACCTGCAATTCCTAAAGAGGCAGTATAAAATCCTCTCAAACTAGAATCAGCTCGGAACTCACGACCGAGTCCTGTGAGAACTTGGAAAGATTCTATTTTCCCTATCGCTAAACCTATGTTACCTGCATACATAGTTCGAATGGGATAAACATTAGAATTTGTCGCCCCGTTTAAAGAGATATGAGACCGTTCAAAAAAAGTACGATTCCCTTCGATTTGTAAATCAATCATTTCGGTAATTTTGTAACCAATACCAACTAATAAACGTTCCGGAAGTTTTTCCTTTAATTTTTCCGATCCTAAATATTTATCATACCTATAACTTCCGGGAGACTCTAAAATAACACCGAGTCGAAAATTACCGTATTGGAAGGCAGTGGATGCAGATACGTTCCATGAATAGGAACTATAGCCCCCAAGCCTTCCTGAAACTCCAGGCCCTAGGTGAAAGGCAAATGATAAGTATTCATTTAGTTTCCAACTGACAAAACCTTGGAAGGCATAATTGGAAAACCTTTCATCTGCAGGAAAGGAACGAAGGAAAACAGGTTTTCCTCGAAATCCAAATCCCAAGGAATCAGAATAAGAAAAATATAAGGCACCAGATAGATACAAGGGAGAAATTTTTGAATTCGCATAACTTGCGTTTACACCCGCATCAACTAAATGTTTTCCAGTGTCTGCGAGAAAGGCTGTATTTCCATAAAGACTTCCCATGGAGTTTTTGGTAACCACACCAGAGGAAGAAAGACCAAGTAAATATGCCGAAGGGTGTGCGGATTCATTACCAGAAATTTGTGCAAAGATACTTCCTGATACAAAGGGAAAGAGAAAAAAACTAAGGGAGAGGAAGTAGTATTTTCTTTTGAAAATCATTTACTGCCATTACTCCAAAGATTTATTGGAAAGAAAAGGGATTTCCCATGACAAAACCAATGTACAAACAATTTCGATCACCCCAAGGTTGGTATTCCTTTCTTTTCCCAGCCACTTGGGAACATATGGTCGTTGAGGAAATTCCTGCTTTTTTCCATCCCGACGGTGGGGGTGCACTACAGGTGTATGCCTTTGAATCAAAACAGGAAGATTTTAACGTAGACTACGAGTTAGAAAACTATTTAAAAATCCATGAAATTGACTACGATGCCGAAAACGTAGCTGTTTTTGAAAATAACGAAGGTTCCTCCATTCGCGCCTGTGAATTCTTAAAAGAAGACCGAGTTTGGATGGTTTATATGGTGGCCAATCATACAAGAATGCTCCTTGTGACTTACAACTCCGACGAAGAAGTGGGGGATGAACTTTTCCAACAACTAACCAATATCATTAGTTCGGTTCGATTTTTGAATTAATTTCTTTCCCTTTTTTACTTTACAGACAGAAAATTTAGCTTAGTCTCTATTCCACTCGTTAGTGTTGAAATTAGGAGACAATATGAAAAAAATAGGGTACGGAATTGGAGCAGCGATTGCAGCAATTCTCCTCATCGTAATCATCGCGTTAGTTTTTGCTGGGAGTTTCATCACCCCTAGTTTTCTTGTCAAACAAATCGAATCATCCATCAATGTGCGAGCTCATGTCGAATCTGTTAACATCAGTTTGTTCAATGTTCTTTCTGGAATCGAGATCGAAGGAATCATCCTTGCTCCGCGCGATGAAGTAGCAAACAAAGGAACACCTCTCGAGGAAAGAAAATCAAAACCCAAGGGTCTCATTCAGCTTGGAAAAGCGGATGTAAAAATTTCCTTTTTAGCCCTTCTCACGAAAACTTTAAAAGTAAATAAAATTGTTCTAAAAAAACCAGAGATCTCTCTGACTATGAATGAAGATGGTGGGAACAATTTAACTTCTCTTTTCAAAACACCTAAAATTGTAGATGGAGAAAAGAACCCAGCACTTTCCCCAGAAGCCTTAGCGGAAAAAAAAGCAGCAGAGGAAGAAGAAGCAAAAGAAAAAGCGAGTGCCCCTCCTTCTGGCCCATTTTCGATCAAAGACATTCCGATTGCCATAAAGATGGGACTTGTAGGGATCCAAGAAGGAACCATCCAAGTGAATATGCGTAAAACGGGCCAACAAATACAAATTCAAAAATTGGATTTAGAATTAAAAGACATTGATATTGATGGAAGCGATCTTGAGTCGCATAACAATGTTAATGTGAATTTTGATGCGGATGTCACAATCATTGGTAGAAACAAAAAAGAAGCAGCTAAGTTTCTATTGGAAACAGAAGGAAAACTAACACCTTTTGTGGTCAAAACGGGACTTGTAAATCCAAAAGTCATTTATGAAGTCACAATGAAAGAGGACTCTTTTTTGTCTGGGTTTGCTGCGTTTGATGCCATTGCGGGCGAACTTCCAGCATTAAACCAAGCGGGATTAAAACTGGATAAACTAAAGGAAAAAGCAGAATTGAAAAAAGACGTTTCCTTTAAAGTGGAATATAGTAATGGTAAAGTCACCTTCCTCGACGAACCAACCTTCCCAACTAAAAACTACGACTTACAAATCACCAAAGGATCGTACATCATCACCACAACAAACTACCATGAAATGAGAATGGGTATGCTTTACGATGAAGACGAATCTAAGAAGTCACTTGCATCCGTAGATGAAAAAATCAAACAAGCCACCAAAGGCCAAGGGGATCCCAAAGCCCTTCGCAATAAAATTGTTGGTAATCTCGTTAAAGACGAGAGGCTTTTCATTCCCTTTCGCACTTATGGAGACATTCGCAATCCAAATGTAGAACTTGGGGTAGGACTTGGAACTCTCACCGATCTAATTGGCGGAGCAGTCAAAGAGGTGATCAAAGGCAAAGCTGGTGACGCTTTGAAAAAAATTCCAGGTGCGGGAGATGCACTCAAAGGATTGGGATTTTAATCGTTAAAACGGCCTTTCCGCTTTGCTCTGTGTATAAAAAAAGGGACTAAATATTTAGTCCCTTTTTTGTTTGGTTTTAGAAATCAGTTAGAGTTTTGAATTCTACTTATCTTCCGCCGCCAGATCTTTTTCTCATGCTCGCATCCAAAACTTTTTTGCGAAGGCGTAAACTTGCAGGAGTCACTTCCAGAAGTTCATCATCATCTAAAAATTCAATGGATTGTTCCAAAGTGAGTTTCTTTGGTGGAACAAGACGAATTGCTTCATCCGATCCAGAAGCCCGAACGTTTGTGAGTTTTTTCTCACGAACTGGGTTTACTTCTAAATCAGAATCCCTGCTGTTCATTCCAAGAATCATACCAGGGTAAACTGCTACTTGTGGTTCAATGAAAAGATCCCCACGTTCTTGCACCTTCCATAGTGCGTAAGCAGTGGATTCTCCAGAGTCCATAGAAATGAGAGCACCGTTTTTACGACCAGGAATTTCGCCTTTGTATTTATCAAAACGTAGGAAACGGCTAGACATTACCCCTTCTCCACGAGTTTCAGAAATAAAATGACCTCTAAATCCGATCAGTCCTCTTGTGGGAATGGTGTACTCCACACGGGTGATTCCAGAAGTGTGAGCGTCCATTCCTGTTAACTCACCCTTACGGCGGTTTAGCTCTTGGATACAAGCACCTGAGTATTGGTCAGGAAGGTCCATCACGAGGGTTTCATAAGGTTCAATCTTTTCCCCAAGTTCGTTTTGTTTGATGATCACTTCTGGACGAGATACTTGGAGTTCGTATCCTTCTCGTCTCATGTTTTCAATGAGGATGGATAAGTGGAGTTCCCCACGTCCTAAAATTTTAAAACGATCTTTGTCTTCTGTTTCTTCCAAACGAAGAGCCACGTTCGTTTCGAGTTCGCGGTCAAGGCGTTCTCTTAAGTTACGTGTGGTAACAAATTTACCTTCTTTCCCAGCAAACGGTGAGTTGTTGACCATAAAGAACATGGAAACAGTTGGTTCTTCTACTTGGATGGCAGGAAGTGGAAGTGGATTTCCTAAATCACAAACTGTATCCCCGATGAATACATCTGGAATCCCAGCCATAGCTACGATATCTCCAGAGCCCGCTTCATCGATTTCGTAACGAGTGAGTCCTTCGTAACCGTAAAGTTTTGTGATTTTATAATTAGCAGTGCTTCCATTTGTTTTTGCAAGTGTTACATCAGCACTTTTTTTCATAGTTCCTTGGTAGATTTTACCAATGGCAATACGACCAACGTATTCATTATAATCAAGAGCTGTGACTTGGAATTGGAGGGCTTTGTCACTTTCGTTTTTAACCGCAGCCACATGTTCCAAAACTTTATCTAAAAGAGGTTCAATGTTTGATCCAGGAACTTCTGAAAGTTGGTTTACCGCCCAACCTTGTTTTGCCGAAGCATAGATGATAGGAAAATCTAACTGTTCTTCGGTGGCACCGAGATCACTAAACAAATCAAAAACTTTGTCTACTGAATATCCAGGTCTTGCCCCTTCGCGATCCACTTTGTTTACAACCACAATCGGTCTGTGCCCAAGTTGGAGTGATTTTCCAAGAACAAAACGAGTTTGTGGCATCGGACCGTCGAAAGCATCGACAAGTAATAATGTACAGTCTGTCATGGACAGAACTCGTTCCACTTCCCCTCCAAAGTCAGCGTGACCTGGAGTGTCTACGATATTAATGCGAGTGCCTTTGTATTTTACCGAAGTGTTCTTGGCAAGGATGGTAATCCCTTTTTCCTGTTCCAATGTGTTGGAATCCATGAGTCTTTCTCGGTCTTCTTTTGCGGTTACGGCGCCCGTATGGCGAAGGATACAATCTGTTAGTGTCGTCTTACCGTGGTCGACGTGTGCGATGATGGCGATGTTGCGAATTTCCATTGTTTTTACCAGAAATTCTAATCCAGTTAGGCTGTAAATGGGGATTTCAGTTTGACAAGAGGTGCCTATCAGAAAACCTGGTAAGAACTACATTCGAGAAAGAGATTAGGATAGTTATATGTTCGCCATCATTGAACTTGGAGCCAAACAATTTAAAGTGTCTCCTGACCAGGTATTCGTCGCAGAAAAAACAGGAAACTCGGTTGGAAGCACAGTAGAAACGAAAGTCCTACTCCTTTCCGATAACAACAAAGTGAACATTGGTTCACCAGCACTTTCCGGTGCAAAAGTGACTTTGAAAGTATTAGAAGACTGCAAGGGTGATAAAATCCACGGTTTCAAATACAAAAAAAGAAAGAACTACAAGAAGTCTTGGGGTCATAGACAACAACTCCAAAAGCTACAAGTAGTATCCATCAACGGATAATTGATTTATAGTAAGATTTTTAAAGATTTAGGAGGGAAAATCGCAGGAATCCAACTGGAAGGACATTCTCCCAAGGACTTAGGTTCGAAAGGCGAGAATCTTTTGTGTGCAGGGGTCTCCACTCTGGTTCAGAGTGCTCACTCTTACTTGGCATCACAAGGCAGTTTGGAAACGGAAGAAAAACGAGACGGTTATTTAAGGTTTTTAGTGAAACCGACCCAAAGAGATGGCTACCAAAGCCTACTTTCCATGGTTGAGTTTGGATTAAAATCTTTAGAAAACTCTCATTCCCAAGCGATTTCCATCCAAAACGAAATAATAAAGGGGTAAACAATGGCTACAAAGAAAGGTGGTGGATCCACAAAGAACGGTCGTGATTCGGTATCGAAGAGACTTGGTGTAAAAGTTTACGGTGGACAATTTGCCATCGCTGGTAACATTATTGTTCGCCAAAGAGGAACTGAATACAAACCCGGAAAAAATGTTGGGATTGGTCGTGACCATACCCTTTATGCACTTGTTGACGGTGTAGTGACTTTCGAACACGTAACTAGAGAAAGACAACAAATCTCCGTTTACCCGAAAGTGTAATCCTCTCCTACAGATGAGAGGACAAAACCCGTTTTAGGATCTCCCTTGAACGGGTTTTTTTTTGACCAAAGGAATATATGAGCGGATTTATCGACGAAGTACCCATTCAAATTCGAGCCGGACACGGAGGGGCAGGTTCTGTCCATTTCCACAAAGAGAAATTTGTAGAATTTGGTGGACCAGATGGTGGTGATGGGGGCAAAGGGGGCGATGTCATCTTTGTTGCCGAAGGTCGGATGATGACTTTGGAAAATTACCTCCCTGACCGTATGTATGCTGCCCAAGACGGAGAACCAGGACTTGGCCAAAACCGAAATGGAAAAAACGGCGAAGATCTGATTCTCAAAGTTCCTGTCGGAACCCAAATCATTGATTCTGTTACCATGGAACTCATCTATGATTTCAATCACGACGGCGAAAGTTTTACCATTGCTACGGGGGGACGCGGTGGAAAAGGAAATACCTTTTTCAAAACCTCTGTCCAACAAGCACCTCGTTATAGCCAACCCGGAGAAGACGGTGGAGAGCTTTCCCTCATATTAGAATTAAAATTACTCGCAGACATTGGAATTGTTGGGCTTCCTAACGCAGGTAAGTCGACCCTACTCGCAAAAATAACACATGCACATCCTAAAATTGCGGGTTATGCCTTTACTACTCTTTCCCCTAATCTTGGTGTGGTGCATAGACATGAAGATTTGTTTCGTTACACGGTAGCGGACATTCCTGGAATCATTGAAGGGGCTTCTCGTGGTGTGGGACTTGGGATTAGTTTTTTAAAACATATTGAACGAGTCCAAGGGATTCTTTTTCTTTTTGATGGTGGTAATTTACAACTCGAAGAAGAATTGGAAATGTTACGTAGTGAACTTGGAAATTACAACCAAACTCTTTTAAATAAAAAATTCTTAATAGTCATCAACAAAATGGATATTTGGGATGGTGACCCCGAATTCACAGCGGAGATCCAAAAGAACTATTCCCATTTAGGCGAAATCATTTGTATTTCTGCCGACAAAGAATCCAATTTAGAATACCTACTCGAACGAATTGACAAAGTATTTTTTGAAGACAAAGCAAAGTTAGTTTATGAAAACACGTAAGGATTTTTTAGACTCCATAAAGAAGGCCAAACTCATTGTGATCAAAATCGGAAGTGCTCGTGTTTCCGGTGAAGAATCCAAAATTAACGATTTTTTATATGATCTTGTTGGTGACATTCGCACACTTCGAGACCAAGGAAAAGAAGTAATCCTTGTTTCTTCTGGTGCTATTGCCCAAGGGAAAAAACTTCTGGTGGACCAAAGTGGCTCCCTTTCCTTACCCAATGGGAAAACCACATTGGCCGAAAAACAGGCATTTGCTGCCATGGGCCAAAACAAACTCCTCAATCTTTACGAAAGTTTTTTTAGTCGAGTGAATGTTCCAATTGCGCAAATTCTTTTTGGAAGAAAAGATTTAAATGAGGAAAAGAGTTTTACAAACCTAAAACAAACTTTCCGCCAACTCCTGGATTGGGGAATTTTACCCATCGTAAATGAAAATGATTCTGTTTCCACAGAAGAAATCAATTTAGGTGATAACGATATCCTATCTGCTATTGTTGCCTCCATTGTTGGAGCGGATCTTCTTCTCATACTTACTGGTGTGGATGGATTTTTAAAAGACCAATCTAAAATTGATTTATTCACTGAAATCACTAAAGAAACGGAAAAATTGGCAACGGGACCATCAGGACCTGGAACCGGTGGTATGTTTACTAAAATCAATGCCGCAAAACTTTTGTTACCGTACGGAATTAAAACGGGAATTGTGAATGGTGAGAAAAAACACGCAATCGCGAAGTTTTTTGAAGTAGAAAACTTTGGAACTTTGGTTGCCGATTCCTCTTTGTCACACCGAGTTCCCAATGCATCAGAAATCCAAACTCATTTTTTTTCCTTTCAAGCGGAGTGAACCATGGCAGATGAATTAACAAATTATGCGAAAGATTTAGCAACAAAAGCCAGACTAGCAAGTAGAGCTCTAAAAGGTCTTACCACCTTAGAAAAAAATGCTGTACTGGTGCGAGTGGAAGAACTGCTTGTCCAAAATGAAGCCGCGATCATCGAAAAAAATAAACTCGATATGCAGAATGGAAAAGAGAAAGGTTTGTCCTCTGCCATGATGGACCGCCTTCTACTGGATTCCAAAAGAATTAAGAACATGGCAAAGAGCATCGAAGAAATTCGGAATCTCCCAGATCCTGTGGGGGAAGTGGTTCGTGGAACCATCCTTCCCAATGGACTGGAACTGCTCACGAAACGTGTGCCGATCGGTGTGGTCATGACAATTTTTGAATCAAGGCCCAATGTGATCATCGATATTGCATCCTTGTCTTTTAAATCTGGGAACGCGTGTATTTTGCGCGGTGGTTCGGAAGCCTTTCATTCGAATTTAATCCTCTCTTCTTTATTCCACAGGGCAATTGAAGAAAAGAAGTTACCTGGTGTGACAAAAGAAGTGGTAACATTTGTAGAGAATACAAATAGAGAGGCTATGGTTCCTTTTTTCCAATTGGATGATCTGATTGATGTGATTGTTCCTCGTGGCGGCGAAGCCCTCATTCGTTTTGTTTCGGAAAATAGTAAAATTCCTGTCATCAAACATGATAAAGGGGTTACCAATCTATATCTATCAAACCATGCAAACACAGAGATTGTACTTCCCATTTTAATCAATTCGAAAGTACAACGACCTGGGGTTTGTAATGCTTTGGAAAACCTACTCATTCATAAAGACTATCCGAATATAAAGAAATTATTGGAAGATTTAGAATCTGCGGGAATCCAAATCCTCGGGGATGAATCCACTATCAAAGTTTTCCCTTCCGCCAAACAAGCATCAGAGGAAGACTTTTATACAGAATTTTTGGATACTAGACTCAGTGTTCGGATCGTATCTTCTGTTGGCGAAGCCATGGAAAATATTCGAAAATACAGTTCCGGTCATACAGAATGTATTTTATCGGAAGATGTAACAGAGATCCAAACTTTCCAAAAGGAGCTGGACAGTGCTGCGATTTTTGTCAACTGTTCCACCCGCTTTCATGATGGTGGTGAGTATGGACTTGGGGCTGAAGTGGGAATTTCAACTGGCAAACTCCATGTGCGTGGTCCCATGGGTCTCGTCCACTTAACAACAACGACAACTTATGTTACGGGAAGTGGACAAGTCCGCGCCTGAAAATGGAGGTTTTGTTTTTTGGAGGAAGTTTCAATCCACCCCATTTGGGACATCGGCACGTAATTGAAACCATTTCCAAATCCTATCCGGACGCCCTACTTTATATTTGTCCAAATTTTGTTTCACCCTTTAAGGAGGGTGGAACAAAATTTAGTTCCACAGAAATTTGGGAACTTTGCCTTACCGAATTTAAAGGTTTCCTTTCAAAAAATGTGTTCCTTTGGGATGAAGAAATTAAAAAACCAAATACAAGTTATACGGTTGATAGTTTAAAAACTCTTCGTGTTCTCCATCCAAATACAAAAGTTTCGCTTGTGATGGGGGAAGACAATTTGGTTTCCTTTGACAAATGGAAATCCTATTTGGAAATTTTAGATATGATTAATCAAATCATAGTTGTGCGTAGAGTGACTCCCTACCCTAAAGAAATTCCAATACCTAATTTTTTACCGCAGTCAAAAGTAACAGTGTTATCAAATCCAGTTTTGCCTGTCAGTAGCACTGAGATTCGTCATATCTTTCATGGAAATCTAGTGAATGAATATCTTCTTCCCCAAACCAAGGAACTCATGCTTAAGTTTTTAGACTCGAAAGGGGAAGGGTTTTTCAATGAAATAAATTCCTAAACCAAATGCCTCTTTTGAGGATTGGATTTCATTTTTTACAGAAGAAATTCCAAATCATGTCACGGAAACTCGCCTTCAACATATATTTCGGGTTGCCGATTACGCAGAATCTCTGGCAAAAATTCACGGGTATCCGGATCCAAAGAAAGCGTATTTGGCGGGGCTTTGTCATGACATCACCAAACAAAAAAAGCCGGAAATCCATACGGGACTCTTCATTGAATTTTCTTTGGATGTAACTGGAATTCCCTCGCAAGCCCTCCATGCATTTTCAGCTCCCTTATGGCTTGCGAAAGAATATGGTTTTTCGGATCTTGAAATGACAAAGGCCATCTCCTCTCATACTTTAGGCAATCGTTCTCCCGAACTTTTGGACCAAATTCTATATGCTGCCGATTTTTTAGGATCTGACTTTGCTTTCAGGCAACCGGACCTCCCTCTATGGGTAGAGAAAACGAAGGAAAATCTGAGTTATGGTGTTTTTATGAAAGCCTTTCAAACCATTTCCTTTCTTATGGAAAAAAAGGAAGTCATCCATCCCTATACGTTTCAGACGTACAACCAATCTGCCAATTTATTAAAGGAAACCAAATAGATGTTACGTGAAGCTCCTAAAAAACAACCAATCCCCGCGAAAACTCTTTTGATTGCTGCAGGTTCTTTCTTTTTGATTGCCCTTCTTTTTTTAGTTTTCCGCTCCAAAGGTGGATTTTCTCTGGATCAAAAATTGTCACAAAGCAAACGCCTTCCCATCCTCTTCTCTGTCTTAGGTGATAAGGATGAATATTTGTTTTCTTTGTATGCGGAATTTTACCCCAATGAAAAAAAAGCAGCGCTTTTTTTTGTGAACCCTAAAACCAGTTTTGATGATGGAGAAAAATCTCTCAAAGAAAAAGGAAGTTCTGCCCCTTCTTACGTTGAATCTGTTCTAGAGGATACATTAGATTCCAACATTCCTTTTAAAATCGTTTGGACCAAAACACAATTTCAAAATTGGATTAATTTACTAGGTGGGCTTGGTTTTTTCTTTGAACCAAAATCCCTTCATGTAACAAAAAACTACGCAAGAAACAAACAAACGTACATTCTCGATGGAGAAGATTGTTTTGATTGGATGAGCTCACTTTCCGATGAATCCATGATTTCTTATATCCGAAGGCTTGAAATTCAAGAAACAGTATTTTTAACTTTTCTCGAGGCCATTCACGAAAAAAGAGACTTACTAGGAAAACAAAGAGTCGCATACCTCCACAGCCAAATGACAACCAATCTCTCCACAAAGGAATGGGAAACGTTGGTTGACTTTTTGAAAAAAGAAAAAATCCATTTTGGAGTTTCTGAAGTTCCTGGAGAACCTACGGGACGACCTAAACAAAAAGATGAAATTCTAAAAGCCAATGAAGAAACGGTAAAGGTAGCCTTTCATAAATTTACAAGTGAACTTAGATCCCTTTCTTTTAGCGAAGGGGAAAGAGCTCGGATTGAAGTCCTGAATGGGACCCCAAAAAATGGGCTTGCCAGATACGGTAAGGTGCTCCTGAATGATAAGGGTCTGAAAGTCCTCTCCGTTGACAATGCCTGGGATTCTAGTTTTAAATCCAGTATCATCCTTAACCGCTCCGGAAACACACAGTACACAGATATCATCTCCGACACTTTCCAAGGGCGAAGGGTTTACTTCGCACTGAGAAAGGATTTGGGGCTTGATGCCACTGTGATTCTTGGGGAAGATTTTCAAAATTCCAAGGACTAAAATGCCGAATATCAGTACAGAGACATTAGAACATCTCAAAAAAATCAAACAGACGTTAATTGACAAAAAATGTGAAAACATTCAGTTTTTGGATTTGAAGGACGTCCATAGTTATTTATCTTTATTTGTACTCGCAACTGTCAAAACCGAAACACAAGGAAGATCTTGTGCGAAAGACATCGATAAGTACATGAAACCTTTAAAACTCGCAGTCAAAAGACAAAACCTCGCCGACCTTCCCAAAGATGCTACGGGATGGATCCTTTTGGATTACGGTGAGATTTGTGTTCATATCATGACAGACGAAATGAGAACTTACTATTCGCTCGATCGTCTCTGGGGCGACGCCACTCCTATTGTTGTATAAGAGTGAGTGTTTCTTCCCAATTGTCTTTTGGCAATTCACAAGAAAAATTTCGACATACGTAATATAAAATTCCAGAACCAGCTCCTCTTCCTGTAAGGAGTTCTAGTTCCTCTCCGAGTGACTTTGCTTTTGATTCTTCGACCACAAGCCAAACCACATTAGGATCCTTTAAAGCAGCTAATTTTTTCCGAATGGATCCAACTTCTTCAGGATCCTTGTCTTTATAAACCACAAGAACTTCCTTGGATGGGTATTGGAATTTTTGGAACGCCGAAATCATCGAAGGATAACTGAGCGAATTTTGTGTGAGTTCAGGAAGAAAATAAGCAAAAATGGAATTCGCTTTTTTTTCCAAATTTTTGTTTTTATATCCAAACGAATGTAAAAGATAAAACAAATGTAAGATGGTAGAATTACCGGAAGGTTCCACTCCATCATAACCTTCGATGGTTCTGACAATCAAATCTTCGTTTCCATGATAGGATTCGTAAAAGGGACCAACTGTTGATTCGAAATTCGAAAAAACATAATCCAGCGATTTTTTTCCTTTTTGGTATGCTTCGATGTCTCCATCTAACTGAAAGAGTTTCATCGAAACCCAAATGAATTCAGTGTAATCAGGAAGTGTTCCAAAAAATTTGGCTTCTCCTTCCCGAAATCGTCGAAGGATTGAGCCATCTGCACCTACCAATTGGTTTCCGATAAACTGGTAAATCTTTTTGGCATCGTTTAGATACTCATTCTCTCCCGAAACTTCGTAAGCAGACAAAAGAGCTCGGATCCAAAGACAATTCCAAGAAGTGAGGACTTTGTCATCCCGCAGAGGCCGAACCCTTTCGTTTCTTTCTTTTAATAACTTTGCTTTGGCTTCCCCAAGTTGTTTTAAAAACTCTGGTTTAAAAGAGATCCCGTCGACATAAGGATTTTTCCCTTTCCAATACACATTTAAGATATTCTGGTGTTCAAAATTTCCTTCTTCGGTTACATTCCAAAATCCTTGGATTTCCTCTGAGGGAACTAGGGAGTGAAATTCCTTATGGTTCCAAATATAAAATTTTCCTTCTTCCCCTTCGGAATCCGCATCTTCAGCGCTTGCAATCCCACCGGAGTCCAAAGTCATATCCCTTTGGATATAAGTCACAATTTCTCGAATTGCATCCATAAAGAAAGTTTCCCCGGTTGCTTTGTATAATAAAGACAGGGCTTCGACATATAAGGAATTATCATACAACATCTTTTCAAAATGTGGGACAAGCCATTCGTGGTCTGTCGCATAACGACAAATTCCACCCCCAACTTGGTCGTAAATCCCTCCAGATTTCATGGCATAAGCCGTGTTAAAAGCCATCTCGAGAGCCCTTGGGTCTTTTTTTAGTAAGTAGAATTCCGTAAGGAAACTTAGGGCCATACTGGGAGGAAATTTATTTACTGAATTGGTTTTGAATCCAAAAAACTCTTTATCGTACACTTGGAGGTATCGTTCAAAATTTTTTTCAATGATTTCTTTAGCTGGGAGTTTTCCTTCATTGGGTCTAGTTTCATTGTCTCGTAAATACTGTGTCAAATCGCCGGCAGCTGTGACGAGTTCTTCTCTTTGGTTCTTCCAAGCCTCGGAAACCAACCGAAGAACCTCTTTGAAACTGCGTTTCCCGTAGCGATTTTCCGGAGGAAAATAAGTTCCACCAAGGATTGGTTCCTTTGTAGGGGTAAGAAACATATTTAAGGGCCAACCCCCTTGGGTTCCCATGGCGTGCAGTGCGTCCATGTAAATTTTATCTATGTCCGGTCGTTCTTCCCTGTCTAACTTGATGCATACGAAATCACGGTTTAAGACTTCTGCTGTGGAATCATCTTCAAAGGATTCCCGTTCCATCACATGGCACCAGTGACAAGTCGAATATCCAATGGACAAAAGGATGATTTTATCTTCTTTTTTGGCTTTTTCGAAGGCTTCCGTTCCCCAGGGAAACCAATCTACGGGATTGTGTGCATGTTGTAACAGGTAAGGACTTTTTTCATGAACCAGACGATTCGGTTTTTTCGACAGATTTGCCACAATGTTCTCCCGGAAACTAAGGTTTCTCCACGTAGCTTTTTACATTTTAGGTTGATTGACAAGATTGATTTTTTCATCTTGTCTCTGTAAGGGGTTTAAGAAGTTTCCATTGAACAGTCACAATATTTCTACCCCGTATTTTTTTATAAGTCCTCGAAAGTTGACCAGCTGGTTAATATCTTTTAGCCTTTTAAGTTTCCCTATTTTTGCGGAATCTGATTTTGACGAGGATGTCAAACGGATGCAGCTTTCCCAGTGGGAAAATGGCAATACCATTCCCGAATCGCTCCAGGCGGGAAACGGTCCGAAAAAACTACGACTCAGCATCGCCCAAGCCATCGAGCAAGTCATTGAGAACAATACCATTGTTCAAAATGCCAAATTGGAAATTGTCAAAGCAGACAGTCCCGAATGGAAAAACGAATCCAAGTATGCCTGGAAGGCCTTGGCCAGTATCCAGTCGGCCAAACAACTTTTTCCAAGTAACAGAAACAACATCTTTGCGGGAACAATTCGTTCCCAAGATAAAATTTCAGCAGGGATCGAAAAACAATTCAAAACAGGGACTTATTTCAAAACAGAAATCAGCACGATTCGTTATGACGTAAATGCCTTTGAAGATCCTGCTTCACAAAGTGGATTTGGAAGTTTACTCGCGGCTCCTCCTATGTATACGGGCGCCGTCTCTGCGACTCTTTCCCAAGAATTACTCAAATATGGGTTTGGGAAAAACGAAGAGGATAAGGAAAAACTTTTAAAAAACCAAACCCTGCTCGTTCGAGAAAACTATATCAATATCTTAACACAACTTGTGGTTAAGATTCTAGTTGATTACTGGTCCCTAAGCATTGTGGACTCACGGATTGCCACTTACGAAAAAGTTTCTAAAAATACAGAAGAGATCAGGCGCCTTACTTTAAGAAAAACAGGACTTGGTCTTTCGGAAGGATTCGAAGTCAACCAGTGGAACCAGGCTTATCTTAGAACTCAGTCACTTTTAGAAAAATCAAAAGTCGATCGTATTGAAGCAGAAAGAAATTTAATACGTATTCTCAATGTGGATACCGGATCTTCTATTGAAGGTGTCACTGATCTTAGTGAAACTTTACCAACAGGAATCAACCTAAAAGCAGACAAAGAGTATGCACTTTCCAGAAGGACTGATTTCCTTATGTTAAAAAGGGAAAGAGAAATTGCAAAACTGGCATTGAGCACTGCTCTTGCAGAAGACGATCCTTCACTTCTTGCCAGTTTTTCTTACAGTTCCATTGGTCAAAATTTTATTTCTCCTCAAGACAATTTCATCGCACGCCAAAGAGGGATCACGTCTTGGAATTACCCACAAATTCTTGCAGAACTAAAGATGTCCTACCCTCTATGGGATTTAGGAATCAAAGCAGGAATTCGAGATGCAGAGACCAACCTCAAAGTAAACGAAATGAAAATCCAGAACCTGGAACAGGAAATTTCGCAAGAAATTGACAACCGACATGAAGCACTTATCTCAAGTCATGCTCTTCTAAAAGACCTGATCAAAACAAGAAAGGAAACTGAAATTTTTTACAACGGGCTTATGGAAAGGTTTCGCCAAGGTCGGTATACGGCTGTTAATGTAAAAAATGCACTCGATAGTTTGGCAAATGCAGAACTTGCGGTGACCCAGGCAAAAATCAATTTTAATATAAATTTAGTTCGTTATGAGTTGGCAAAAAATTCTCTTTTTGAGAAATATGGACTCGATCTTTATTCCATTTTGGAAGAGGTCGAAAAAAGAGCCAAATTAGAAACTGACAAATTATGAAACTCCTTCCTTCACACAGAAAAGAGGAAATGGTTCGGTACAGACGAACTTTCCACCAGTTTCCGGAACTCAAATATGAGGAAAAAGAAACTGCTTCTTTTGTGAAGGAACATTTAGAATCTTTAGGTTTTCAAGTGGAATCAGGGATTGCTGAAACGGGGCTTGTGGCCCTTTTCGATTCAGGGATACCTGGAAAAACCATCCTCGTCCGAGCCGATATGGATGCCCTCCCCATCCACGAAGAAAACAACCACGAATACAAAAGTAAAAACCCCGGAAAAATGCACGCCTGTGGCCATGACGGTCATACGAGCATCCTTATGGCATTGTCTTCAGAACTAAAAACTACTTTTTCAGAATTTGTTCCCAAAGGTCGGGTTCTCCTTTGTTTCCAACCGGCAGAAGAAGGTGGGTCTGGGGCAGACAGGATGATTGCTTCGGGAATTTTGGACAGGTACCAAGTAGACTCTGTATTTGCCCTCCACGTCTGGAATCATATTGATCTTGGTAAAGTGGGCGTGGTGAACGGAACCATGATGGCCTCTGTGGATGAATTCAAAATCACAGTGAAAGGGACCTCTGGACACGGCGCCATCCCCCAACACACGGTGGATCCCATTGTTGTGGGGTCTCATTTAGTCACAGCCTTACAAACCTTAGTTTCAAGAAACGTAGACCCACTTGAACCTTGTGTGGTCACAGTGGGGTCGTTTCATTCCGGAAATGCCTTTAATGTCATCCCGGAAACTGCTACCCTTCACGGAACGGTTCGCACGTATTCTAAATCAGTTTATGAAATGATTCCCAAAAGGATGGAGTCCCTTGTGAACCAAGTGGCAAGTGGCTTTGGTGCGAGGGTAGATTTCGAATACAACCGCATCGACAAACCAACCATCAACGATCCGGCTATGGCTGACATTGTCAGAACTGCTGCAAAAAATGTTCTGGGAGAAAATTGTCTTACGGAAGAAAATACAAGAACCATGGGTGGGGAAGACTTTTCTGCCTTCCTTATGGAACGCCCTGGATGTTATTTTTTTATTGGATCTCGGAACGAAGCCAAAGGATTCATCCACTCTCACCATAGTTCTTTTTTTGATTTTGACGAAGACGCCCTCCCTGTTGGTCTTTCTGTCATGAAAGAAGTCATTAAAACCTATCTTTTAAATTCCCATTAAACAAAAATAAATCTTGCTTCTATTTCTGGTTACTTTAATAGTTAGATATCTAACCATTTTTCGAGGATTGTAATGATTTCATTCGAACAAGTTGACGGAATCGGATTTATCCGATTGGGCATTAATGACAAGAACAGTTTTTCCAACGAATCGTTTTTAGAATTAAAAAAAGCGATCCAAACCGCAAAAGAATCCAATTCCAAAGCCATTGTCTTAAAAAGTGACTCCCCTGGGTCTTTTTCCTTGGGTTTGGATCTGACTACTGTCAGCACCATGGATATGTCAAAAGACCTGGCACCATTCTTAAATTTATTTTATGAGAACTTAGAAGGTTTATTCACTCTTCCTGTTCCTACCATCGCAGAAATCTCAGGCCATGCTTTGGGATATGGAGCTATGCTTGCTCTAGTTTGTGATTACCGTTATGCGACGGAGGACATTCGTTTTGGATTGCCTGAAGTGAAAATTGGAATCCAAGTTCCTTCTTTTATTTATGCTCTTCTTGGGGAAGCTGTCGGATATGATGCGGCAAAACGCCATGTGTTACTCGGAGATGCTTTCAAAGCAAAAGAAATGCCTAGTTTGTTTGAAGAAATCGCAGGAACAGAGGAAGATTTGAAGAAAAAATCAAAATCCCTCCAAACTAAATTAAAGAAAAATTCTTTGTCTGCAATGAAAGATACAAAATCAGGAATTCTGAATGTACAAAAAAATATATTAGCCTTAATTGCACCAGACATCAAAGCAACCGTCCAAAGCATTCAATCCAAAGATGCACAAGAAGGAATTTCTGCTTCTGTCCAGGTTAGAAGACCAGTTTTCACTTCTTAATATGAAAAGGAAAGCTTCGATTTAGTTTTAATCTTTTTTTCGTATGTGTTTGTAAATCTCTTCGAGGATAGGATACAATATGTCCTCGTTTTCTTTTGAGATTCCCCAAGTTTGTAACGAAAGAAGTTTGGCAGAGATTGTCACAATTTTCTTTCGTATTTTTTTTCCATCCTTAGAAAGAAGTAAGGCCCATTCTCTACCGTCGCTCGGGGACGGATTTCTTTCTACAAGACCTTCTTTCACCAACCGGTTCACAAGCACTGTACATGTCGGTTTTGTTTTTTCAATCGTTTTGGCAATTTGTGTCATATTGATCGGAACAGTGCTACGTAAAAGAAAGGTAAGGATTTCAAAATGCGAAGTGGTGAGACCCGGGTATCCTAACTTTTCCATTTCCAGTCGAACAATTTCAGCGATTTCGGAACTGATTCGATCAAAATAACGGACAGAACGAAATCGTTTCGGAAGTTCTCTACTCATGAATTACCAACAAACACAAAAAATGTGAATTGTTTATGCCTTTAAAGCTTCAATTTCAGAAATTTCTTTAGGAATTGATTCTGTTAGATTGATGGGTGTTTTTCCATGGATCACAATGTCGTCCTCGATCCGGATTCCGATCCCTCTAAATTCTTTAGGGATCGAATCATCCGTTGGATCAAAATACAATCCGGGTTCTACAGTAACCACCTGACCATCCTTAAGCGGTCGAGATTTTCCTTCTAAAAAATACCTTCCCACATCGTGAACATCCATTCCCAAGTAATGTCCTGTTCGGTGCATATAGAATTTTCGATAGGTTCCCTTCTCTATGATCTCTTCTAAACTTCCTTTTAGTAAACCCATTTCCCGAAGGCAGTCACTTAAGAAACGAACTGTTTTTTCATGTACTTCATTGAATGGAGTTCCAGAAACAGAATTCAGAATCGCATTCTTTTGTGCATACAAAACAATCTCATAGATAGTTTTTTGAGCTTCGGTAAATTTTTTGCCTACAGGAAAAACACGAGTCACATCGGCAGTATAATAATTCCACTCTGCCCCCGAATCCACAAGAACCAAATCCCCTTCTTTTAAAACATCATCATTACTGACATAGTGAAGGATACAGGCATTTTTTCCGGAAGCAACGATATGACCATAACCTCCACCAATGGAGCCGTATTTTAGATACTCTTGGTCAAGGAGTGCTTCCAATTCGTATTCATACATCCCTGGTTTACTTTCTCGCATAATGCGCATATGGCCAAGTTTTGTGACTTCCGCTGCATTTTTTAAAAGCGAAATTTCTTCTTTGGATTTGGTGAGCCTTTCCTCATGTAAGAAATGTGGGTGTTCTATGCGGTGTGGACCAAATTTTCCCTCGCGAGCTCTTTCCGAAAGATTCCTACATTCCGTAATGAGTTCTCGGTCACGATCTGGGTTCTCTCCAAAAAAATAATACAAAGTATGATTTCCGATGAGGATCGCAGATTTTTCTTTTTCCCAATCATTCAAATCATAGGAAAAATCTAAACCTAACATAGATTTGATCTTTTCTTTTCCGAGTCGGATTCCTGTCCAAATTTCTTTTTCTTTATCTTTGGGTAAACAGAACATCCCTGAAACTTCCTTCGTAATGACAAGGATCGAATCTTCTTCTGTAATTCCCGTTAAGTAATAGAAATCGGAATTTTGACGGAATTTATATTCCACATCTCTATTTCTAATTTTATGGTTTGCTGCAAATAAGAGAAAAATTTCACCCGCTTTTAACTTTTTTTGAACGTTAACAATTCGGCTGCGGTATAACTTACTGTTGTAATCTTTTACTTTTTTATCAGGTAATTTCATGAGAGATGACTTCCTCTAAGGCCTCAAAAATACGGACAGGGTTTTGGTCCATCATACAACGGAAATGCCCTTCAGGACAAATTCGTCCGCCGTGGATCCCACATGGCCTACAATTTAAACCTTTTACCTCCATGATTTTATGTCTATCGGAAAGGCTTCCGTATCCAAAGGCCGGGATGGTTGCCCCGTAAAGCATTACGGTCGGAGTATTAAATGCAGAGGCAAAATGAATGGGACTGGAGTCGTTAGAAACAATGGCGTTTGCATTTCGAATCCAAACCATTAGTTCTTTTAAATTTGTTTTGCCCACAAGGGAAAATAAACGTTCTCTTTCCCTTAATTCCAATGGTTCCGTTTTCATCAGACGAAAGATTGTATTTTCAATTTCCAAATCAACCTTACTACCAATAAGAATCACAGTTTCTTTTCTTTTGCGTAAGATTTGGGTGATGACACTGACAAATTTTTCTTCTGGCATCCGTTTGGTTTCCCAAAGGGATGATGGTGCGATGAGGATGTATCCTTCATCACTTGTCAGGATTCCCTTTTTTTTGGTTAGGAAGGAATCCTCTTCTAGTTGGCCTGGAAATAGATAAGGCCTTCTTTCTCTTCCGCTTGGATAATCATAAGCTTCAAATAATAGTGAAAAAAGTTTTTCCACTTCATGGGGACCTTGTTTGGGTCTTTGTACAGTCCTTGTATGTAAAAAAGAAAATCCAGATTCTTTGTATCCAATCCGAATGGGTGCACGTGTGAGGTAAGACAATAAACTGGATCGAAAAGAAAAATGGGCTGAATATACTTTGTTAAAGGATTCTTTTTTTAACAAACCAGCAAAATGCAGAAACGCAAAAGGATTTTTTTTAATCCTTTTTTTGTCCAATGACCAAACCTTAGTTAGATCGGGGTTATTTTCCAAAACAGACTCAGTACCTGCATTCACAAGTACATGGATTTCCGCCCCTGGGTGTTCTGTTTTTACCGCATGGAAAAACGAAGTAGATAGGATCAGGTCACCTAAAAAAGCAGTTTGGATGATCAGTATTTTTTCGGGCATCAGTCTCTTTCTAATATCGACACAAAGTTGTTTGTAGCAAGTCCACCTATACTTTGTGCTACTGCCAACCGCTTTTCAGGCCATTCCTCAAAGAAGCGACAAAGTTCGACAATTTGTGCGAGTCCCGAAGCACCCACGGGATGGCCTCGTGATTTAAGCCCACCAGACGAATTGATAGGGATTTTTCCCTTAGGATGAGTGAGTCCCGCCTTGACTTGGAATAAAGCTTCTCCTCGTTTGAAAAATCCAGCATCTTCCGCACCCACAAGTTCAAAGGGAGTGAAAGCATCGTGTAATTCCGCAAAATCAATATCACTCGGATCCACACCTGACTCAGCATAGGCTTTTTCAAAAGCGATACGATTGGCAAGAAAACTGGGATCTGCTGAAGTTAAAAAAGGA
Organism: Leptospira kanakyensis; assembly: GCF_004769235.1. Taxonomy (NCBI): domain Bacteria; kingdom Pseudomonadati; phylum Spirochaetota; class Leptospiria; order Leptospirales; family Leptospiraceae; genus Leptospira; species Leptospira kanakyensis. The sequence continues at coordinate 387,382 of NZ_RQFG01000019.1, read as the reverse complement.
GCGGTTCCGGAACCCATCCCTTTGACAGAAATGGAACTTGGGTTTTTGGAGAGGATGAGGGCTGCCGATCCATCAGACAAAGGTGAGATATCATACAAACCTAAAGGGCTTGCGATTTTTGTTTGGTTTTGGTATTCTTCCAGGCTTAAATTCTTCTTGATATGGGCTTTGGGATTCAAGAGGCCATTGTCATGAAGTTTCTTCGCGATCGCAAAAAGATCTTCTTCTTTGTATCCGTAGTCATCCAAATACTTACGAGTGATCATGGCCCCACCCTGTGCCATGGACATTCCTAAAGCCCTTTGTGAATCAGAAAGAACGGAACCTAACAAAAGATTACTCTCTTCTCGGTTGAGTTGGCTCATAAGTTCAGTTGCCACAACGAGTCCATGGTCGTATCTTCCACTGAGAATCAAATTCACTCCCAATTGAAAGGCAGAGGCACCAGAAGAAGATGCCGTTTCCATTCTTATGGAATAAACATCGCGAAGTCCAAGTAACCCAGGAAGTTTGGCGGATAAATGGTACTCTTTATTATAAGAATCAGGCGAAAAACTAGCGTAGATAATGAACTGAATTTTGTGAGATTGAAACTCATGTACAGATTGTTTTGCGGTCGCAAAGGATAAATCAAGTTGTGATCCTTTGTGTTTTCCGAATACACTCAATGATGGATTGTGAATGTAAACTTTCTTCATTAGAATATACTTTACGCTTGCCTATTCTATGAAAACCAATTATCTTTCCAATTAAAGAGAGAAAATGAGGCTACCCATATGAAGGGAAAAAAAGAAGTAATCGACATTTTAGCGGAAGTTCTAGCTGCAGAACTCACAGCCATCAATCAGTATTTTATTCATGCAAAACTCTGTAAAAATTGGGGTTATTTGGAACTGGCGGATTACCTCAGAAAAGAATCCATCGAAGAGATGAAACATGCTGATGAAATCATCGAAAGGATTCTGTTTTTTGATGGAACTCCTGACTTACAAAAATATTTAAAAATCAACGTAGGCCAAACAGTTCCGGAAATGTTGGAACATGATTTACAACTCGAATACAATGCTGTAGAACGATTGAATCGAGGGATTGATATCTGTGTAACTTCCAAAGACAATGGAACAAGAGAACTTTTGGAAAAAATCCTTGTTTCCGAAGAAGAACATATCGATTGGATTGAAACACAAAAATCCATTATTGATTCGATTAGCATCCAAAACTACTTGGCTCAAAAATTAGGAGACTCGGAATAAAACCTACTCACCCCACTTACCATGCCATTTGCGGAGAAGGACTATCTCCGCTTTTGGAATCCGAATTAAAAACTCACCATCTCAAAATAGGCAGCTCCAATCGGGGCGGAGTTTTTTTTTCCGGCAAAAAGGAAGATGTCATCCAGTTTGCCATTCATACAAAATTTGCCTCTAGACTTAACTTACAGTTATTACATGACAATGCAGAAACTTATGATGAGTTTTATGCCAAAGCCAGTGAACTTCCTTGGGAAAAATACATTGGCCCAGAAGTTAGTTTTCGAATTGATGCAGAAACCAAGGACAAATTAAAAAACTCAGAGTTTACCATGCATCGTATGAAAGATGCAGTACTCGATCGTTTGCGAAGTAAAAAAATCCCTCTTCCTGAAATCGAAAAACGTATGGCAGACATCACCATCGTTGTCCGGTCTCATACAGATAAATTTAGCATTGAACTTTCATTTTCCGGGGATCCTGTCGGAAGACGAGGATATAGACTCTTTGCAGGAAACGCTCCTGTTCGAGAACCCATTGCACAAGCTATGCTCGAAGTCTCTGGTTGGAAAGAGGGAAATACTTTAGTGGATCCAATGTGCGGGTCAGGAACCATTCTCATTGAAGCAGCTCTTAGAGAACGTCTTTACGGCGAAATCAATCGGTTTCTATTTGCCGAATCACCAGTTTTTCAGATTTTATTTCCTACTTATGTATTTTCCGAAAGAAAAATGGAAAAACCAAACTCTCCTCATCTTTTTGGATTTGATGTGGATCCAGAAGCGATTCGCATAGCAAAAGAAAACGCTTATGAGGCAGGAGTCGAAGACTTTGTTTCCTTTGAAGTGGGAAACTGTTTGGACCTAAAAAACACATTTGGAGACAAAGGTCATGTGGTCACAAATCCGCCGTATGGGGATCGGATTGGAAAACCAATGGATGACCTAAAAGAGATGTACTTCCAATTTGGAAAGGTCATTAAAAATGAGTTTGGTGGTTGGAAGTTTACGGTTCTTTCGGGAGATTTTTCTCTCCTTGGGAAGTTTGGACTCAAAGAAAACGCACATTTAAGTTTGAAACATGCAAACCTCAAGGCAAAGATTGTAGATTATGAGATTAGAGGGGGGAAATGAACTCCAAAGACGTACTCAGCAGAGTCTTTGAAATCACAAGAGATCCAAGAGATGGACTTCTATTCTTAAAAGAATTCCAATCTTTATCTCCCGAATCGTTTGCGATTCTGTATGCCGACTCAGAAACTATTTTTAATAGTTCAGAGGCTTTATTTTCAGATCTAAAACTCCTCTACCAACTCGATCTTTTTCCCTTTGTTGTTTTAGAAGTAGATAGTTTCCAATACTTAAAGGTTTTTTTCCCACTCGAACAAATGAATGCAGATGGAGAAAGGAGTCTTGGTTTTTCCTATCAAGTGGTAGATCGAAACCAACCACTCAAAGAAGAAGTCATCAGTAGCATTCGTCAGAAAAAAATTCCTATCCTACTTTGGGATGATGAATCAGAAAAACTTTCAGCACTTTTGGATCGTTGTCGCTCCATCCTCCATTCTTCTAAGGTTATTTATGTTTCCATCGATGGTCCACTGAAAGATCCAAATACAAATAAGGTAAAATCCATCTTACAGAGTGACTCGCGGTTGACCTTACCAGAGGGAACAGCTATATCTAGATCACAAAATGAATTCATACAACTTTCTGAGGATCTATTGTCAAAAATAGAGGATCCAAAATTTAGTATTGTTCTCACTTCCCCATTCACTTTGCTTACAGAACTTTTTACAGTTAAGGGAAGTGGAACTCTCGTTAAGCGAAAAAACAAAATCAAAGTTTGCCATTCTACAGATGATGTTGATATGCAAAGAGTTTTCCAACTCATTGAGGAATCTTTTGGAAAACCATTAAAACCTGAATTTTACAAAACTAAATTTGATGTTTTATTTTTAGAAGAATCTTACCGGGCCTGCGCTTGGATGCAAAAAACAGAACATGGATTTTTACTTTCTAAATTTGCTGTCAATGGTGTGGCAAGAGGTGCAGGTGTCGGTCGAGACATTTGGGACCAAATTTTGGAACGTTGCCGTCCCCTATTTTGGCGAAGTAAACCGGACAATAATATCAATAAATGGTATATGTCAGTCGCACAAGGGATAGAAAAAGATGATAGTTGGTATTATTATTGGTTGGGGCTGGACCAGTCACTCATCCCAGCAACCATCCAAACATTAAAAGCACAACCGGAAGATTTTTTTTCCAAAGTAGTATAGCCAAATGTTGTCTAAAAATTCAGTTTTAGTTTATGATGGAAACTGTGGGTTTTGTACCCGCCTTGCCAAATCCATACGTGAAAAAACAAAGGATCAGGTTGCCATTGTTTCCTTTCACCAACTAACAGACACAGAACTTCATTCCATCCACAAACAACTAAACAAAGATCTTTGTGCGGGAGAAGTCCAATTCATCGAATCAGGAAATCGTTACCCTGGATTTTTTGCCGTTAGACAACTTTTTTGGAAAATGGACAAATACAAATACTTTAGTTTCCTTTTGTATCTGCCCCTAGTTCCATTTCTCGGAATGGCAACAATGTATCTGTTAAAACGGTTTCGAAAGAACCTAACTTAGAACACGTTCTTTGTCTAAACGAGAAAGTCCTGTATAAAAATCTTCCCGCGCGGCAAGAGCGAGTAAATTCCCTTCGATCACTTGTTTTTTTGATTCGTCCGTGATTGCTGTTTCCTGAATGAGTTCAAACATTCGTTGGCTATGGCCTTCATCTGCATCCAAGTTCACTTGAAAAAATTTACCTTCTGGCAGTGCCATTTCTGATTTTAGTTTTTTGTAGGCGAGAGCAATCTGCGAGTATTCTAATTTGAGTAGGTATTCATTCGCAGGTCCAAGTGCCCCTAGTCCATAAAAGAAACCTTTTTCAATGATGGATTCCATTTTATCCAAGTAGGTTTTTGTTTCTGGTAATAACTTGTGGTTTTCAAAATCAAAGTTTAGTTTTGTTAAAAATTCAATTAGAATCGAAACATGGGTGTCTTCTATTTTTCCTTCTCCAAGTTCCCCCCAAATATTTTCCACAAGGACAATCTTTGCATTTTGGTCTCTAGTTTTCGCGGCTACTAGTAAAAACCAATCTACAAATCCAATGGAGACAAAATATTCCTGGCTAAGCCATAAAATTAAGTCATTAAAACTCATTGAAATATTTCGTTCTAATAACCATTGCGATTTAAGGACAGGATGGGTTTCCACATCCTGTTTTAAAGTTTCGACGATGTTCATAGGTTTCTATCCTTTGCGTAATTGTAACGATGATGATGTTGGTATTCAGAAAATCCCAGATCCAAACAATGGTTTAGGAGTTCTGAGTATGTTTTTCCACCGTTTTCCCATAACAAAGGCAAGGTGGAGTAAATAGAAGAAAATCCAGGAGTCGCATTTACTTCTAGTAGATAAGGAAAGTTTTTTTCCAATTTAAAATCGATACGAAGGTATCCAGAACTTCCGAGTAAATCGGCAATTTGAATGGCATAAGTCTGGAGCGACTTAGAAAGTCCTTCTGGGACTATAAAATCCAAAGATTCTACAAAACTTTCTTTTGATTTAAGAAGATCACTGTAAACTGATCCCGGATATTCGACAAACGCCGGTATTGTGGCTTCGTAATTTCCCTTGTTTCCAAGAACTCCGATTGTGAGTTCCCTTCCCGATAAATAGGATTCAACAATTACCTTATTGTATTTGTCGACAAGGGCTGGCACTACCTCATCCCAGTCTGCAGCTGTTTGGATGAGGTTTTTTTCTCCAATTCCAAGGCTCGAGCCCTCTCCATTCGGTTTGACAAACAATGGAAAATTTTCGATCGGTTTTTGTTTTGGATCATCCACTAACCAGAAATCAGCCGTTGGAATTCCAAAAGACTTTAAAAATAGTTTGGTTTTGTATTTATCCAGAGTGAGGGTTTGGACTGCCGCTGAACTTCCTGTGTGAGGGACTGCCAAGTATTCGCATAACGCTGGTATGTAGGCCTCGCGATTCGGAGACTGATATCCTTCTACCAAATTCCAAACCATCCAATGGGTTCTTTCTGTTACAGGAATCCCACTTAAAACAGAGGCAATCTCGGATGGATTTGATAAAACCGCCACATCATATCCTAATGTTTGGATGGTTTTTTCCATATTCTGAATGGTCTCTTCTGATTCCCATTCTTGGCAGAGTTCAGGAGTTTTTGGATCATACAAATCGCAAGCGAGGATGACGGTGCGTTTCATAGACCTAGTTTCTCCAAATCCTCTTCACTTAATACAGGATAATAGGATTCTTTATTTGAATCTATTGGTTCAAAGGAAAGGTGGATTTTTTTAGTGACCGCGGAACGAAAAACATGTTGGCGAGTTTTAGGAATATAACCCAAATACCAGTTAGGTGCAATGGTGATTTTTCCTCCACCACCAGGAAGGTCATTCACAAACTGAGGGATTCCCATCCCACCAATTTTGCCCCGCATATATTCTACAATTTCTATCCCACGGGCAAGCGGAGTGCGAAACCCTCTAGAACCAGGGATCAGTTCTGGATCATAGAGATAATAGGCACGGATGCGCATCTCCAGGAGTTTTTTATGAAGAGTGAGCATGGTCTCTTCGTCATCGTTAATCCCTTTCAAAAGAACAGACTGGTTTCCCACAGATACACCTGCCTTCAATAAACGAAGGATGGCTGCTTTGGATTCCTTTGTGCATTCGATGGGATGGTTGAACTGAGTATTACAAAAAATAGATAGTTTGTCGTTGTTATATTTTTCAATGATTTTGCACAGTTCCCCTGTGATGCGAAAAGGCAAAGTGACAGGATTTCTTGTACCTAACCTACAAATCTTAACATGAGGGATGGAATTCAGTTCCGACAAAATCCATTCCAATCGGGAATCTGCTAGATTCAAGGGATCACCCCCGCTAATCACAACATCCTCCACTTCTGAATGGTTTCGGATGTATTCGAATGCCTTTTCCAAATCTCCTTTTTCCATTCTTTCTTCATTGGAAGAAACCTTTCGACCTCGCATACAATGACGGCAATACACACTACAAGAATGATTGGAAAATAATAACACCCGGTTCGGATACATATGAGTGAGCCCACGAACAGGGCTTAGTCGTTCTTCATCCAAAGGATCAGAACTTTCTTCAGAGGAAAGCACAGCTTCTTCGGAACGCGGAACAATCATCCTACGAATGGGGCAATTCGGATCATCAGGACTGGACAATGAAAGATAATAAGGTGTGGTAGATACATGCAAACGAATGGTTTCACGGATTCCGATTTCTTCCGATTCTGTTAGTACAAAGTACCGAGAAAGGTCTTCCCCTTTCACTCGGTTTTGTAACTGCGAGGTATGATCCGTCCAATTTGTCCGGGAATACAACTCTTCACGCGCCCGAAGAACTTCTGATAAACTGCTTTGCACGAGCATAACTTCCAATTCCTTACTTGCCAAGAGACCACCAAATTCTTTTCTGGTGGTAATGCAAGAAAACCGCCTGGGGGAAATCCGCATGGTCGCCTTCGATGTCGATGGGACCTTATTTTCCTCAGAATCCATAATCTTTAAGACGTACGTGCAGGCAATCGAAGAGTTTGCTGCCAAGACGGGAAAAATCGCGTCCTTACCCACCCATGACCAGATTATGAACGAAATTGGGAAACCAGTGCGAACCATTTTTGCCAATCTTCTTCCCAGTTTGCCGGAAGTGGAAAGAGATACCATTTCCGCGCGAGTCCTAGATCTCCTTTGTGATTCCATTCGGAGTGGCGGCGGGGACTTTTATGCTGGCGTAGGTTCTACCATCCATTACCTAAAAGAAAAAGGTTATACCATCACTTGCGCTTCCAATGGAAGGAAAGCCTATATCGAAACCGTTTTAGACACGGCAGGTGTATTACAATACTTTGAACCCATAGTGGTCATCAACCAAGACACCATCCATACCAAGGGTGAAATCCTCGCTGAGTATGTTCGCAAATACAATTTAGAGCCTAAGTCTATCGCTATGATCGGGGACAGGTTTAGTGACTGGGAAGCTGCCAAAGAAAATGGTTGTCCCTTTGGATTTTGCACTTATGGACATGGCCTTCCCGGTGAAATTCCGGATTTCCATTGGAAATTCGACGATTTACCAACTTTAAAAGAGTTTTTTTAAATTCGAATTTCTCTACTTTTCCGACATTGATAGTGTGGCGGTACTTCCCCAAATCCAAGAAGATAAATGGAAATCTTTACGCTATTTACTTGGCGGGATTTTTCTTGTACTAGTTCTCATTGAAAAATCTATGGGTTTTGATCCCAAAGCCGCTGGAAATTTATTTCCTAAACAAGGGTTTCGTAACATTGGAAAAACCCAAGAAAAAACAAAATTCGCGGAACCATCAGACCCTTTTAGCAAAGAAACCTGGGAAGACGATTTAAATTGGGAAGAAGAAGTTCTCACTCAAACCTTTCCAGATTCTGAATCCAATAAAAAAACCCGCACAAAACTCGTTGATGATTCCATTCCCGAAATCACTCTTCCGGAAGACAGGTTTCCTGGCGCCGGCAAACGCCTGCAAGTGGATGCGGGTTATTTACCTGTATATTTTCTAAAATTCTATGGAACAGGGAAAAATAGCCAGTCCCAACTCGTCAAACTCACCCGTGAATTTCCAGGTGGAGATCCCATCCCTTTTTTATTCCAAGAACTCACGAAAGGTCCAAGTGCAGAAGAAAAGGGAAAAGGGATTTTGTCAGCTCTCTCCAAAAAAGTTCGTATGGAACCTAATTACCGATTGGAAAATGGAATCCTTCATATTTCTCTTTCCGAAGACATTCACTACGGCGGAAGTATGGAAATCCTAAAAGACAGATTGGATCAAATTTCCTTTACCATGGTTGGTAATTTTGGAATCAAAGGGGTCATCCTTTATTCCAATGGAGAAAGGATTCGTAACTTAGGAAGTGACGGACTCACAATCCCTGAAGTACTCGCCAAATCCCAAAGAAAGGTAATCATTTTCTGATCCAGTAAATGGTTTACAGATCCTAGATTTTCTGTATCCTTAGCTCTGGTTCCATATGCGTAGGCATACATTCAAAAGGTATTTTTTTGTGTTTCGTAAAATGTTTTTACGAATCTATCATCCTGCCTTCACAGCCACAAATATTTCTGATATCGGTTCTTCTTTACAAATTTTCAGTGTGATGACAGCTGTTACCTCTATCATCTCCTTACTTTTTGTGGATTCTCTTGTCCGCACGAAGGAAGCCAGTTTCTGGATTGCTTTTTTTCGAATTTCTTCTCTCGGGATTTGTTTCTTTGTTTATCTATTTGGAAAAAAAAGAGTTCGTTTATTCCAAAGGTACATCTATGGAATCACGAGTTTAGTACTCATTGGCCTAATCCTACTTTATATTCCTATGATGGTTTACGATAAACCAAACCACGCTTACTATTTGTTCGGCTCAGCCATTGTCATTGCCAGTGCTTCCATCCTTTTATGGATTGAGCCCTTTCGAATTTTATTATTATCTACTTTGTATATTGTCGTTTTTATTCCCTTGCATTTAAACTTTTCGCGTATCCAGGGATTTGATCGTTTCATCTTTTATCAAGACGTACTCATTGTTTTCTTTTTACTGGCCTTTGGATTTGTAGCTAACTTACTCATCAACTACTGGAGGTTTGAGGAATACCGAGTCAAAGCTAGATTAAGAATCACCGTTGGTAAATTACTTCGAATCAACCAAAAGATCGAAGACTTATCACGAGTGGATTCGATGACTGAACTTTTTAACAGAAGGCATTTGTTAGAACAGTTTGATCTCTATAAAAAAAGATCTAACCGCGAAGGATTTATCATTGGACTTGTGATTTTGGATTTGGACAGATTGAAAGCCATCAATGATAAGTATGGCCACAAACAGGGAGACCTTGCCATCCAAGCCTTTGCAAAAACTGTAAAATCTAGAACGAGAATTACAGACATTGCGGCAAGGATTGGTGGAGATGAATTTTGTTTGTTAGTTTCTCCAATCGATAAAGAAGGATTGGAAATACTCACAGAATCCATCCGCGAGAAATTAGAGCGTTTGCAAATTCCCATCCACAACCAACCCGGGGAATCTTTGACCTTAACGGTATCCATTGGGGCCACACTCTTCCGTCCCGAGGACGATCCAAGCTTTGATGAACTTTACCACAAAATCGATACCGCCCTTTATACCTCAAAAAATGAGGGCAGAAACCGAATTACCCTAATCGAATCTTAAAAAAAAATGATCGACAAGTTTTACGAGAATCCGTAGAATTGAAATTGAGACTGATTCTCAGTTTATGTCCATTACGGATAAGGTGTAAAATTTCGAAAGATGGGGAGCGTAATCCCCCATCTTTTTTTTTTACCCAAGTGCTTAAGTGGAGACCGGAAAGGACAACAAAGCCAATCGGATGATTAACCTAGATCCACTCCCACTTGGTTGCAGTCATATTCTTCCGCATAGAGTAAGTCCCGGCGCACTGGTTGGAACCCACCTTCTGTCAGAAATTTACGTGCCTCTTTTTCTGTTTTCAATCCAAAGGAACGAAGGACATTTTCTTCAATCACAACTGATGAGATATCATCGGCACCTGAATAAAGAGCAAGCTGTCCTACACCCTTTCCAAGAACCATCACTGAGGTTTCGATATGTTTGATATTGTCGAGGAAAATCCGGCAAATTCCCAGAACCTTTAGATATTCATGTGTGGGAACCGGCCTTACTTTGAACCTTTTGGTTTGTGGTTGAAAGGTCCACGGAATGAAGGATAAAAATCCTCCCGTGCGGTCTTGGAGGTCACGCACCACAGTTAAGTGTTCGATCACTTCTTCTTCTGTTTCTTCGGAACCAAAAACTACATTTGCTGATCCGAGAAGTCCCACCTCATGGCAGGTTTCCATCGCGCGTACCCATTCGGATACAGTTGCTTTTTTGGGAGAGATGATTTGGCGCATTCTTTCTGTGAGAATTTCCGCACCGGCACCAGGAACGGAATCAAGGCCTGCTTCTTTTAAAATCAAAAGCACCTCTCTTAATGGTTTTCCTGTGATCGTTTCTAAATTAATGATTTCTACTGGGGAAAAGGCACGAATGTGCATCTTCGGGTATTTGGATTTTACAGTGCGAATCACATCCAAGTAATAATCGAAGGGAAGGTTTGGATAAACCCCACCTTGCAGGAACATTTGGTCTGCCCCTTCTTCCACGGCATAATCCATTTTTTGGAGGATGTCTTCTTTGGAGAGAACATAACCTTTTCCATTCCCAATTTCATCCATAAAGGAACAAAAACTACATTCCACATTGCAATAGTTGGTATAATTCACAACGCGGAACATTGTGTAACTCGCCTGAGTATGGGGCCTGATTTTCTCTCTCAAATACCGAGCCACCATTTGGATCTTTAAAAAATCTCCCGATTGATAAAGGATGAGAGCCTCTTTCGGGGAGATTCGTTTGCCTTGTACAGCGTTCAAAAGGACGGCATCTGCGGGGTCATTTGGGCTAAATGAAAACGAGTCTAAGTTCATGATCTCTACCTACTTAGACAGGAAATCTGCTGATAGATCCCTGTAAAAACCGAATTTTCCTGGACATTCATTTTTCTATACAAATCCTAGGAAATACCAAACACCTTAAGGGCATAAACATAAATGGATATCGGAAGAATACTCTTTCACCTATTATTCACAGCATTTTTCGTAGTGGCAAACATTGTCTTTGTCCGCGCCATCCTTTATAGGCTCGGACTGATCTTCAATGGTCGTCCTGCTTTCTTCAATGAAGATGCTAAAAAGAACCTAAATATCGGATTCCGTTTAAAGAGTTTTCTAATAAACGTAGTCCTCCAAAAGAAAAACTTCCGAGAACCAGTGCGCGGTATCATGCACGCGTTTGTTTTCTACGGATTTCTCGTGTACACCATCCACACAACAAGCCAAATGATTGCTGGTGTGTTTGGTTATGTAATGGATGATCCTTACAAATTTGCTCTTCCTGAATTTCTTTTGGGTGAAGCTGCCAATCATATCTACGAACAAGCAGTAAACTATGTTTCCATTCTTGTGTTAACTGGTCTTGGATTCTTTGCTTGGAGACGTTGGATTAAAAAGGCAAAGGGCCTTGATGTTCACTCTCCAGCTTCTGCTATTGTGATCAGTATGATTGCAACTCTTATGGTTACCACCTTACTTGGGAATGGTGCTAAGACTGTTGCGGCAACTTACTTCACTCATGCAGGTCTTATTGATGGAGCCATCGGATCCGTTTGGGAATCCATTGGTGTTGCAAACTCTTCTGCCGACATCGTTTTCCAAATTATGTGGTGGGGACATATCATCACTGTGTTCTCGTTTATGTTGTATGTTCCTACATCCAAACACGCTCACTTAATATTTGCTCCGTTTAACTACTTCCTTGCAACAGACACTCCTAAAGGCCAACTATCTAAACTCAATTTAGATGATGAAAATGCCGTTTGGGGATCAAACCGCGTAGAAGATTTCCCTTGGCCAAACCTACTCGATGGTATGTCTTGTATTGAATGTGGTCGTTGCCAAGTAGAATGCCCGGCTAACAGAACTGGAAAAGTTTTAAATCCTAAAGCGATCATTGTAGAACTCAAACACCAAATGTTAGAGAAGATGCCAGAAGTTGCGGCTGCTCGTGCAGGCAAAACTCCTGAAGAAGGTGCTGAGGCAGTTGCTGCTTTAGACACGGGAGTCATCAACTCACACGAAGGTTTAAGTGAAGAAGCACTTTGGGGATGTACTACTTGTTATGCGTGTGTTGAAGCATGCCCTGTGGGAAACAACCAAGTAAATGCCATCATTGAAATGCGCCGTCACTTAGTTCTTGCAGAATCAAAAATGAGTCCTGAACTTCAAAAAGCCTTCACAAACATGGAAAACAATTCCAATCCATGGGGTGTGGGAGCTCATACAAGAGCAGACTGGGCTGATGGACTTGGTGTTAAAGTTCTTTCAGAAGCAGAAGACAAAAACGTGGACGTACTCTACTGGGTAGGTTGTGCGGGTGCTTTTGATGAAAGAAACAAAAAGATCTCTCGTGACTTTGTTAAAATCATGCAAAAGGCTGAAGTAAACTTTGGAATCCTTGGAACCGAAGAAGGTTGTTCTGGAGATTCGGCTCGCCGCGGTGGTAACGAATACCTCTACCAAACTCTAGCGCAAACAAACGTAGACACTATCAACGGTTACGGAATTAAAAAAATCGTGACTGCTTGTCCACACTGCTACAACACAATCAAAAACGAATATCCACAATTTGGTGGAAACTTCGAAGTCATCCACCACTCGGAATACATCAACCAACTCTCTAAAGATGGTAAAATTGATGTGAAAGTGGCTGATGATGCAAACACAGGAAAATATACTTACCACGACTCTTGTTACATCGGTCGTTATAACAACAATTACGACAACCCTCGTGATGTTGTGAAAAAAGTATCCGGTGGAAAAATCGAAGAAGCAGTCGACCATCACTCCAAAGGACTTTGTTGTGGTGCGGGTGGTGCGCAGTACTGGATGGAAGAACATGTGGATGAATCCAACCCAGAAAGTACACGTGTGAATAGCAAACGTACAGGACAACTTCTGGATACGGGAGCCACTACCATTGCAACTGCTTGTCCATTCTGTATCACAATGATTACAGATGGTGTCAAAGCGGCTGAAAAAATTGATTCTGTAAAAGTAAAAGACATTGCAGAATTAGTTGCCGAAAACATCGACTAACAAGTCTAATGATGAGGATTGTATGAATTTTCAAAATTTCCTCATCTTTAGTAATCTGTATCGAAGGAAAAGGTGGAAGGAAACTTCCGCCTTTTTTATTGGGGATCCAATCCGGTTCCCTTTCTCTTTTTATCTTTTTGTTTTTATCATTTTAGCACACTTCTCTCCTATTTCACTTTCTGCAGAGTCCAAACAAACCATCCATCCACCAGAAGGTGATGGGATTACCATCATTGTGGAAAAAGGACAAACTCTCAGCATCATTTCCAAAACCTATTTAGATGATCCGAGAAAATGGAAGGAACTTCTGAAATCCAACCAAATCGACAATCCCAATCTCATCATTCCTGGAATGAAATTATGGATTCCTAAAAGTTTGGGTAAAAAACCACTAGCTGACATCCAAAGATATTCAGGAAAAACAGAAGTTCTAAAAGTCTCGCAAAAAAGTTCTGATTGGGCAGGAGCCACACTCGGAGAAGGACTTTATGCCAAAGACGAAGTCAGGACTTTTAAAGAATCCGAGGCCCAGTTTCTTTTGTTATCGGGCTCACGGTTTGAAATTACAGAAAACAGCCACGTGATTATGGAAAAAGGAAAGTCTGATACAGAACCAGATGAACTTTACTTACGAAAAGGAAGGATTCGTTCCCTCATTCAGAAAAAACCATCATCTAACCAACGTATGTTTCTTCTAAAAACGGATTCGGCAGTTTCCGAAGTCCGGGGAACAGACTTTGTGACTGAGGTTGATTCCTCAGGAAACACAACTTTAAGTTGTTACGAAGGCCTTGTGGCTGTAACAGCCGAAAATGTAACTGTGAATGTTGCTTCCGGATTTGCTACCTTTGTAGAAAAAGGAAAACCTCCATTAAAACCATTTACTTTACCGGACCCACCAAAACCAAAAGAAGAATGAATCCTATAATTCTTTTCCGCGCCTGTCTATTTGTCTGTTTATTCTTACTTGCCAGTATTCCTATCTTTTCCGAATCAAAAACTATCAAATTTACTTTAGAACCAGATAGAGATGATATCATTCAGTATGAATTTGAATTATGGAAACAAAGTTCTTTTGATTTAGAAATTCCATTTCGCGTTTTATCCAATCCAGGGAAAATCCAACTTTTTATTCCCAATGGATATGAATACTTTCGGATCCGTGCTGTTGCCAAACGCCAAGTCCGCGGGTTTTGGACGGATTTATATACAGTCAGCACATTTGGACAACCGAAACCGAAAGAACCAACAAAAGTGCTTTCACGTAAACCTAACACGGCAGATGTGCTTGTTCCCATTAGCAATGCAAAAGGAACCAATCATTTCTTTTTGACTGAAAACAAAATCCAAGTAAAACCAATCCTCACACATCCAATGAAAACATCAGTTCGGTATCGTTTGAACGGTGGTGCATGGAAGACAACCAAACTACCCGAACTTAGTTTTTCAAAAGATGGTGATTATAAATTGGAATACCAGGTCACCAATGAACTAGGAGTTTCTGATTCTATGCAGGTTTGGGAATTTAGTGTAGACAACACACCACCAAAAACTGAATTTCATTGGCAGCCAGAAACTTATAAAAAGTCATCAATTCAATACGTTTCCAAGAATTCAAATCTCCAACTGACTGCAATTGACGATGGATCCGGTCTTGATACCATTCGCTTTCGGACTACCTGTGGAAAAATTCCACAATCAGATTGGTTTGAATGGGACCAAAAAAATTCCTGGATGGGTATTCTCAATTCTTGTTTTAATGATTTGGAAATTGAAATTTCAGCAATCGATCGATTGGGTAATGAAGAAATTCCGAAGAAAATTTATCTAAAACGAAATCACCAAGGAAACTAATCCGTGTTTTCTGGACAAAAAATTCGTGAATTGGCGGATAATTTTCTATACGTAGTCAAATCAAAATCCTTTCTTAAATTATTTCTTTCTATCATTGCGTTTCTAATCATTCCCTATTTCCTTTTGATTGCATCAATGATTCATTCTAGGTATAGAGAAGCATTGGATTGGAACCAAAGATTTCAACTCATTCGGATCCAACTATTGACAATTGATTTAGAAAACCAAATTCGTGATCAAATCAATTCTGACCTTACCAACAAGAAGAATATTGGGTACCTCCCCCTTACAGAGTTTTCCCAAATCCAATCTCATTGTTTCCCGATCACAAAAGAGATTCTAGAAAAACAGGAATTAACTCTTGTTCGCTGCAAGTGGGAATCAGAAACCAATTCTTACCTAATTGTATCCAACGGAAAATTTTTATCGATCCATTCAGCAAAGTTTTTGGAGGATGCCTTACTTGATTCACCCTATAGTGATTCCAATGAAGGTCTTTTTATACTCAATAGTTCCGGAGATTTTGGAATTTCAGGATTTATAGAAGATGATTTTTTGGTTTCTGAATTTTGGAAGTCTGATGTGAGTTCATTTCTCCAAACCCAGTCCAATTTACCCTCTCTTCATGAATCAATAAAAGAGGAAATGGATTATTTTGTGGTAAGTTTTCCTATGTATGACCTACCGCTCCACCTATTCATTGTCAGTCCCAAAGACCTTGTACTCGTTCCAATTAAAGAATCATTAAAAAGAAATATTTTGATTCTAATTACTCTATTTGTATTATCTTTTCTGTTTTCAATCGTTATCTCTCTTAGAGAAATTGAATCGAAACAAAAACTTAGACTTCTATTACAAGAATATCCTTATGCAGCAATCCTCTTTGACCCCAAGGGCAAAATTTTATTAGAAAACCAGGAAATTGAACCGCAGCTCTTTGTATCAAATCTATACAAAGATCAACTTTCCGTAAAGGAATGGATTGAAAAAGAAGTAAGTTTGTTTTTAAAAAACGATTTCAAATTCCAAAATGATATGCAGAACCTTAGGAAAGAAGAATCTGAATTTTATTCAGAGGATGGCTCTGTATATTTACTCGAGATCACATACCAACTTTGGTTTTTGGAAGAAAAATATAAATTTGCCAGTGGTGCTCTTGTTCTTGTTCAAAACGTAACAAAAAAACGTTTAGAATTTGAAATGGAGATGGATTATGCAAAGGATTTACAAAAAAAATACCTTCCTAATCAGATTATCATACTCCCGCACCTAGATTACGAGGTCTTATACAAACCTCTCATCCAAGTCGGTGGTGACTATTATGACTATATTGATTTAGGAAACAACCGATCGATTTTTGCCCTTGGTGATGTGATTGGTCATGGCGTAAAAGCTGCGATGATGATGACTGTACTTCGTGTTTTATTTCACCAAATTGTAAAAACAGAATCAGATCCGAAACTCATCTTAAAACGAATGAATGAAGGTGTGTCTGCCAATTTTCCAGATCCTTATGCATTTGTTCCCTTTATTTTTTTGCTTTTTGATTTTAATAAAAACACAATTCAATATGGCAATGCAGGCCATCCAGGAATGATACATCATTCGAAACAAAAAATGGAATGTTATGAAAAATTAAATCCTATGTTTGGGATGTTAATAAACAGAGAACCAAAAATCCTAGAACTTCCTTTAGAAAAAGGAGATCGTTTTTATCTCTTCACCGATGGGTTAAAAGACGTAGAAAATGCTAAGAGGGAAAAGTTATATGAACCGGAACTACTTCATTTTTTTAATTCGGTCGGAACCAAACATATGTCACTCATCAAACAAGAGTTAGAACTTAAAATCAAAGCCTATTCCGAAGGAATCCCTTTCCTAGATGATATTACCTGGATTGGGATTGAAGTGATTTAATCTTCCAAAGGAGGATTGTCTAAAAGTTCAATTCCTTCGTTGTTTTTGTGGAAATAGTTCATATCCCATTCTGTATCAAATAGAAGTGCCATATTTCCAAATAAATCTTCCACCAAATTAGCGTTTGATGGAATTTTGGAACGGTCATCCTTTTTCACCCAACGAGAAATTCCATAGGGAAGGATATGAATGGAAGTATCTGATCCATATTCATCCTTCAAACGGCGTTGGAAAACTTCAAATTGTAGTTTACCCATGGCTCCGATGATAGGAACACCACCACCAATCGTTCGTGAGGTGAATAGATGCAGGATTCCTTCTTCTGCCAATTGGTCGAGGCCTTTTTTGAAAGACTTTAGCTGTAAGGTATCCTTACAGGAAATGGTAGCAAAAAGTTCAGGAGCAAAACTGGGAAGCGGACGAAGCGGTGGTGTATTTCCTGTAGAAAGTACGTCTCCAATTTTATAAGTTCCTGGATTCACAAGTCCAATGATATCTCCTGGATATGCCGTATCTACCGTGTTACGATCTTGGCCAAAAAAAGCAAAACTAGAAGATAATTTAACCGGTTTGTCTAAGCGGTTATGATTTACATTTAAGCCCCTTTCAAACACACCGGAACAAATTCGAAGGAATGCAATTCGATCTCTATGTGCTTTGTTCATATTGGCTTGCACTTTGAATACAAAGGCACTAAAAGGAGCATTGATTGGATCCAAATAATTTCCATCCCGAAGTGGGATATGGTCAGGACCGGGTGCCAATTCTAAAAATTTATTTAGGAAAAGTTCAATTCCAAAGTTGTTGACCGCCGAACCAAAGTAAACTGGTGTTTCCTTTCCCAGTAAAAAATTATTTTTGTCAACTTGGCCAATTCCATTTTCTACTAAATCAATTTGTTCACGGAATGCAGTGACAATTTCAGCATCAAATTGTTCATCCAAACTTGGATCATTGGGGCCCGCCATACGAAAGACTGCCTTTTGTTTTCCCCCAGGAGTGCGGTCAAAAAGATAGAGCTGCTGGTCTCTTAAATCATAAACACCTTTAAAATCAAAACCCGTTCCCAGTGGCCAAACATCGGGAACAGCCTTGATCCCAAGCACCTTTTCGATTTCATCCAAGAGTGCATAAAGATCCTTAGTGGGACGATCCATCTTATTGATAAAGGTGATGATAGGAATCCCCCGATCCCGACAAACGCGAAATAGTTTGATGGTTTGTGGTTCGACACCCTTTCCAGCATCAAGAACCATTACGGCTGTATCTGCTGCCATTAAAGTTCGGTATGTGTCTTCCGAAAAGTCCTCGTGCCCCGGTGTGTCCAAAAGGTTTAAAATACTGTTTTTATACTCGAATTGTAATGCAGCGGAGGTGATCGAAATCCCCCTCTCCTTTTCCATTGCCATCCAATCGGAAGTCGCCGATTTTCCTTCCTTTTTGGCCTTTACGGCACCGGCAAGTTGGATGGCACCTCCGTATAGAAGGAGTTTTTCTGTAAGGGTTGTTTTTCCCGCATCCGGGTGGGCAATGATGGCAAAGGTCTTTCTGCGGCGGACTTCGCGTTCTATCAGTTCAGGAGACATAACTTGGTTTCCATGTTGTCTAAATTTAAGATTCTGTCGAGAATAAAGAGGATTCTCTGGTTGCAAATCCCAAGGAAGGGGTTGACTTGTAGATTATGTCCCATTAGATTGGGGGTGGAGGGAGTGTCTTTGAGAAAGTTACTATCGTTTTTCTTTCTATTGGTGAGCACACAAATTTTCCCTCTGGACTTTCCCAACTTTTCCTTGGGGGAAGAGAATGCCAAGGAAGAATTCAAACGAGGTCTTACTTATAAAAATTTAAGAGAGTATTCTGCCGCAAAGGAACGTTTTCAGAAGGCAGTCAATTTAAAGAAAGATTTCCATTTAGCACGCCTGGAACTTGCAAACAACTACTATCTGTTAGGTGAGTGGGAAGAAGCCTTAGACGAATTAGAAATTTTAACTTCCAAAGCAAAAAACGATCTCCTCATCGTAAACAAAATTGAAGCCCTACGACTTGCCATTGCCGGCGGCGTGACTGATAAAGAAAAAGTATATTTCAAAACCATTGAAGGGGATTCGATTAGAGGTTACCGGTTTCGTAATCCAGTGGATATTACATTCGATGAAGATGGAAACTTTTATGTAGCTGGGTTTGATACATCCAATATCATTAAATTTAATGCAGCGGGTAATCCACTTTCCAATTGGAGAGGAGGAATTACTAGAAAATTAGAACGTCCTGTTTCATTGGCATATTTTAGCCAAAAAATCTATGTGGCGGACTTTGCCCGGGATGAAATTTTAATTTTTGATTTGTCGGGGAGTTTTATCTCATCCTTTGGTGGTTCTGGAAAAGGCCAAGGCCAATTCCGAGGCCCCTCTTCTATTTTCATTGATCAAAGCGGAAATCTTTATGTTGCGGATTCAGGTAATGCAAGGATTCAAAAATTTAATTCGAATGGAAAGTTTGTTTTAGAGTTCCACGGATCTGGAAATTCTAAACTAAGTAATCCCTCAGGAATTACTGTTCATGATGGAAAAATCTATGTTGTAGATAAAGAAAATTTACGAGTCATTGTTTTTGACGGAGATGGGAATACTTTAAACACAATCGAAAAACCAGAATGGAAAAAACCAAGAAGCATTCGGATTTTAGATAACCAAATTTTCCTTACCGATGAACTTACAGGAATTTGGACCTACTCATTATTACATGGTGAGTGGAGGCAACAGAGTAAGTTTCGAGATAAAAAGGGTGTTTATCGGGTTTTGTTTCGTCCATTTGCAACAAATATGGACTCAACAGGAAGTTTGTATTTTGTTGATTTTGGAAAACATAGAATCGATATATTCTCTCAGAAAAATCACTTACTTTCCAATTTAGACTTAAAAATTGAATCAGTGGATACGTCCGGATTTCCTGACATCCATATTTATACCCGTGTTCGTAACCGTGCCGGGAAAGAAATTATTGGAATCGACCGTTTGAGTTTTAGAATTTTCGAAAATGATAATATGACTCCCCTATTTTCCTTGGCTAGAAAAAATAAACTTAACGATAAACTAACTGTAGCTATGGTTTATGAAAATAGTGAGGGATTTAAAAAAGGAAAACTTGCTCTAGAAGACGGACTGTTTCCTTTTTTTCGATCTTTACATGATACAGATAAAATTTCTTTGTACCGCGCCGGAAAAGATAGTAATTTGGTTTTACCTGAAACGGTTTCCTTAAGAGATATCTTAGCAAAAATTAGAGATAGTGTTTCAGAAGAAAAATATAATTTTGGTAAGGCAAGTATTGCTGCATTACAGAAATTATCTCTAGAAACCGGACCACGAGTCCTTGTTTATTTGGTTTCCGGCGAAAGCAGAGAAGAGAGTTTTTTACAATACCAAAAATCAAGAATTGTTGCTTTTGCAAAAGCCCACTCCATTCCTATTTATGTTTTAACAGTAAATCCAAACACATCATTGGAAGAATCATGGTCTGATATGACTGGGCCAACAAATGGCAGTTATATTGTTTTGGACGGTGAAGGAGAAGAAAGAGAACTGTATAAAAAACTAAAATCTCATATAGACTATCGTTATATCCTTTCCTATAAAACCGATACCAATCCTGAGTTAATCAATCGTTACATTAAACTTGCCATTGGTGTGGAACATAGAGGTGTAAAAGGTAGAGATGAAGGGGGATATTTTGTTCCAGAACCTCGCTAAATTTATTTTAATTGTCTTATTTGGAATTGGATTCATTTCACCTTTTGCCTTACTTCAGTCGGAACCAAATGCTTTAGAAGATATCGCTGAAGGAAAACAGTTCCAATCAGAAAACAATTGTCGAAAGGCCATTCAATTTTACCAATCCGCATTACAGAAAAACCGTAACTCCCTTGAGGCAAAACTTGGAGTTGCTGATTGTAGTTTCAAATTAGGAGCCTTCCGAGAAAGTAAAAAATTCTATTTAGAAATTTTAGATAGGGAACCAAAACACATTCCCGCAGTGACGGGACTTTCTGAGATTTATTTATTGGATTCGGATTATCCTACGATTTCAAAACTCATCGACCCACTGCTTGTGGAATTTCCCAATCATACAGCTCTACGGATTACCGAAGCAAAAACCCTACAGAAACAAGGGAAAATAGATTCCGCTATCTACAAAATCAAAACATTAGGATCAAAACTTGGTGATCCTTCCGAATTGTTACGGATGTTAGCTGAACTTTACTTCACAAAACAGAATTATAACGAATCCTTTAACTCTATTGATTCTTATACAAAAAAAGAGGCTAATGATCCAGAAGGTTTTGCATTTAAAGCAAAAGTTCTTTTGTACCAAAATTATTTCCGCCCCAACCAATTAAAATCAGTATTACCAACTGTTGAAGAGACCCTTCAAAATTCTCTAAATCTCGATCCCAAGGGAGAACAAGCGAGATTTTATTCCGTTTACCATGATATCATTTTAGCCAATTTTTTATCTGACAAAGAAATCAAAAAACGGGCATTTCGCACTATTTATGAATTGGCAAGGGAATTTCCAGATAACCAACTTTATCATAGTTTAGAAGCCAATTTGGCTTGGGAACTGGGTGAAACTAAATTTGCTAGTTACCACTATCGTAGAGCTTTACAACTAGATGATTTAGATGAAATTTTACGTTTTGAAGCAGAAGAGTATTCTATTGTTTCAGAAAAAGAAGAATCAAAATTAAGGAGGGAACTTGGCGATTATAGAAGAGATCGTTTTTATTCCGAAAAACATTCTTTTTATCACAAAAGTTCCTTATTTCATTTAAAAAGAGCGAAAGACCTAAGCCCGCAAACACCTGTCATCCGAAAGGAGTTACTGGAATTTTATAACCAAACAGGTGAAGCAGTTAAATATACAAATCTATTGTTACGTTTGAGAGAAGAAGATCCGAATTCCTTTAAACTCCAAAACAAATTAGAATTTTCTATCAAAAATCTAAAGGAATCCATCGAATTCAAAGAAGGATTCCTCCAAATTGATCCCAATTTAATCCAGGAAAATACAGTTCGTTATAGCCCGGAAGTTTATGTATTCGATATGGAATCCAGTTTGCCTTTTCCTTACCATTTACAAGCTGGGAGATTGTTAGGAGAAGCGATACGTTACAATCTAAAACAAATACAATCCGTTCGTGTTGTGGATGGAAATGAATTTAATTATATCCGAGGGTTACTGAAAGAAACAAACTATCATCCCTTTTCCCAAACCCTTCCTTTTGCCATCGATAACTTACACCTTTTAGATTCGAAACGAAGAAACGCAGTTAAAATTCGGTATGTTGTCCACGGGAAATACCAAATCAAAGATGGAGACATTCGTTTAGATATTTCTTTGTATGACAGAGACAGTTTACGAGACATTGCCACTTGGTCGACAAATCAAAAAGGACGCGATAGTTTACCCACAGTCATCCATCGTATGGGAGAACGAATTAAGGATTTACTTCCCAAAGAAGGAAAAATCCTGAAAATCAAAAAAGATGAAGTGATTGTTTCTCTTGGAAAGGATGATGGATTACAAAAAAATTCAAAGTTAGAATTTCAAAGGAAAGGTAAAACTTTATTCCAAGGAGAAATCATTGAACTTGGAAAATCGATTTCTTCTGTTAAACCCAATATCCGTGGTTGGGAAAAAGAACTGGCAACAGGAGATGATGTCATCCTTCCCACGGACTCTCGTAAAGAGACGAAAGATAAGTAAGGATCTCCTCCGAAATTCGTTCTTCTTTTTCTTTTGTTAGGTTAGGAATTTCTAATTGGCAAAGATTTTTTTGAAAATATGCAGAAACGACTCCTTCCTTTTGAAAACAATTTCTTAAAATCGGACGTAGTTTTGAAAAGTTTTCTGATTCTAGATAAAGCGGTTTTTCAGAAAATATATAGTTAGAGACCAATTGATGAATTTCTGATCGAGGTGATTTTTTCCATTCTAAATCTACATTTGGATAAAAGTAGAATTTTCCAAATTCGAATCGAAGTTCTCCTAAAGATAATAATGTTTCGCATGTTTGATTTTCAAAACTTACAAATTCATGTTTCAACTCAGCTTTATCAGTAAACGTAACCATTACATTGCCGATTCCTGTTTGGTCTCTATAAACTTTTAAAAATAGAATTTGTGGTTTCCCTACCCGATTAGATTCCTCTTCAATTCTTTTTTTACTTTCTTCAGAAATCGTTATATTCTTTTTACTTTTTTTAAACGGATACCACATCTTTTGTCTTCATTTTCCTTCTAACTAATATGAATACATTTGTTTACAGGTCTAGTTTTCCTATTTCAAAAGAACTTTTATTCCAATTCCATGAAAATCCCATTGGCTTTCAAACTTTGGTAGGTGGACAAAAAGGAGTCAAAATCATCAAAGCTCCGAAATCAATTCAAATTGGAGAAGAAGTTATTTTGGAAATGAAAATCCTTCCATTTTGGAAATCAGTTTGGATTGCAAAACATATATCTTACAGTAAAAATAACTATTTTCAAGATCTACAAGAGAAAGGGCCTTTTAAAAAATTTCAACATTTACATCTATTTTTAGACGATGCCGAAGGTATTAACTCAAGTATCCTCTCAGATGAAATCCAAATTGATTTTTTCCTATGGCCAATCTCTAAATACTTTTTATATCCTATTCTTTATTTTATCTTCAAAAAAAGACATGGGACCACAGCCAAACATTTTGGAGTTAAAGAAAAACTAATTTTTTGCAGGTATTCTTGATCCGTAATCAATGAGTTGTCTGTTATATTCTGTTTCCATTAAAGGAGATGAAATCAAAAAGTCAGCGCTGGATCTGTTACAAGCCATTGGAATATTATACAAAACTGCAATGCGAAGTAATGCCTTAACATCTGGATCATGTGGTTGTGCAGAAAGTGGATCCCAGAAAAAAACCATAAAATCAATTCCGTCTTCCACAATTTTTGAACCAATCTGTTGGTCCCCGCCAAGAGGTCCTGAGATGAATCGAAAGACAGGAAGGCCTATTTGTTCATGAATCAACTTTCCAGTGGTTCCAGTGGCAGAGAGATGGTGTTTGCTTAAAGTTCCTTTGTTGTATTTCACCCAATCCAAAAGATCTTCTTTTCTGTTGTCGTGAGCAATTAAAACGATCTTTTTGGTGATTTCCATTTTTCGTTGAATTAGTACCATAGATTGATAGTTCTTGCCAATATCTAGGATTCAAGGAAAGTTTCCCTGTAAATGAAATTTCCTAGTTTATTTTTAGCGATTTCTTTGTTTTTCCTAGGATCTTATTCTCTTAGCTCCAAAGATACAAAACAAACGGTTTCAACAGAAACCCGTGTGGAATCCATTTTGCCATCCACACCGGAATCGGGTTCTCCTTGGGGAGAAGATTCGAAAAAACTGGAAACCATTCCCATTCTGAATTTAATCGATGAAAAAAACTCTCAAAAACGTTGGCAAGACGCCAACAAAGAATATGCAAGTGCTATCGATCTGTTTGAATTGGGAAAAAAAAACATCGATAAAAATAGAGAAGATTCAAAAAAGGAAGTTTATTACGAAGATCGATATGAATGGCAGAAACAAATTCGAAGGGAAAATAAAGAAAAAGAATTTCAAAAACAAACATTTGACCTAAGATCACAAACTGTTGCTAAACTTGTGAAAGGAATGAATCTTTTGGATAAAATCGAAAATCCAAAGGTAAAAGAAAGTGCCCCCTACCTCGATTTAAAATCCGGGATCTATCGAGAATATATCAAACACCAAGAAGCTTTTAAAAATTACTTACAAGTCATTGATTTTACTCATCGTTATATGGAACTTTCTTCAAAAAATGAAGCGGAAGCGGAACCACATAGACTTCTTGCTTTGTCTTATGAAAAAATGGAACAAACAGCCATTAAATCAAAAAACCAAGAACTATATTACGAATTTAAAGAGCTAAAGAAAAAACATTTGTTGCGATTTGCAGAAATCCACTATGGGCAGGATTCAAAAGAATACGCTGTCATAGAAGAAAAAGTAGGAAAAGATTTTTAAATCAAACCAAGTTTCTTCTTTAAAGATCTGTTCTCTTCGACTAGTTCTTTGATCTCTTGTTCCGTATATTCAAACAAACGATCTTGAGCACGCAAAATTTTGTCTAAATTCATCTCTTCGATCCGCGAATAGTTTAAAACTTGTTCTGTTGCTTTTTGTAGTTCAAGCGCTTGTTTCAATTCCTTTTCTCGAAGTTCATCTAGTTGTTGGCTGGCCTTCACTCGTTCGTGAAGTTCAATCAACTCTTGGTTTTTCATATCGTTTACTTTTTCTAAGGCAGTGTTGATTCCAGCTTGGGATCGTTTCACTAGTTCCTCGTATTGTAAAATAGAACGTAAGGCTTCATTTTCCTTTTTGGATTCTTCGTATTCTTGGTGGGCCAAGGAAAATACACCTTCAAAAAATCCAACATTCTCCAAACAAGAATTACCAATGTCTAACGCGGCTGCTTTGTAAGATTCAGATTGGATGGTTCTGTCTAAAATCATCCTAAGTTCACGAACATGGAGTGGGTTTTCTAAAACTAAATATTTTGGGTGCGATTGGACTATCTCTTGGATTTGGTCAGCTCCATCGGGAGAAGAAACCAGAATCAAAGATACAAAAGGACTACCTTCAAAAGAAGTAATGGTTTGTTGGATTTGTTTCCATTCAGCAAACGAAACTTGCACAAACAATATATGTATATCACTAGGAGTGATCGCAATGCGATCGAGCTCACT
Source organism: Leptospira kanakyensis (assembly GCF_004769235.1). Taxonomy (NCBI): domain Bacteria; kingdom Pseudomonadati; phylum Spirochaetota; class Leptospiria; order Leptospirales; family Leptospiraceae; genus Leptospira; species Leptospira kanakyensis. The sequence goes on along the minus strand of NZ_RQFG01000019.1, from coordinate 361,711 downwards.
CAAGTCCATTTGGTTGACTTGGATCTTGATTTTTGAATGTTTCCAGAGCTCAACCGGAAATGGGCGCCCGTGTGAAAGATTCCAAATATAAGATGTTTTCAAACCAGATCTCCTGTATTTCCAACTGATTCTATAGGACTGTAGTGAGAGGAATTTTCTAGCAAATTTTGTCTCATTTGTCTTTTCGAAACCGATTTTTTATCGATTCAAGTCGTTCTTCAAGCTGGTCCCGAAACCGGTAATAAAAGCCCAATCGACTCCGAATGGACTCCGGCAACTTAGCATCAGTGCGTGAAATCATAATGTATATGGAAAGGGTGGCAATCACAATATTTGCAGACCATGGCCCTACCCAATCCGGAACATTTTCCTTGTAAGAAATTCCGGAACCGAAAATAAAAAAAGTATAATAGATCAAAAGAAAAATAACGGCTAAAGTGAAACTCATCCCTTTTCCGGAACGTTTGACAACGAGGCCCAGAGGGAAAGAGAGAAAAAAGAAAATTTGGCAAGAGATGGGAGTTGCGAATCGTTTATGAATTTCTACATTAAAACCCGTGAGTGTTTTTTTGGATTCATTTAGGAGTTCGGAAAGCTGCGTGAAAAGGGCAAATTTTTGGGCCATATCTTCTTGGTTCCCAGAGGTAGCACCAACAATGAGCTCATACTTAAACTGCTCGACCATTTGTTTCAAACCACCCACACCTTTGATCGAAAGTCCGTATTCCTTTAGAATTTCTAAACCGGGGATTTTTTCGAGTCCTTCGGATTCAATGGCATTTCGAATTTCAAACAACATGGGTAAGGAAAAGGTATCAGGTTTTACATTGATACTCATTGTTTTTGTGTCTTTTTTCGCAGGAGTGTTATAATCCATCTCCCCATCCATAAAGTTTGTGATACCGATGGCACTTGTTTCAGGATCCCACTCAATGACATAACCTTTTCGCAAACGAACAGACTTTTCGTATTCCCCGCTTAGATTTTTTTTCTCAACTAACAGACCTTCTTTGGCGTTGATGATCTGTAACATTTTGGATCCACCCATTGGAACCGCCAAATTGTTTACCATAATGATGTCAGTTCCATCTGCAGAAATTGCCCATTCTCGGATTTGGACATTACTCAGATTTCCGCTATCATCGATTCCGCCGGAATACATGGTTCGCCCCTTCTCTGAAAAAAAATCCTGGGTTTTATCTCCTGAGAATTGACCTGGTTGGATGGCAAGTAACGGATTGTAGGTGGCAATCCAATTATCAAAATCCTTCATCTTACGTGTGTTTTCTGGTCCCAAATAAAAATTCAAATACCCAACTATTAGGGTCATTAAAAAACCAAAAACTAGAAAATTGGAATAAATGTATGGGAAAGAAACACCGGACGCGCGCATCGCAGTAATTTCTGAATCTCCAGACAAACGACCTGCTGCCATAATTCCTGACATGAGACAAGCCATGGGAATGGTCATAGGAAGAGTGTTTCCAAAAACATAACCCATATAGTCAAGGAGACGGAAAAAATCGACACCCTTTCCCACAAAAAGACCAATCATCTTTTGGATGGCAACTGCCATATAGATCATGGTAAAAAAGGAAAGAGCCACTAAAAAGGGGCTTAGAATTTCCTTTAGAATGTAAATGCGAAGGATGGACGGTTTGAAACGTTTCCATTTACCCAAACGATCCGTATCCACCATAAAACCTGGTGGTAAGTCTGATTTGGAATGAACTCTTACAGTTCGTAAATCAACAGGTTTAGACAACTAACTTTCCTTTTAAAGTTGCACTTGTTGCTGATTCGATCTTAACAGTTACTGTTTTTCCAATCCAATCAGAAGGATTTGTAGATGAACCTTCTGGAATTGGGAATACCACCATACGTCCGCAATGAGAACGACCACATAACTCTAGTTTGGATTTTTTAGAAGTGTTTTCAATGAGAATAGAAAACTCATGCCCAATTTTAGATTGGTTTTTTTCATGAGAAATTTTGGTTTGAAGTTCCACAAGTTCAATCAGTCGTTTGCTTTTTGTTTCTTCAGTGACATCATCGATAAATTTTCTTTTTGCAATGGTTCCTTCTCGTTCTGAGTATTTGAACATATAAGACATATCAAACTTAACTTTTTTCACGACTTCTAAGGTTTCCTGAAACTCTTCTTCTGTTTCTCCTGGAAAACCAACGATAATATCGGAAGTGATTCCAATGTCTGGAATTCGGCTTTGGATACTTGCCACTAATTCCAAATACTCTTCTTTCGTATAACTTCGTTTCATATCTCGTAATACTTTTGAACTTCCTGCTTGTAGTGGCATGTGGATTTGAGAAGAAAATCGTTCTTCTTTTGCCATAAGAGAAATCAAATGATCAGGGAAATCTTTTGGATGAGGACTTGTAAACCGAACCCTTTCTACTGTGGTCTCAGCGAGAATTTTTTCGACAAGCGCACAGAAGTCAGTGTCTTCATAGGAATAACTATTTACATTTTGTCCAAGAAGTGTGACTTGTTTGACACCCATCTCTTCTAATTTAAGAATTTCTGCAACGATGGATTCCGGTTCTCGACTTCGTTCCCGTCCTCGCGTATAAGGCACAACACAAAATGTACAAAAGTTATTACAACCACGCATGATGGTCACGAAGGCTTGAATTCCATTTACCACTTTGGGTTCTAATTCATCGTATGTCTCAGTCCGAGAAAGACGCGTTAGTTGAACATCCCGTTCTCCCCCTCTAATTTTTTGAATGAGTTCGGGTAGAGTTCTGTAATTGTCAGGTCCTACAATCAAATCTAAAGGAAGTTCTTGGTGAAATAAATCATCCCCTAAGTTCTGAGCCATACAGCCAAGAACACCAATGACCAGGTTAGGATTTTTTTTCTTTAGGTATCCTAGAGATTGTAACCTACCATAAATTTTGGCATGTGCGTTTTCTCTAACAGCACAGGTATTTAAAAAAATAATGTCGCTATCTTCAATTGTTTCGGCTGATTCGTAATTTTCTTTCCGGAATAGTTCTTTTACAATCCCAGAATCATATTCGTTCATTTGACAGCCATAGGTCTCCATATAGACCTTTCCCAGTTGGATGGGGTTTTCTGTAATTGGATTTTCTGTCAAAGATGGGTTCATAATGATATGTTTTTCCAGAAAATTTCCTTGTAAAGCAAAGAAGATAGGGACTAAAAAGGGTATATGGCCTGGACAAAACGGGAAACTTATTACGCAATCTTAGGGGTCACCAAAGAATCCACGAACGCAACCATCGAAGCCATTTACCTAAAGGAATTGGAGTTTTGGCAAAGGCTGGAGGGAGCAGGCATTTTAGAGGCCAAGGAAAAAATCCTAGAACTAACACGGGCCTACCTCACCTTAACCAACCCGATCAAACGAAAGGAATACGACTCACAATTGGACTTTGACTTTGTCTTGCTGGATGGAAAGGCAAAAGATCCGGAAATGGAGGAAGCCTACGATGTGTACCGATTGGGCCATAACAAAACCTACCAAGAAATTTTAGTAGAGTTCTCAAAGTTTAGAGAGGAGATGGGCGACACACTTTGGGTTTTAAAAAAAACCACAATTTATATGGTTCTCAATCTACTTTTATATTCAGCTCTCATTCTAATCCATTCGCTTTGGATTACAAATACTGATGAAGAAAAAAAATGGATCGATGCCGCTTCTGGTTGGGGTTCCGGAATTTTTCTTGTTTTGAGCGCTGTTGGATATTTGGTTTTTCGTTTCCGTTTTCTAAAAAAAGAATTAGAAAAACGGAAAGAAAAAAGAACCTAACCTAACGAACAGTTTTTGGAAATAGAATTGGTAGTAAATTGGGGAAACAAGCTCCACTCAAATGGAGAGAGTCCACAAAATCCTTACAAATCCAACGAGGATCCGTATTCGGGTCTACTACTGTAAATTTGGAATTCGGAGTTTGTGCTGCAAGAGACACTGCCTTTTGTATCTCTAAGTTAAACTTCTCCAAAAGGCCATCTGTTGCCATCCTTCTTCGAAGTGCATCGGAAACTGCTGGGAAATAGACAATCACAGGAATTCCCGTTCCCTTTAATAACTCTAACATCTTTTTAAAGAAATAGATTTGTGTCGGAGCCAGTGCCTGTCCACGTAGGTACTGATTGTACATGGCCTCAGCATCTTTTTCTAAAAAAACATCCATATTTGCAAACTTGATTTCGTTGGGCAATGCTCCAAACTTTACGCGGTTTACATGTTTGATTTTATCGATATAGTTTCGTTTGTGATCCTTACCAGTAATTCCAACGGACATACCAGGAAAAAAACCAACTTCAATTTCTTTATTATTGGCTTTGATGGCTGTTGGATCCAAAGGATATTTATACAAAGCAAACAATTTTTTTAATAAATAAATTTCGACTTCATCAGTAGAAAATCCCTTGGCAGAAATTTCCCAAGGGTTTTTGGATCTGGTTCTGTATAAATCGATTTGGCTAAGAACATATTCATTGTCATAAGAACCATTGAGAGAATAATCAATGGCTGCTTGTGAAAATAGAAGTGGGTCGACCTCAATCAAAACATAACGGAGAGGAAGTTTTGACTTTAATGTCCTTTCTAACCAATAGGCTTGAAAACTTGGCGGACCAAAAGGAGCTGCAAAATTAAAGGAATTTGTGTTTGGAAAAAATAATTCCAACATTTCCGAATCAAATTCACCAGACCTTGAACTTCCAAGAATCAGTCCAATTTCCTTTGAAGGATTCTTTTTTCTTTCCTCCAACATCACCTCAAAGAGATCTTCTTTTAATTCATAAAATTTTCTTTCAATTTTTTTCCAACTATAGGTGTTCTCCACAATGATTGGCAAAAAGAAAATTTTATCCAAAAGAAAAAGCGAAAGAGAAAGAAGGATGGGATAAAAAACGACTGGAAATTTAAATTTAGAGTTCATATTAAAATTGGAAGTAAATAAATTCCGTTCCTCCTGGTGCAAGATAACCTAATAATATGGTAACAACTAAAGAAAATATTAATAGAAATCCAAAAGAAGTTTTGGTAGACCAATTTTCTCTTGGAAAACTAGGTTTGGTTTGTAAGTAATTAAGTAAAAAAGTAAGAATCAAACTATAAAGAACAAGTTCTGATTTATTTGTTCTTTCCCCAGCCGAACCTGTAAAAACGTTTACATACATGGATAATGCATTCTGAACAGAGGGGGCATTAAAAAACGGAATCGATAAAACAAAAAACAAAAACGTATAAACAAATCCCGATATTTTTTTCCACTTAGGGAGTTTGATTGTTTTGTCTGGTTTTCGAATGAGTTCAATTTTTCTTTCTAAACTCAACATAAACCCGTGTAAAAATCCCCAAATGATAAAAGTAAAATTGGCACCATGCCAAAATCCAGCCAAAGTGAAGGTTACAATTAAGTTTACATAACCTCGGTATTCGCTAACACGGGATCCACCTAACGGAAAGTAAATATAATCTTTGATCCAAGTCGCGAGTGTCATATGCCATCTTGTCCAAAGTTCGCGAACGGAAGTCGAAAGATAGGGAGCGTGAAAGTTCTCAGGTAAATTGATTCCGAGTAATTTACCAAGTCCCCTTGCTAAGTCCGTATAACCACTGAAATCACAAAATACCCTTGCCGCATAACCAAAAATTGCGATTAAGTTTGTGACTCCATCATACTGATCGGGATTTTGAAAAACAGGTTCAATGACTGGAGATAAATTATCAGCGAGAACTACTTTTTTGAAAAGTCCTAAAAATACTAAGTAGTAACCTTCAAAAAGTTGTTCCTTCTTTGCATTCCAAACTTCTAACTGATAAAAAAATTCTCCGTGACGGACAATGGGACCTGCGACCAACTGCGGAAAGAAAAAGATAAACAGTGCAAACTGCAAAAAATTTGGATTTTCTTCTGCGTTCCCCCGTTTGATATCAATGGTATAAGCAACCATTTGGAAGGTATAAAAACTAATCGCCAGAGGTAAGGTAATGGAATCGACACCGAACTGAGAGTTGAGGAAAGTTTGGATGGATTCGGGTGCAAAGAAGAATGAACCAGTAAGTTGAAAAAGAAGAGCCCAAAGGAAATAAAAATACTTAAATAGAAATAAATTTCCGAAGTTGACAAACAAAGAAACTGGATACCAAAAGGATGATTTGTTTTTTAAGATTTGTTTATTAAAAAAATGATTTAATACAACAATCGCAAAGAAGTGGAAGGCAAAGGGAATCGACCAAGCTGCATAAAACGCTAAAGAAGCTAAAAACAAAAAACCCAATCTAAGTTTGCCACGGAAGACCCAGTGTAAACAATATACGACAAGGAAAAATAAGAGAAAACCAAGGGATGTAAATTTCATTCTAAGATTTCACCAATGTATGAGATCATGTATCGCCATCAACCTGAATCACAAGTCCTTTTAGGTATTCTCCTTCGGGATGGAAGACAGAATAACCATGGTCTGGGCTCTGGGTTAGATGGTGCAAAATTCTAACTCTTTTTTTGGCATCCTTAGCGGCGCCGAATACTATTTTTTTGAACAAATCAAAGGAAATATGTTGCGAACAGGAGAAGGTAAAAATAAGACCACCTGTTTTGATTTTTGCCATAGCTCGCATATTGATGTCTTTATAACCACGGCTTGCTTGAACCACAGTGGAAATACTTTTGGTAAACGCTGGTGGATCCAAAATGATCAAATTATAAAGTCCAGATTCCATTGTTTTTAAATAATCAAAACTATCTAAAACGAGTCCTTTGTGTCTAGAGTCTGGCCCTTCGGAGCTAAGCCCATTTAAATTCAAATTTTTTTCACAAAGTTCGATTGCTTGTTTAGAGATATCTAAACTATGGACTAATTTTGCATCAGCTAACAAAGCGTAGAGAGAAAAGGCACCAGAATAAGAAAAAGTATTTAGGACTTTTTTATCTTTCGCATAACGAGAAAGAAGAGCTCGATTTTCTCTTTGGTCGATAAAAAAACCTGTTTTTTGGCCTTTCGTGATATCTGCTATAAATTTGATTCCATATTCAGAAAAAACAGGTTCGTCTTCCTTCCCCTTATGAAAAATAGAATTAACGTCGAGTTTGCCTTCTGATTTCTCACCTTTTTCAAAAATAGTTTCATATCCTTTACTTTCCAAAAAAGAAACAAGTAAACTTCTCAAACTCAAGGCACCAGGAGTTTTCAATTGCATAACAGCTGTTTTATCATAACAATCAACTACTATTCCTGGAACCTGATCTCCTTCCGAATGAAATAACCTAAACCCCGTTGTATCTTTGGGGAGTAGTTTCTTTTTAGATTCATAAATGGAATCCCATCGACTGAGCCAAAAAGATCCTTCCCGACCATCCAACTCTAAGTCAAAAGAGAACAAACGTACACGGATTTGACTTTTAGGATCATAATGACCCCAGGCTAAAAATTTATGTTCCCAGGATTCCACTCGTACAATGGAACCAGGAGTCAAACCATCTTCTTCTGAGGCGATGGCCCCAGAGAAAATCCAAGGATGAAAATTTAATATTGCTTTTTCTTTATTCTTCTTTAATCGAATGACCATTTTGTATCCATTTGGAAACATTACACAGTTAGGAACGTAAGAGTTCGTTTATATATGATAAAACCGATCCTCATTTTTCTTGTCTTTTCTTTTTCCCTACTCCATTCGCAAACAATCACAAATTCTACTACAAAAACAATGGAAGTAGTGTCACTTGATTCCAAGGGAAATGATCCAGACAGTCTTTGGTTTATGAAAGACGAAGATCTGAGTACAGAAGAAATCTCATCCATTACGGAATCTAACTTCTCCAAAATTCAATGGAAACGCGTTTTTATCCCGGGTAGTTTATATACAAAAAAAGAAGACTACTCTTCTAAAAAAATTGTTACCATCGCCAAGTGGATTCAGTTTCCAAACGACCAGTCCACACAGTATACGCTCAGGCTCGGTATCATTAATGACCGGGATAAAACTTATCTCAACGGACATTTGATTGGGAAAACTGGTCTATGGGATTCATCTGATCCGCAAGCCTATGACAAACTCAGAATTTATCATGTTCCTGCAAATTTAATCCAATACGGAAAAAAAAATCTATTAATAATAAAAATCCAACCTTATTTCGGAAACTCAGGTGGTATTGAACAAGATGAAACCCTTCTTGGTCCGACAGAAAAAATCACTTCCAGGTTTTATAAAGATGAATTTATCAAATTACTGTTTTTAACAATTTACTCCACTGTTGGAGGTTATTTCCTCTTTTTGTTCATTCGCAGGAGGAAGGATAGAGAAAATTTATTTTTTGCACTATTTTCATTTTCATTCGTAGTTTATAATTTTCTAAGAAACCAACTTAAATATGAGTTTGGATTTCCATTTTTAGAAATGAAAAAAATGGAATACATGACAATATTACTTTTGATACCATTTATGTATCATTTTCTTAGAACATTGTTTGATGAAAGATATAGCATTCTTGGAAAAATTTTAGATGGATTACAACTCGGATTTTTTCTATATTTTGCATTCACTCACAATATTGAAAATTTCAGTTTTTTACTTTCAAATTTCGTACAACCTACTTGGTTAATTTATGTTATACTAATTTTTGCCATTTTATTCAAACATTTACGAAAAAAGGAAAGGAGAGCTTTTTACATAACTATTGGGATCACCATTGTTTTATTTGCTGCTATCGTTGATTTAGCAACCAATCGGAATTACTGGGTATTTCCAAGGATTATGGGTTATACTTTCCTTGTATTTAATATATCTCTTGCCATCATCTTAGCCAACTCCTTCGTAAAACTAAATGAAGAGGTGGAAGACCTAAACAAAAACCTAGAAAAAAAAGTAGAAGAAAGAACTGATGCTTTGAACGAATCACTCAATCAGTTACAAATTCTAAAGGAAAAACAAGATGGAGATTATTTTTTAACCTCACTTCTCATCCATCCCCTTGCCAGAATCGACAATCGCCTTCCAGAAATTAAAATTGAAACCTATGTAAACCAAAAGAAAAAATTTCAGTTTCGCGGAAAGGATGGAGAAATCGGAGGAGATATCTGTGTTGTGGGCACAGTGCAATTAGAATATGGCGATTATACTGTTTTTGCCAATGGAGATGCCATGGGTAAATCCATCCAAGGAGCTGGTGGTGCCCTGGTATTTGGAGTTGTCTTCCAAGCTGTACTTTCTCGTGCAAAGTCGAGTTATACGAAATCTAGACCTCCCGAACTTTGGTTAAAAGATCTTTATGTAGAACTCCAATCTGTATTTGTAAGTTTTGATGGTTCCATGTTGTCAAGTGTGGTTCTAGGAATGGTAGGAAAGGATGGTTTCGTTTATTATATCAATGCAGAACACCCTTGGAGTATTCTTTACCGCGATGGAGTTGCCTCTTTCATTGAAACTGAACTTTCCATGAGAAAACTGGGTTTTCCAAAAAATGACCATTATTTCCAAATCAAAACCTTTTCTTTGTTAGCGGGAGATGTTTTACTCATTGGATCGGATGGGAGAGATGATTTAGGACTTGGCCAGGAGGAAGAAGAATTTCGTTCCATCAATGAAGACGAAACATTAATCTTACGATTAGTGGAAAGATCAGAATCAATCCTTCCGTCGTTAGTGAACGAAATAAAAAATAGCGGCGAAATTACAGACGACCTTTCTTTTTTAAAGATAGAATTCTCCCCGGCAAACCCGAGAATGTCACTTCCTGATTCGATAAGGAACGAATATTTGGAAATCAAACAGAAAACCAAACAAGGAAATTACCAGGAAATCCTCGAACGATTAACTTCTTTGATGCAAAATTATTCCCACCCAACTTTCTTTGCATTAGCTGGAAAACTCCAATACCAACTAAAGAATTGGATACCTGCAATAGAAAATCTAAAGTTAGCGTCGAAAAAAAATCCCGTCCGCGAAGATTACCTTTTTATGACAGCAAGGGCATTATACAAAAATGGACAATATGCAGAATCAGTTATATGGTCGGAAAGGTTATTTTTACGAAACAAATTTCACAAGCAGAATACAAAGTTATTTATGTATCTGCTTGATCAAACGAATCATGTGGATAAAAAAGAATTTTACTTAGGTTTTTTAACCACGAAGGAAATATAAAGTTACAAGAAGGCCAAGAAGGATACGATAAATTCCAAAAGATAAAAAACTCCTTCTACGGATAAAAGCCATAAAAAGTCTTATGATAAAGTAACAAATCACAAAAGATATAACACTTCCAAATAAAAGCAGTCCAATTGTCTCGGAATTTAATATGGCTCTATGTTTGTAAAGTTTGTAAATTCCTGCTAATGTCAAAACGGGGATTGCAAGAAAAAAAGAAAACTCCGCAGAATCTTTTTTGGATACACCGAGTGTCCTAGCCGTGATGATGGTTGCTGCCGACCTGGATACACCAGGGATAAGGGCAAAACATTGAAAGACTCCAACAAAAATGGATTCTTTAATTCCAATTATTTTCCCATCGCCTTCGTCATAGTGTTTCCATTCCACAAAAACCATAACGAGTCCACCCACTAACCAAGAAAGTCCAAGGATGAGAAGTAAGTCAGGTCTCATTTTGATCTGATCCAAACTACTTTTAAAAACAAAACCTAAAATCAAAATGGGAAGGATACCAATGATTAAATTACGATAAAATTCAAATCCAGATTTATCTTCGGATTTCTTTGTAAGGAAAAGAACCGCTCCTTTGGTCTGTTTCCAAAGAAGTTGGAAGTACAAAACAACCACGGATAGGATGGCTCCTGTTTGGATGAAGATATCAAATAAATCTTCAAAGGCTTCATGGTCGACTGTTAGATTTTGAAAGGGGAAAAAGTAACTGAAGAGGAAAAGGTGTCCCGTAGAAGAAACAGGAAGGAATTCCGTGGCAGCTTCGATGATGCCACGGAGAAACGCATTTAAAGTATTGTCCATTCCGACTTATTTTTTCTCGTCAGCTGGTTCTTCCACTTTTTTCTTAGGAGCAAGGTATGCGTCTAAATCAAATTTATCGTTACGTTTGATTGTTACTTCTTCTTTGATTCTTTCTACTACTAAAGGAAGTTGTTCCCGGGTTTGTAATTGTTTGATTTGTGCCTTTGCAAAAGTAAGACATTTATCAATTGTTAGGTTTGCGATATTACGATCTAATCCACGAAGTCTTTCGCATTCTGCCTTTGCTTGTTCGTCAGTGATTTGGATTTTTTTCTCTACTTGTTCAGAAACATACATTTGTGCAATGGTTTGCATCTCAACTTGTTTGATCACTTCTGCCACGTCCGGACGAGAGATATAACCATTTTTTTCAGCAACAAGGCGAGTCATGATCATTTGTCGGTAGGTTTGGTAGAAATTTTTCTTTTGGAGTTGGTAATTCAAATCTTGGAAGTTTTGAGGAACTTCTGCGATGTCTTTTTCAATGAATTCCAAAAGGGTCTTTTTTTCGATATTTTGCAAACGGCTGATGGAATCAAGAGCTGTGTCGTACGCCGCTTCAAAGTCTTTTACTGTAATTTTATGGTTATCCAAAGTTTCGATGACCGGAGAGGAGTCCGAACACTGAACGAGGAAAAGTGATGCCAAAAAAACAAACAAAGGAAGGATTTTAGTCATATTATTTTAGTGCCTGAAAGGATTTGTGATGATGGTTTCGCCAATTCCCGCAATGTCTATCCTTTTTTGACGAAACCAGTTTGATTCCCCTGCTTAAAAATTAAGCGGCTAAAAATTCTAAAAGAGAAAGTAGTTTTTTGATTTTTTGCAAATCTTCCCTTTCCGGAATCGTATAACGTAATACAGATGGCTCTTGAGGGGAGATGAGAAGCCCTTTAAATTTGGCCATGGCCTGGATCACACGGTCTGGATTTCCCCGAAAATAGGTTCCACATTTGAATAGAATTTCCTCGGGTTTTTCGGTCACAAATTCAAATCCTAAGTTGGATGCCAAAGTTCGGATTTTCTCTAATTCCACAAAGGTTTTGGCAATTTGCGGAAGTTCTCCAAACCGGTCTTCCATCTCCAGGGAAAGTTCCTCAATTTCGTCCAAATTCGCGGAACCTTCAAAACGTTTGTAGAATTCAATTTTTTGTTTTGTGTCTGAGATAAAATCATCAGGAAGATAAAAGTTGGTTTTTAGATTTACCGCTGTGCGAACTTCCACTCGCACTTCCTCTCCCTTGATCCGAGAAATGGCCTCTTCTAACATTTTTACATAGAGGTCAAAACCCACTTCCATGATATCACCCGATTGTTCTTTTCCTAATAGGTTTCCTGCTCCCCGAATTTCTAAATCGCGCATCGCAACTTTAAAACCGGAACCTAACTCTTGGTATTCGAAAATTGTGTTTAATCTTTTTTCTGCAAGTTCGGTCATCAGTTTTTTAGAAGGATAAAACATATAAGCATAGGCCTTTCTATCAGAACGACCAACGCGCCCCCTAATTTGGTAAAGTTGGGAAAGTCCAAACATATCGGCTCGTTTGACAATGAGAGTATTGACATTTGGCATATCAATGCCCGATTCAATGATTGTGGTAGTCACTAAAATATCGTATTTACGTTCGTAAAAATCAACAAGGGTTTCCTCAATTTCATCTTCTGTTAATTGTCCATGTAGAATCCCTACCGAAATTTCAGGAACCAACGAACGAACATAAGCTGCCTCTTCCTCAATTGATTCCACACGGTTGTAAAGATAGAAAATTTGTCCTCCTCGTTCCATTTCCTTCCGGATGGCCTCTTGGATCAAAGTATCATCTTCTTCTAAAACATAAGTTTCTACACTTTGTCTGTTTTTTGGTGGAGTGGAAATGATAGACAATTCTCGAATTCCCGTTAGAGCCATATGTAAGGTTCTTGGAATAGGAGTTGCTGTTAGAGTTAAAACATCTACAAGGTTCTTGAATTTTTTGATGGCTTCTTTGTGAGTGACACCAAACTTTTGTTCTTCGTCAATAATTAATAGACCTAAATTTTTTGGTTTTACCTTAGAAGAAAGAATTGCATGTGTTCCAATGAGCATATCAATTTTTCCTTCAGAAAAATTCTTTAAATCTTCCCGAATCTCAGCCGCCGAACGAAACCTGGAAACAAAGGCAATTTTTACGGGATAGTTTTCATAACGTTGTTTGAATGTATTAAAATGTTGTAAGGAAAGAATGGTTGTGGGGGTAAGAAGCATCACCTGTTTTCCGGCCATAATTACCTTAAAGGCAGCACGAATCGCTACTTCTGTTTTTCCATATCCTACATCACCACAAACCAAACGATCCATTGGTCGAACCGATTCTAAATCTTGTTTCACAGACTCGATGGCAGTGATTTGGTCAGGGGTTTCTTCAAACTCAAAAGCTGCCTCGAACTCTTCTTGCCAAATGGTATCGGGTGGAAACGCAAATCCATTCAACTTCATCCTGTTCGAATAAAGTAACACTAGTTCTTCGGCTAATTTATCAACAGATTCTTGGACACGGTCTTTTGCCTTTTTCCAAGAATTTTTTCCGAGAGTATCAAGTTTGGGTGAATCCGTTCCCCCAATGTATTTTTGAACCAAAGAAATTTGATCCAATGGAACAAATAAACTATCTCCACCAGCATACTCTAGTTTTAAAAAATCCCTTTCCTTTCCATCAGCTTTGGTTCTTTCAATTTTAACAAAGCGGCCAACACCATGATTGACATGAACAACGTAATCACCTTCTTTCAAATCAATGAAAGATTCGATCATTTGGGAGGCTTGTTTTTTATAACGAGTTTTCCTTTTATACTGGCGGCCAAATAAATCATTGTCCGTAAAAATATAAACATTATCCTCTAAAACATGAAACCCACGTTTGAGATCAGAAATTACTAAATGAATCCCTGGATTCATTTTATCGAAGGGAATGGGAAGTGGTTCTTCTGAGTCAGAATGCGCTGTTTGTACTTCGTCTTCAGAGAATAAACCTTTCAGGCGCATCATTTGTGCGGAAAAGGATGAAGTAATGAAGATCTTATTTTTTGGATCTTCCGTAAGTAATTCTAAAAAGTATTCCTTTGCCTCTCGGATTTTCCCTCGAAATCCTTTAACTTCAGTGATTGGTTCATAAGAATAATTTCTTTGGTTGTCGGGCAAAAGAGAAAAACGGATTCCTGGTGTATCATCAGAAGTAAGAGTGTTCCACTCTTCCCCAAAAGATAATAAATCTTCGGGTTTTAAACAAAGGGACTCCTCTTTCTTTTTATCATAGAGAGTGTTGTATTCTCTCTCCATTCCATAAGAACGTTCCTTGGTATCAAAGAATCTCGGAAAAATTACAATTGGTTTTTTGGGAAAAAAATTAAGGAAACCTTCGTGTTTGCGAACCAAAGGCAAATGTTCCTCTATAATTTCCAATTCCGAATCAATCGGAAGACGTTTGTCTTTATGTTTTTCCAGTTCCTCTAGGTATTTAAGTTTTTCCTCTCGACTAACGATAGTTTCATTCGCAGCCGTAATAATGATTTCATTGATTTTTGAAATGGATTTTTGGGTATTGGGGTCGAAGGTTCTAATTTCATCGACAGTATCTCCAAAAAAATCGATCCGCACCGGGTTTGCTAAATAAGGAGTATAAATATCTAAAATTCCACCCTTCAAACTAAAGTGGCCAAATTGTTCACAAACCTCTTCCCGGTGGTAACCTAAATGTACCAATTCAGATAATAATTTATCGAGTGGAAAATCTTTTCCCAACTTCAATGAAATCGATTTTCCTTTTAAACTTTCACTGATAGGCAGTTTCCGTAAAAGCGCTGATACAGAAGTTACGACAAGAGAACGATTGCCAGAGAGAATTCGATTGATGGTTAAAATCCGATCTCTTTTCCATTCTACTTGCCACTTAGTATATTCATAAGGAATGTTTTCAGGCCCTGGGAAATAAAAGATTTCATCTTGTGGCAAAAAACTAAGGAGTTCACGGGAAAAACTTTCGGCATCTTGGTTTGTAGGAAGGACAATTAAAAAGGTAGAATCTGTTTTGAGTGATTCATACAAAGACCCAACGACAAAGGAGTGTGCCGACTCCGGAATTCCACTTAAATTCACTAAAGAGGATTTGGAATCAGAGATTACATCTTTAGCACTAAATTTACGATCTTCGATTTCTTTTGCCATACTGATTAATTAGGAATGGGAATGATTTGATTGTCTATGAGTCGCACTTCACCAACGAACACAGCCAAGGCGAGTAGAACCTCACCAGATAATTTTTCTTTGGATTGAAGATCGATTGGATCCACTACTTCCAAGTAATCAATCCGAAGAGAAACCCCTGTGAGTAAAAAATCACGAAGGATTTCTTTTAGTAAGTGAATATCCCTTTCACCGCCAAGGATTGTTTTTTTTGCGAGCGCAAACATACGAGGAATGAGACTTGCTGTTTCTCTATGTTTTTCAGACAATCTTACATTTCTCGAACTCATCGCAAGCCCGTCACTTTCTCGCTTTGTGGGAACACCTACAATTTCCAAAGGAAAATTTAAGTTTTCTACCATAGCGGAAATGACTCGGAACTGTTGGTAGTCTTTGAGTCCAAAGAAGGCTTTTGTTGGCTCCGTTAAATGGAAAAGTTTAGAAACAATTTGTAATACACCTTCAAAATGCCCGGGCCTTGTGCGACCACAAAGATTTTTTTGTAACTCAGGGATACTTAAAAGTATGGGAGTTTTTGTTTCTGGATACATGGTTTTTACATCCGGTAAAAAAACCAAATCTACCCCTTTCTCTTCGCATAACTTTAAATCGGTATTCGTATTGATTGGGTAATTTTCGAAGTCTTTAGGATCATTAAATTGGGTTGGATTGACAAAGATAGAGACAACGGTTTTGTCTGTTTGTTTTTTGGAAGTCTCTACTAAATCCATATGACCTGCATGTAAACTTCCCATAGTGGGACTAAATCCAATCGACAAACCATCTCTCTTCCAAGAGGTAATTTGATTTTTTAATTCGATGATATCCGATACAACGATCATATAGAATCCTCTGTACGAACTTTAACACTGGTTCCGTGTTCTTCATCCAAACCTTCCAATTCAGACATTAACTTAACAAAAGGATATAAGGTTTCTAATGATTCCTTTGTGACTTCTTGAAAAGTGACTCGTTTTAAAAAGGTATCCACACCTAACGAAGAATAAATTCGGCTTCCGCGTGCAGTGGGAAGGATATGGTTGGTTCCACTGATATAATCACCCATAGCCACAGGAGAATATGGGCCAATAAAAACACTTCCCGCATGTTCGATTTTTGAAAAGACGGACTCATTGTTCCTTGTTTGAATTTCTAAATGTTCCGGAGCCAGTTCATTCGAAAACCAAATACAATCTTCTAAATTATCAAAAACTAAAATGGCAGAATTTTTATAGATAGATTTTTGTTTCATCTCTAAACGTTTCGGGCGCTCGACAAAAGCTTTTTCTAATTCCTCGCTCACTTGTTTGGCAAACTCTTCTTCTGTTGTGAGTAAAATGGCTGAGGAATCCTCGCCATGTTCTGCTTGTGATAACATATCACATGCAATCCACTTCGGATTGGCACTCGAATCTGCAATGATACAGACCTCACTTGGACCTGCAGGGCTGTCAATGCCTATGAGTCCACTACCAGCTAAATAGGATTTGGCGGCTGCTACATAAGCGTTTCCTGGCCCTACAATGAATTCTGATTTGGGAATGGATTCTGTTCCATAAGCAGCCGCAGCAATCCCTTGGGCTCCACCGACGGTCACAATGCGATTCACTCCCAGAATTTGGCAAAGCCAGATGAGAATTTCAGGAAGCCCATCTTTTTGTGGAGGTGTGATGAGTTGGATATTTTTTACACCGGCAATCTTTGCAGGAATCACTCCCATTAAAACACTGGATGGATATAATGCCTTTCCCCCTGGCGCATAAACAGAAAGCGAAGGGATTGCAGTGTATTTAACACCTAACCGATTGCCATCAATGGTTTTGGACCAAGATTCTCTTTTTTGTGCTTCATGAAAGGTTTCAATATTGGCCTTGGCCCGAAGGAAGGCTTCTTTAATTTTTGGATCAAGATTGGTTTGGATGGAATGCGGATCGAGGGTTACAGAACTTAGTTTGATGCCGTCAAACTTCTCAGTCAATTCAAGGAGTGCCTGATCCCCTCTCGTTCTGACAGCCTCTAAAATCGGAAGGATTTTTTCTGTAGCAGAACTTAAATCCTCTTTGGCGCCTGCGAGGAAACGTTCAAAGGTTTGGTTTGTGTTTTTGTCACATCGAAGGATGGGAATCGGCATAAAATCAGCTTGGAAGGAAGTCCTTCCCTAAACAAGCTTTTTGTCAGAAACGTGAAGAGAATTCGATTTGGTATCTTGACCCGTATTCATAGGCAAATTTTGATTGGTTCCAACCTGCTTCAGAAGTAACATTTGCTTGGATTCGTTTTGTTGACTCACCCAAAGGAAATCCTGGTTCCATATTGGCTACGTTTCGTTTGGCCGAAAAATAAGAGTCTACAATATTATAGATTAAAAACACTCCTAAAACCCCGGCTCCCGCCTGGATCACACCTAACTCCGTTTTAGCGGCATTGAACTTAGATTCTGCATTGGTTCGATTGATTAACCATAGAGCTTGCGCATCTTGTCTTTCTGCAAGGACGGCACCAAGAAGGACAGCCGATTGGTAATCGGATCGAGCAGCGATAAATTTGTTATAAGAGCTCGCATAAACGGCAATTGCAGACACGGCAACAAGAGGATAAACATAAACTTTCCAATTTTTTCCATCGATGTATTTTTGGCCCCAACCAGGCATTACCGTCGAACGCCAAAGAGTTGAAAAGTACGGAGTTTCATAATAATCTTCGGGAATTTCCTTTCGAACAATTCGTTCTTGTCTTGCGGCAAAAATCGCAGCCTTTTCTTTTGAATCAGACAAAACAACTCGTTGTTTTGCGGTAAGAACTTTATTCCTTGGATTCTCTAAAACTAAATCATAAATCCCTGTATCCGTATCGGCATCCACGG
Source organism: Leptospira kanakyensis (assembly GCF_004769235.1). Taxonomy (NCBI): domain Bacteria; kingdom Pseudomonadati; phylum Spirochaetota; class Leptospiria; order Leptospirales; family Leptospiraceae; genus Leptospira; species Leptospira kanakyensis. The sequence goes on along the minus strand of NZ_RQFG01000019.1, from coordinate 343,668 downwards.
CAAAGGTGGCTTTGGCAACAGAGTCTGATTCAATCGTAACTTTTTTAGCAAGGATTCTTTTCCCACCTGTCACCATATAAACTTTCATGGGATGGATAAAATCCTTTCCCTCTAGTAAAAATACTTTTTCCTTTTCTTCTTTCGATACTGAAAATACAGAATCCTTAGTCAGTGTAGGAACTTTGGAAACCACAACCTCAAACTTGACCCAGTCAGAATAACTTCCTACTTTACCGAGTTTGTTTACAACTGCCACTCGATGTTCATAAATTCCGGATGTATAATTGACCAAATCATAGCTAGTTCCATTTACTTTTTCCGAAAGAACTAGATACCCGCTGGAATTTTTAATTTCTAAAACATAAGCAGTGGCCCCATCTACATCCATCCACCGTAGTTGGTGTTGTACCACTTCTTCCCCCGTATTTTCTGAAAATACAGAAGAACCTAAAAAGAAAAAAATCAATAGATAGGAAAGGTATTTATTCCACATAAATCTTTCCTGGAGTAAGGATTTTAGGGACTTTTAGTTCCGGAACAGAAATGAAAAAATCCTGTTTGTTATAAGCAGACTCTTTTTCCGATCCATCGGATTGTTTGTATAAGGCCGCCACTTCCCAACGGAATCTACCCACGTTGAGTTTTTGAATGTCACTAAACTGTAGTTTGGTGGTTCCTACACGTTCACTTAAAATCTGTTTCTCTCTAATTCCAGAAATATCAATCAAACGAATCCGGTATCCGGAAACCTTATCCACTGTTTTCCAGGTGAAAAGGATAGAGTTTCTAGTAAACAAATCGATAGTTTCATTTCTTGTGGGAGTGGTTAGACTTGGGGGCTCCATATTGGATATCAATTGGAAATTGCGAGTCGCACTTGTATCTGAATCCGAACCGGTAGGTCGCACTCGCCAAAAGAAACGTCCTAAATCTTTGGATTTAAATTCAAAATAATTTCCTGATACGGTTTCTTTTATCAAAACTGGTTGGAAATCGGCTTCTTTTGCAATCTCCACTTCATAACTAGTTTTGCCTGTTAATTTTTTCCACTTTAGGATGGCTGTGGATCTGTCATCAACTTCCACCTCAGCACCGTTTGCTGGTGCAATTAATTCCATTTCTTCTTTGGCAATCACGGTAAAGGAACCCGATTTTGAATCGAGGGAATTTCCGTTACCGATCATTCCTTTGACCCTCCAAAAGTATGTCCCGAGCCCCAGTCCACCAGTGAGTTTTAAAAAATTATTTTTCGTACTTTCTGATTTTAATTTGGATTGGAAATTCGAGTCAGAACTTAGTTCCCATTCATATCCACTAAAGTCTTTGTCGTCTTTCCAAGAAAAGAAAAGTTGTGATTTGGTTTGTTCTTCTGCAAATGTTTTGCCTTTTGCCGGTTCCAATAATTCCGGTGGAGAGGTATCTATTTTTTTCAATACTTGAAAACTTAAGATTGGTGAAGATTTTTCGGCGATTCCCGGGAGATTTGATTTTGCTTGGATCCTTGCAAAATAATTTCCCTCTTTTAAAGAATCAAAAGCTAACGATTGGTTTTGAGTTTGTTTTGAAACTAAACCTTCTGTAAAATCGTTATCCTTTGCAATTTGTACAGTATAAGAAGAATAAAGATCTAAAGGATTCCAAACAAATCGAACTACAGGAGTTTCTCTTGTGAATGAAAAAACTTCATTTGGTTTTGGACTAAAAAAGCGAAGCCCAGGATCACTCAAAATCCTAAATTGAAACACTTCTGTGGTCAGTTTGGATTTGTTACTTGGATCCTCATAAGAAAGACGCCAATAATAAGAACCTGAATTCAATTTTTTATAAATATTAGCAGTTGTTAATTTCTCTTTAATTAGTGATTTTGAAAAATCAGGAAAAAGTGAAATTTCAATAGTGGGGTTTGATTGTTTTGCCGAATCAGGTTTCCAACCAGAAATAGAAAATTGAATTTTTTCCGATCCAGATTCTGACAGTACATTCTTTCTATCTTCAGGTAAAACCAGTCGAAACACTGGTTTTCCAACTTTCACTCCGGAATCAGTGACATTGGCAATTTGGTCTTTGGCGATGGTTTCTTCTTTTCCATTGGATGTGAGTTTTGCTTCTCCCTGATCCACTTTGATATTTAGTTCTGATTTGGTTTTATCAAGTTTGACATCACCCTTTGCCACTTCGACAGTTTTGTCTCCGGCGGTGATGTTCATTTTCATATCCCCAGAAACCGTTCCTTCACGAGCCGCTTCAAAAGATCCATAAGCAAAATTAATATTAATATTTTTATCAGAGATATCCAAGAGGATCATGGAATTTTCTGAAATATTGATTTTTGTTCCATCATTTAAAGTAAGTACGGCATCCGATAGGCCTTCGGTACGAATTGTATCTCTGTTTTTAACCTCAGTTTTGGATTCAATCAAATCCCAAACCACAGCATCATTGTATTTCCGGAGTACTGTTTTATTTTTGAAAGTAATGACCCCAATGGTAGGACTTGTGGAATCATTGAATCGATTGTTTAAGTTTCGATAAAGAAGGTATGAAAATACAAGGATGAGCAAAAGAAGTGAGGAAACCACAAACCTTGTATCGTTTAACCATCTCATAGAATTTATTTATGTGTCCTTGTGAACACACCATCCCAACTGGACTCCGGCGGATTTAATTTATATTCTTCACAACGTTCAATGAGCATTCGACTGGATTTATCTTTATGGCCTTTGGCTTTTTCTGAATTTGTAAAAAGTTGAATCGCCTTTCCCCAATCCCGATTTAAGTAAGCATTAAATCCAGACTCATAAATCTCAGCTGCTTCTAATTGACCCGGAGTGATGAGGGAACGGTAACCAATCAGCTCATGAATTTTTACTGGTTCGTTTTTTCCTTTCACACGTACTAAATCCAAATAACGAGTGACCATTTCGCCCTGGATGGAATCACGAATGGGATCGGTGATGAGGATGTTCACCCCATAATCCTTACCTGCAGCCTCCAATCGGGCAGCAAGATTCACTGTGTCACCCATCATCGTATAAGACGCGAGGGCATCAGTACCCATAAAACCAACCTTAGCTGGTCCTGAATTCAAACCAATCCGAGCATCCATCACTTGCGCTTCTTTCGAATAAAGATTATTGGCTGTCCAATACTCTCGTAACTCAGCAAGTTTCATCACCATATCTACACTGGCCCTTGCTGCTTTTAACTCATGATCCAAAACAGGAACTGGGGCATTAAAAATTCCGACAATCGCATCTCCAATGTATTTATCCAAAACACCTTCATGTTTTTTAAGAAGGATGGTCATCGCAGAAAGATACTCATTCAAAAGAGCTGCTAAATCCGCAGATTTTAACTGTTCGGAAATGGTAGAAAAACTAGCCACATCAGAAAAGAAGGCTGTGATATGAGTCTCTGACCCTCGTTTCAAAGCAGCCAAATCCACCATGGCCTCTTGTACCACCACAGGATCAATCATACTTCCGAGGATATTTTTGACCTTTTCTCTTTCTTCCAAACCTTGCCCCATATCAATGAAGTATTTGGTGAGAAGCCCAACCTCATCTTGAGTGGTAGGTTTGATTCCAATTTTAAAATTACCTTTCGCGATTTCTAAAGTGGCTGATAGCAGTTGTAATACAGGTTTGGTAATTGTTTTCGAAAAGAAAAATACAAAGATGAGAGCCGCACAGAGGCCAATCCCGGCAATGTAGAGATTTGTTTTTTGGCTTTTATAAACATCTGCAAAAGCCTTTTCTTCCGAAACAATGGTAATGACTCCCGCATCCGCAAATCCAATCTTTTGGAAGGATCCTAGATAAGAACCACCAAGTTCTTCATCCAAATAACTCATTTGCCCTGTGTTGGAAGCATTTGTTAACATCGATTTTACGATGGGCATAGAGGCAAGATCGGTAGCAGCTAGGATTAGGTCTTCTTTTGGATGAGCAAGGGCCGTCCCATACCCGTTTACCATAAAAGTTGTTTCGATTCCTTTTTTTGAAAAAGCACCAATGATTTTGTTTAACTTAACAATCATCACTAGTGCATTGTCTAATTCTCCATTCTCAGCAGTGGGAATGGCAATGGCAAACGATGGTTCTTGGAATCCAGGACTTGAGTTTAGAAGTACTGCTTGGCCATTAAAGGCTTCGGCAAGTGCATCTCGATTACGGTTCACAACATTGTGAAAATCTTCTTCGGTAACAGAACTTTTTTTAAGTTCCTCCTCATTAAAAACTTCACGTTTCATGATGAGGGTGTTTTCTTTTCGTTCAAAAATCCCTAGATAGATAAACTCTTGGTCGTTCTGAAAAAATGTTTTGATGAGAAGTCTGCGTTCTGCTTCTGGAAGGCCTTGGGTCGTGAGAGTGATCGCAATTTGTCGTCCCTTTTCCACAACCCCTAAGATATCGGATTTAACCTTCGAACCAATAATTTCTGCAATTCGTATATTATTTGCACGTAACTGAAGTTCAATGGATCTTTTAAAATAAAACGATGCAAAAAAGATAATCACTCCAACGGATAAAGCAAAAAGAAAACTGATGACTCCCATCATTTTTAGTTGGAGGGAAAACTTTGTATTGGAGGATCCATCTAAAGTTGCATCTTCCTGTGAAACCACCACTTCGGCTGGTTTTGGTTCGGAAACTTTGTCTACCTTAGGTGTTTCTTTCCCATTGGTTTCCGCCTCCGAAAAAGATGATTCTATCAAATCATAAGGATGGTTAGGTGAATCATTCTCAGGGGAAATTTCTTCTTTGGCTTCGTATTCTAAATTTTCTTTTCCTTCGGTTAACTCAGAATCAATACCGCCGGCAGTAACTAAAACATTTTCCTTTTTTCGACTAAACCTTCCTACAATTTCTAAAGGAGGAAAACTTACCGAATTTTTTTTACTGCCATTCTGATTTGAATGAACGGTTTCTGCAACTGAACTGGTTTTTCCAGTAAGACCAAATTTATGAGTGATGCGATCAAAAGAAACTTTGTCGTCCCAAAGGTATTCCAAACGGGCAAAAACAGACCGAGCTTCTAACTCAAGGCCTCTTGGGATCAAAACATAAATAGTTTTATCTTCCCCTAACTTTGATAATTCGGAAGCTAAATACTTATTTGTCGAAATATTATGAATGGAGACAAAAGGAAACTCGATACGGTTTGTATCTGTGGGAATTCCCCAGAGAGGGGGACCAAATCGGAACTCCAATTCCCCGGCACGCCGAGTTTGAAAGAATATAGATAGCCCCTCGTTCCAATCCCAAGTTTCTAAACTGCCAGGAGATTCATCCCAGAGTAGAAATGCCAGTTTGGACGTTCGTAGGAACGGTATTTCTGCGGAAATTTCTATCATACCAGTTTTAGTATCGACTTATTACGCCATACAATCGATCTCAATTCTAGATGAAAATCATTACGTTAAATTGCAACGGAATTCGCTCTAGTTTGAGCAAAGGTTTACTCGAATTTATACGTCACGAAAATCCTGACATTATTTGTTTCCAAGAAACGAAGGCCCCTGCGACAGAAATTGACCGAGAAGAGTTTCGAAATTTAGGATATTCGGTGCATTCTTGCCTGGCAGAAAAACCGGGGTACAGCGGAACTGCGGTGCTTACCAAATTAAAACCAAAATCGGTCGCGGTAGGTTTTGGAGACGGAATTTATACAAGCGAAGGACGATCCATTCTTCTGGAATATCCCGATTTTTTTCTCTGGAATCTCTATTTTCCATCGGGAACGAGCGGAGAAGAAAGACAAAAAGTAAAGTACAAGTTTTTAGATTCCTTCTTTGACCTAGCAGTACCCTATACAAAAAAGAAAAAACCACTGATTGTCTGCGGTGATGTCAACATTGCCCATACCGATCTCGATATCCACAACCCCAAAGGGAACCAAAAAAGTTCAGGATTCCTTCCAGAAGAAAGGGCCTGGGTTTCTAAGTTTTTAGATTCTGGATTTTTAGATTGTTACCGGGTGTTACAGCCAGAAACGAAAGATGACTATTCATGGTGGACCTACCGGTTCCAAGCCCGGAAAAATAATAAGGGTTGGAGGATTGATTACTTTTTCATTACAAAATCTCCTAAGTACAAACTCGAATCTGTGGCAATCGCTAAAGAACCAGTCCTCTCCGACCATGCACCAGTCATATTGAAACTCCAATTCACTTGACAAAGGATTCATTCCAGGAGAAATTTCTGGGATGAAATTGGCCCTTCCCCTCATCCTTTCTATTTTTACTTTCCAATGTTCCGTCCTTGGTGTGATCCAAGACAAAATCCCAACTCCTACTTTTGACTTTGATTCTTTATCAATCAAAAGTATCACCTTTACAGACATCACTCTAAACGTGGTTACCTCTGTAGAGAATCCATATCCAGTTTCTCTCCCTAGTTCTTTATTAGATATGGACATTAAAATTGAAGGTTTAAAACTTTCCCAAATCAAAACAGACTTAGGCGCCATAGAAGGGAAAAAAACAAAACAACTCCCACTGGAAGTGAAACTAAAATATACTGACTTACTAAATCTTTATAAAAAATTTCCAGACAAACCTTTGTTAGAGGTAAGTGCGGAAGGAAATATGAAAATTCCCATTCCTAAACAATGGCAACTTCTAGGAAAAGATTCTCTTAGTTTTCCCTTTGTGAAAAAAAAGGAAATTCCGGCAGTTCTTCCCAATGTGGAAATTCAAAATTTTAAAATTTTAATGCCTACGGAAGCTGACATTCTGAGTGCCTCTAA